>NZ_JBHUGI010000034.1:0-347156 GCF_042681925.1 Sporosarcina siberiensis
TCCAAGTAAAGTCGCGAGTTATCTAGCTTCGTGTGAATTCTATATACAAAGTGAAAAGTTGAAAACACGATTAAGGAAAAGTACACAAGACTATGGACTTGACTTCAAGATTTTTTATCCGCACCTTTTGGACGGATATCCGACAGTTCGAGCATTATATCCGCACCTTTTACATACATATCCGCAAAACGTGACTTTATGCTCACGGAAAAAAGTTAAGGCCCCACCAGTTCAAACACTTATACGTCCCTACTTAAGAACATTAATCTGTCTATTTCTATAAATCCATTCTTCTTATAAAATGCCTCCGCTGGAATCCCTCTATCCGTTAATAACGATAAGTTGCTCACATTTTCTGAATCAAGTTCTTTTAGTAGATAATTCAAAAGCATTGATCCTATCCCGTTTTTTTGTTTCTCAGCATTTACGCACATTTCATTAATAAAGAATTCATTTCCACTCCACCAAACCCTATGGGCGCCGAAAATAAATCCAATGATCACGTCCCCTTCGACAGCAAGAATCCCCAGAAATCCGGGAGTATTCGTGTAATCAAGTAAATACTTCTCAGCCATTTCTTCTGACCACTTATCATTCCACGGCTCTTGATTAAAGACATCAACAAATAATCTAGTACACTTCAAAAGGTCATCCTTCTCAAATAATCTTAAATCCATTGGCTACATTCACTCATCTCAATTAAAGATTTGTACTTTCCGAACTGATCCGTGATATATTGCGTTGTCCCACTATTTACTCTCGCTCCAACAACTGTGTTATTCAAGCTATTCTATATTATCGAAAAAATCTATTTACGAGACCGGAACGAAACAGGTAGAATAAATAGTAAGTGAAAAATATATTTTATGGAGGGAATCGTTTGAAAATTTCACATGTACGCTTATTAGTGCCGAATATTCGAGAATGCTTTTTATTTTACCGGGATATTCTCGGGCTTGAAGTCCTTTATGAAAATGAAGATACACCGTTTGCTGAGTTTCAAACGGGCGATATCAATATTGCGTTGGAACCTCCAATAGTGAGTGAACCTCTTGAAGATTTGCGTACGTCGCATGAATTCAGTGTTAATGATCGGGTTGCCATCATTTTTAGAGTTGATGACGTTGACGCAACGTACAATCAATTGAAAAACAAGGATGTTGAATTTGTAAAGGAACCACATGACGCACCTGAATGGGGTATGCGTGTTGCCTATTTTCGTGACCCCGCGGGGAATTTGATTGAAATCAACAAAGGAATTTAACTTAAATCAGCAACAGTAGTACACCGTTGTCAGAATAGTGTCCGGATCGTGTGAGTGACTGGCACCACGACAGACCGGCACCACGACAGTAGATTTTGCCGATACGGATTGTTGGCTCAAATGGCGGACTGTCCCATTCTTCTAATGGATCCGCCGCTTGAACATCGTAATGACCGTAGATTAACAATGTGAAATAAGCAGGGTCATTCATAATTTCACCGTACACAACCGGATGACCTTTTGTAGGGAGCAGCTGCGTTTTGATTCCTACTTCCTCCATCATTTTCTGAAGCATTAGAGAAGCCTCGTCCATCCCTATATTTTGTGCACTTATGCTCTTTTGTCTCAAAAATGTAAAGAGCAGTTCCAAATATTCCTCTTTTTTATCCTCAGTGAGTTTTTCAATCTTCGACATATTCATCCATTTTTCACTCCTCATATCACTATTAATTATGTACAGATAGCTATAATTAATTAATAAATCTATTATATCAGACTTCACGCTTCAGAAGACCCTTCGGCACCAATCAAAAAAGGTCGCCATATCCATTGGATACAGTGACCTTCCTCAACTCGTATTAACCAAACAAACCCAATAACCACGGTGCAGCGTACAACACCATGAACATGACACCGTAATTTACGCCGTGTCTATGAAGAAGACCCGATACGAGTGCAACAAGCATCACTCCGAAAATGTTGATCCAACCCGCGTCCATATAGGCAAGCATTACGACAAGTCCTGCGAATAAACCAATCAATGCTTCGTGTGGAACTTTTTTAAAGACAAATTTACTAATTTCACTTGAGAATTTAATCGTCGCGTAATAGGTGACCAGAATTGCGATGGATGCTCCGATAATTGTAACTATCATAATTTCACTCATTGAAAGGATATGATGAATATTATGTTCCGGCGTAAAGACAGGCGGTGCATTGAATAACGCACTTGCCGGTCCGATGGCCATAGGAGATAACGGCAATCCAATCGCAAGAAGTGGAACCAAAGTACCCGCAATATAAGAGGCATTCGTGAGCGCATCCATTGTTGAAATGGCTCGGGAAGCTCTCTTTATCGGATCTTTAATATGTCGCGTCAAAAACTCCCCAAGAAAAACCGTCATTCCAACAGGAGATAAAAAGAATGTAGCGGTTCCCAATATACTTCCGAGGGTAGCCGTACCTATTTCCTTTTTTGTTAAGATTTTAAATGGATTCGGAAATCCTTTTAAGGGAGCCGACTTTTTCAAATATATTTCTTTATTTCCAAGTACGGGTTGCTCTTTTCGATAGTCTTTATCCAACAGTTCAAACAGCTTAAAGATGATTGGACCGATCGTAATTCCTAGGAAAAATGAAATGAAAACGGTTTGAGTCGGTGGAATAATTTCCAATCCCCAATACAGATGACGCAATCCTTGAATAAGAAGTGCAAATGGAACAATAATGGATAAGGATAATAATTTATTCTTCGTCATAAGTGCTAGGAATATTGCTCCAATAAAGAAAATAAGTCCGGCATGACCGCTGATTTTACCTGCAATAGGAAGAATAAGGCTGGCAATTAAAAAACTCGCTGGTATTGCAATAATCGTTCCAATAACGGATCCTGAAGCCATTTTTCGAATACTCAAATCCGGCAATCCATGTTCCTTTAAAACCATGGCATGTTCGACCATTGGCGCGGACATTACACCCCCAGGGATACCTGCGATGGCTACTGGTATTGAGTCTGTCAGCTTCTTTGCGACAATTGCGGACATGAAGAAAGCCAATACTACATAAGGGGATGTCCCTAGTAAAACGAGTGCCAATGTAACAGGCGCAAGAACCGCGGTTTCATCTGTTCCAGGAGCGATTCCGATAACGGTATAGAGAACCGCAGCCCCAAAACTCGCTAGTATCATTTGAATGATGATCGACGCATCCATTAGTTTTTCTCCTCTCCCTCAACAGTGAGTGTCCTTTTCGGTTTAATGATAAAAAAGTTGATGACAAATGCAATCAAACCCCCAACCAGTCCGAAGATTAACGGCTGAGGGGCTTCGCCCGGTGCAATCAAAAAACCGCCAAGAGTGAAAAGAATAGAGATTCCCATAGAAATACACAGATCTTTTAAATCTACGTTATCTCCCCAAATATCAACATACTTTTTATCTTTTACCTCTTTCATACTAAAATCCCCCTTTTCAATTCAAAGTTCCTTAAGAAACGTGAATACATTCATTTCGCCACATTGAAGATGAATGTACAAGTGTTTCATAAGTATATCCTATTTATTAAGTACAGAGAACAATAAGTCGAGCTGTTTTCTATGTAATCGACAAATTCCTATCTCCTTCTACTTTTTCACATATGCTAGTCGCGTGTATCTCGATTATGTACCTAAAACAAAAAAGTGCCTCCCTGCCTTTTACTTGGCTGGAAGACACTTGACTGGAAAGATGTATTCAACGTATTGTTAATTTGGTCAATTCAAAAAAATTGTTCTTATCCATGACCTGTTTAATCTGACCTATATTTGGCGCATAAAACGTCGTATAACTTCTCCTTCACAGTAAAAGTATACCTAGTAAACCATTACAACATTTAACGCCGCGAAGGGGTTCGACAATTATGAATAGTGTTGAAGTTGTAAAAGGGACTGTCACCACCCAGACTAGACAAACAAAAAAACGCCCAAATGGACGCTTCTTTTTGTGAATCGATGCTTGCAGTTATTTGTTTTTTATATAGTCCATGCCTTGTGGTGTTATGGATAAAACTAGATTATCTGTCCCTTGCCCATTATCTACGGCATAGTCCTGTTCGATAAGATAATCAATAGCGATTTTGCTGCTGGGCTCTGCCTCTACCATTGCTTTGGGTAAGTGATAACTCCCACCATCATTAGCAAAATGATAATCATAAAGACTTTGCAACAGCATATCCGATAGTTTGTTTTCTTGTTCATTCGTCATGAATAATCCCTCCTATTTCTTTCATCTATCATACGACAAATCGAGTGAAATATCCTTTATGGACAATTTAGGAGGGAAAACATTCATATGTGTAAATGACAATACAACCTTTTCGTTGTGTTCGCCCGAGTGGCTAGTAATTCTGACAAGCTCTTAGCACAATCCAAAGACTGAATGTAGCTTCCTTTCTGTCAACACTATACAATCTCTAGTTTTTTGTATCTATTATTCGTTTGGATAGAAACCTTTCCAAACTACATCCAAATAGGATTGATAATCCGTATCTCCCTCTGTACTAATAAGTAGAATCCTAGAAGTTTCATTTAATCGTAATTCTTCACATGCTTTACGATTTTCGAATGCTCGAAGATAAAATAATAAACCTAAAGGTACTGCACCCGATTCACCTGAAATAATTTTAGGGTCATTTAGAAGTGGATTTCCTAGAACTCTCATTCCAAGGGCAGCTATATGGTCTGCACAGGAATAAGATGCCCATGCATACTGTTTTAAAATCCGAAATGCGCGTTTATTTGGCTCACCACAGGCTAGTCCTGCCATTATCGTGTTCATATCGCCGGATACAATTTCCATAGTACCTGTACTATTTGAAAATGAACGATAATAACAATCTGCAAGATTCGATTCAACAACTACGATTTTTGGCGGATCATCTCTGTAATATTGTGTATAGTAAGCTCCAATACCAGCTGCATAAGATCCTACACCTGCTTGTAAAAAAATATGAGTGGGAGGCTTTTCCTTTTGAACTTCCATCTCCTCAATAATTTCTTGAGCGATTGCGGAATATCCTTGCATAATCCAAAGCGGAATTTCATCGTAGCCTTCCCAAGCAGTGTCCTGCACCATTACCCATCCGTTCTCCTCAGCCAACTTCGCACAAATTCGAACTGTTTCATCGTAATTAACATCTGTAATTGCCGCCGTGGCACCTTCCTCGCGAATCGCATTCAAACGTTGTTTTGAAGAGCCCTTAGGCATATAGATTACTGACTTTTGACCAAGTTCTCTTGCCGCCCAGGCTACTCCACGACCATGGTTTCCATCCGTTGCTGAAATAAAAGTAATATCACCTAGTTGATCTCTCACTTCAGATGATTGTAATTCTGAAAATGAAAGACTTTCAATATCTCTTCCTAACTTCTCAGCTAAATACTTTCCGATAGCATAAATTCCACCCATAACTTTAAATGCATTTAGTCCAAATCTTTGAGATTCATCTTTCACTCTTATCTCTGCGACTGATAAATAATCTGCTAAACTTGGTAAAGACTCTAAAGGTGTATTCGTATATAAAGGATGAGTTTTTTGAAACTTCAATACTTTATTGATTTCATCCTTACTGAAATAGGATAATTCTTTTTCATTGTATTCGGAAGACCGGGCATGATTAATAACCCAAGTACTCTCGCCATCGGATAACTGACCCATTAAATATCACTCCACTTCTACTTTTTGTGTTCCCTTGAAATAGTTACCAGAATAATAATGAGCTATGTATAGGAATCTCATGTACATAAAACAGGACTTGCTAGACACTCCACTTAACCTTAACCGTCAATGTATGAACACAAAAACAGGTAAAGGTTAAGGAAGAATGCCAACAATGCCCGATATTAATTGTATCAAACCCTACGAAATGTAAAAAAATTTCGATTGATAAAACTCCAAAGATGCCAAATCTTGACTAAGGGTGGCCTGTAAAAAATATTCTGATCAGCCTTATGAGATAGTATCTATAAAATCAGTAAATATCTTTCATTATTCATGTATGATTGTCAAACATAATTATTTTCGCTTCAGATTCACCAGGATTGAATGAGCGATGTGGTACATCGTCCGGAATGATAAAGGCATCTCCTTCACGCCACTCCAACTGTGAATCGCCTAAATCCATTTTATAAAGTCCTGAAATAACATAAATTGAATGCCCTTTATAGCAAACATGATCCCCTTCATATCCCGGAGGAAATGTAATTAAGCGCATGCGAACTGAATCAGTCTGAAGCCATCTCGATACCGCACCTTTTGCGGCCCGATCTGGAACACTGGGGGCATCACCCCTACTAACCAATAACTTCATACTATTTTCATCCTGTTTCTCCATCTTTATATGCCTCCTCTTTATGTTAACCCCTATTATGCCTCTAAAATATCTACAGCCATCTTGGCCATCTCAAGCCTTAACTTCTCAGTCCGGACGGTTTTACACCTTCAGGAATTGGGCAAACATAAGGAGTCTTTGCAAGCTTTAACGCATGTTCAGCTTTAATAGGACCTAGTAGTTCAGGGTCTTCAAGAATTTGAATTGCCGTCAGAGCCATTGCTTCACCAGCACGCAACATTCCAGAATGTGCAAATGAGTTGATTCCCTGTGCGACCATCTGCCACGTATGGAGTTGTGTGCCAATTGCTGATGTAGATACTGTACATTGTGCAGTCGGAACAACCCAGCTTACATCAGCTACATCTGTAGATCCAGGAAGAATTCCATCAGTGGCGACATATGGAGAAATTGTTTCGCATAAATATTTACCTTCAAATTCAGTACCGTCACCTGAATAACCAAATCCCTTCATCAAGTCGACAGAACTATCCTGCTCAACTTCTGATAAAGAATTCCAAATCCCTTTGGCAAAGGTTTTATCAGCTTCGGAAGACTCACCCGGACCGACTTCCACCAGTTTATCAAATAAAATTTCTTCAAGTGCACGGTTCGGTATATAATTCGAACATGCTTTGTCAAAGACAATCGTTAAATTTGTTTCCGTCATAAGAGCTGCCCCTTCTGCAATTTTGCATACACGTTTGTAGATTTCATCAACTTCACTAACTTTTGGTGCACGAATTAAGTAAAGAACTTCTGCATCCGCTTGTACGACGTTTGGAGAAAAACCGCCCGTATTGGTCACTGCATAATGCATACGCGCTTCTGGGATGACATGCTCCCTTAAGTAGTTGACTCCAACATTCATCAATTCAACTGCATCAAGTGCACTACGTCCTAGGTGTGGTGAAATAGCTGCATGGGAAGTAACCCCTTTGAACCGGAAATAAACTTGATAATTCGCAAGTGAAGACAAACTCATCACAGCATTCACGGTTGATGGATGCCACGTCAATGCGATGTCAAGATGATCGAATATCCCATCCCGAGTCATAAATGTCTTACCAGAACCACCTTCTTCTCCAGGGCATCCGAAAAACTGTATCGTTCCAGGAAGACTTTTTTCCTCCATATAGGCTTTCACAGCAAACGCTGAAGATAAAGCACCTGTTCCAAGAAGATTATGGCCACAACCATGCCCCACGTCATCGCCCTCTAGCGATTCGCACTCAGTTACATCCGCTTTCTGACTTAGGCCGGACAATGCATCAAACTCACCGAGAAAACCGATATAGGGAGCACCTTCACCAAACGTTCCCACAAAAGCTGTGCTAATTCCAGCGACATTTCTTTCAACTTTGAATCCTTCCGCTTCCAATGTATCTGCAAGATATTTTGCCGATTCAAACTCCACAAACCGTGTTTCGGGATGGTCCCAAATGTATTTGCTTATTTCTTCAAATTTGCTCCTGTTCTCATCTAGATAAGTCTTAACAACCGATTTCACTTTCAGCATACACCGTCACTCCTCGATTCATATTTAAATCTACTTCACAAGTCTTTATCTGCACGAAAACTTCATATGGCATCAGAATAAGTCGAGTATTATAAAATAAAATCTAAGCTGTACAAGCTTAGATTTTTACAATAAGTTCAAATAATGTTGTTGGCCTGCCTATTTGAGAAACACGTTCTTCTCCTACAACTTTCAAATGATTTGAGTCTAATAGGATTTTCGTAAAACGTTCTGCACTGCGGCGGCTGATTTGCATATATTCGGCAAGTTCAGTTGCTGAGAAGGATTTATAGTTTCTTAGCTTACAAAATTCAACTATCTTCCGAATATTTTTCATATTAATACCACTACTAGTGCTTATTTCAATTATATAGTCAAAATCAAACTTTTCTTCTGTACCCTGAGTATTTTCTGTTGTACTTTGCGTTAACGGTCCTAGCAGACTTTTATCAACATTCATGATATAAGCACACGTTTTATCTTTACTTTCAGATGAATAGTGCAGAGCAATTTGGGCATTATATTCCGCTTCTTTTGCTGTTAATCCAAATCCAAATCCAACATTTACTTTCATATCTATAAGCTTTTTTATTTTAAAAAGAACAGAAAGGTCATTGTAATTGTTTGTAATTATTTCGAATGACCCTTTTGTCCCGTAAATAATGAATTTATCCTTTCCGACCTGTTGCAACGAAGAATCAATCTCAGTACTAAAATCCAGGAGCAATTGGTGCAGTAATAAGGAATTACTCTCTGCAAAATAATTACCTTTCTCAATTACGTGTGATTGATAATTATCTATGGAAACAATTCCTACTACGATTTGTGCTTTCTTACTAACTTCCAATTTTCCAAGCATCATCGCTTGTCTAAATGTATCTTTAATTGTTTTTTGTGGATGGTTCATTCGAATTACAGGAATACCCTTTTTACTAAGTGCTTTATATACGATACTAATACAAGTAACTGCAATTTCTATTTTCCCATCATTCCATAGTTTTTCATGAAATTGTATAATTTCTTCATAAATTCGTTTTCCTTCATGATCATTAATAGTACTTAAATTCTTTATATATACATCTTCATGGTCTAAGCCAACCTCGCCAAATATCTCATAAATATCAACATTATCTAAAATATCAAGAGAGAATTTCTTATGCCGTAAATGATATTTCACGTTGAACAAAGTGAGTACAACAACATATTCGTCAAGTGGAACGTAAACTGCAGGTATCCCTTTTTCTTCAAACACGTGTTTAGATAATGTGTATGGTATTGAACCTGTAAAAAGAAGAACGTCAACACCTTTAGCACTGCGTACTAACTCTATACTTTCTTCAATAGTTTCATATACGTATGGTATCAATTCAACCCCTTGAAAATGAGGTACATACCGGCTTACTCTTTCAATCATAGAATCCGATCCAAAAGCAGCGATACGAATCTTCATGATGATGACCCTCCTATAAGTTTTAGTAAGACTGTTCACACATCTTAGTATAAACTAAGTAGAGTCAAACGAATTATATTGAACTTGGTATTTTTGATGAAAGATTCACAATCGCTTTTCCTGAATCATCGATTTTCATTATTGTGCCAAATTCAGTTGATAATTCACTAAAACTTTCTAAGATTTTTTTCCCAGCCTCTTTTTCAGATAAATAAGGCCGCCCTCTTTTAAATGGAACATCTCCTTTTGTTAAAGACACCGGAAATATTTCAATGCTACTAAGTTTACCGGCTTCAAAATGGCAAACCGGCATAATACTTTTCCAATAAATATCGTTACCCGGAAACCCTCTCTTCCCCCCATCGCTACGCAAGTGAAATACTTCACTTGGAGTTAAAGAGGGGTCCACTTTAAATCGATTATAGGAATCATATGGTAGCTTATATATTAGTTCATTGTGACCAATAAAATTACCGAGGCTATAGAAAATAGGTTTTTCATTGTAAATTTCTAGCCCACGCAGTAAATGTGGTCCGTGACCTACTATCATGTCCGCCCCTGCATCTATAATAGTATGTGCAAACTCTCTAATGAATTCAGCTGGATGTTCCCTAGACTCTCCTTGCTCATGGGCATGTAAACTTACAATTACGACGTCTGCTCTGGATTTAGCTTCTTTTACCCATTTACAAATATCTTTCATGTCTTTTTCATTCGGCTTAGTTCTAACCTTTGCTGAATTTGCAGTACGAAAGTTGGCGTTTAAAGTTCCTGCTACACGTAAATTTGAATCGGTAAAAGGTAGTATCTCGGAGTCTTCCGGCTCAGATCCAAACCCCAAGTGAATAAATTCACGTCGGTGTGCCTCAAGCCCTAAGTCTTCATATATTTCTTTTAAAGACTTCATTTGTTCTTCCGTCACTTCATATTCAACATCAAATCTTAAAGGATTTACTCCTGGTCTTCCTTGTACTTCCGGTCTCTCTTCTCCTGCAGCTTGTTCTTCAAAAAATGTGGAAGTACAAGCAATCATGGCCACTGTACCTTCAGATGTAGTGTGGTAAACAGGCATTCTCGCCTCGGTAAGATTTCTTCCGACTCCAGCATACGAAAGACTTCTTTTGTCTAGTTCAGCCATACTAGAGAGTAGACCCTCTACCCCATAATCCAATGCATGATTGTTCGCACATGAATATAAATTGATACCTAATTCTTTTAAGTCATCCATCACATATGAATGCGCAGCAAAATGAGCGCCATCACTCCGGGCTGCTGGATAGCCAGTGAAATCATTAGGCAGTACTTCCAAGTTTGTAAAAGCTACATCTGCCTCTTTTATTTTATTGTATAGAGCGATTGTCTTTTCATCTTTGTGAACAGATATAGGACGTGAAATAATACTGTCACCCGTAAGCGCTATACTTAATTTTTCATTCGCGGTATTCAAGATTTTCTGCTCCTTTTTCCAATTAGAATAAGTTATTTACAGTTAAAAATTAAACTAGGGAGGGGGATTGTCAGCAATTCCCCCCTACTTTTTTATTCGTTAATGGTAACATTCCACAGTATAGGTCCAACTAAATAATCAAACCCTTCAATCTCTGTACGATACGATGATATTTCTACACTATTACCGGGTTTGATTATCGGTAGATAGTCCCAGAACTCTTTCTGGAATTCTGCAGTTAACGCTACTATTTCTTCTTGGTTGGTTGCATTTATTATTTCTTCAATAAGTCGGTCCATCTCATCACTTGCTGTCCACCCAGGCCATTCGGCTTGAGAATCTAAAAAAGGATATTGAATTGGAGTTGGTCTTAAAGCCCAACCACTTATGAACATCTCATACGCATCTGGATTTGCTCTTTTTTCAAGAACTGATGACCAATCATAAACTTCAAGAGTGACATTCATACCAATTTCTTTCAGTTGTTGTTGAGTAACTACAGCAATAGTATAGTAATCGTCATATTCACGGGAAGTCAGAATTCTTATCTCTTCCCCTTTATATCCAGCTTCTTCTAAAAGTTTTTTTGCTTTTTCTGGATCTTTTTGGTTATATTGATCGCTTCCTGCGTCAGTATACCAATCCGTTTGTTCCTTAAGCATTAGCTCGTGATTCAAGCCAAAGAATTTTTCGTTTCCATAAGTTGCAAACATCAAATCCTCTATATTTAATGCAGCAGCAACCGCCTTACGCATAAGTATATTACTGAATAACCCTTGCTTTTTATTAAAGACAATACCAGGAAAAGAGGCTTGATTTATACTGTTTTCAACTTCAGTATCCTTCTCTAGTTGTTCCGCATTATCATAAGGAATGAAGTTCCCTATATGATAATTACCTGCTTGTAATCCCGATACACGAGTAGATGGGTCTGTTACGAATTCAAAAACAATTTCATCAACATAGGCATTTTTCTCACCCGACAAACCATCTGCTGGCTCATTACGAGATTGGTAATCTTCAAATCGTGTCAACTTTATATGTTGATCCTGTCGCCATTCTTCCAATTTGTAAGGTCCAGTCCCAATATATTCAGTAACTCCACTTTCAGTAGCAGCTTCCACAATTTCCTTCGGCATAATGGCTGCTATTTGTGTGACGTCCGCAAAGACAAACATATCAATTGAACCTGTTTTTTCGAGTTGAGCAACGACTGTGTTATCATCACCTGATTCGAATGTAATCCCTTCCAAAAAGGATTTGGCTTGGGCTGACTTTCCAGCCCACATTTCCATAGATGCAATAACATCTTCCTGAGTCATTTCTTCTCCATTATGAAACTTTATGCCTTCTCGTAGTTTAAAAACTACCTTGTTCCCTTCAACATCTACTTCAAATGATTCTGCTAACATAGGTTGCACATTCATGTTGCTATCAAACGTAACAAGCTGCTCAAAAATATTTCTAGATATATCACGTGTCGCAGTCGCAGTTGTAGCAGCAGGGTCTAAGGTAGGCGGTTGAGCATTGAATGCAAAGCTAAGTGTGCCGCCTCGAGTAGGATTATTTTCTTCAGTTATATCATTCTCGTCTTGTGTGTCGTCCTCTTTTGCATCTACATCTTGATCCTTTTCCCCCGAACACGCACTAATAATCAAACACAAAATGAACAATAGACATATCCATAACCAACTTTTCTTCTTTCCCATTACCTCACTCCTTTTTATGACAACATAAAGCATTTCAAAATAGATTAATTGCTAATATTGCTTCAATGATTGTGTACTAAACGAAAGGTCTACAGTGATAATTAATTACAGATTCGAACTTATATTTCACATATTCATTTCCATATAAAGTAACTTCTGTTTGAGTCAAATTACGAATACAAAGCTATTACTGAAAAAGATCTACTATCATTCTTAGGACTCACTTGACGTACTCGCCCAATTAAAACAGTTCTATTAGTCTTTAGTTTTCTACATTGCGTATATATGTTGTTTGTGTTTTATCAAAGTTTCAAACTACCCCCTTTTTTAAACAGTCCTGATTGATGAAACACTTACTTTTAAATATTTCCCCATTCAGAATCCTCACTTAACGACAATAATATACAACTTTTCGCTAACTAACACTTACTATAAACTAAGTATTCGGGTTATGTCAATACTATTTCCGAAAGATTCATAATATTATTTTAATTGTGCGCATTTCATACACTTTTGAACTAAACCATTCTGAAATCCATAATGATATTGGTGCCTAACACTTGCGTTTCATAGAATCCAGAACAAACAAAAAAGCGCCCAAATGGACGCTCTTTTTCAAATTGATTTATGCATGCAGTTATTCGGTTTTATATAGTTCATACCTTGTCGCGTTCATCTATCACGACAAATAGAGAAAAATAAAAAACTTTTCATTGTAGGGCTTCCTCTTTATAGACATAGTTTTAAATACTTCGAGAATAGCATCTTAGTCCAATTCGTTATCCGCTATCAAAACAGCTTGTAATAATGTGTTTGCAGCTATTTCAATATCATCTAAACGACTGTATTCTTCAGGACAGTGGCTTTTACCATCGATGCTTTTCACAAAGATCATCGCTGATTTTGTATTATCAGCCATGTGTGTAGCATCGTGCCCAGCCATGCTACCAAAGGTTGTATAAGGGATTCCCAATGAATCGGCTGCGCGTTGGAGGTATTGAACAATATCTCCGTCAAATGTGCATTCTTCTTGATTTAATATTGTTTCAATGTTGATTTTCACTTTACGCCGGTCTCGAATAAGTGCGAATTCCTTATAAATCTTTTTTCTTATTTCCGCGCGCTCTTGTTTACTTGACGACCGGATTTCTAAGATGAAATCGACTCGTCCAGGTATAATGTTCGCAGCATTTGGAAAATTATCTAACTTACCTACCGTCGCTACTGCATCAGAGTTAAATTTAGAAACAACCTTCTCTACGGCAATGACCATCTCACTTGCCGCCACTAATGTATCTACTCGGTCTTCCATCATCGTTGTTCCTGAATGATTTGGTTCGCCTAGCACTTCTATCTTGTCTCGATATATGCCTACGATTTGATCCACAATCCCAATCGAAAGATCCTGTTTCTCAAGCCTCTTTCCTTGTTCAATGTGTAATTCAATGTAGGCTGCTAAATCATCTCTCTTAATTTTCGAAAGGTCCTCTAAATTACCTCCCGCTTTCAATACAGCATCAGACAACTTTACTCCATTTGAATCCATCGCTTTAACCAACTCTGAATAACTCAGTTTTCCAGTCAGTGCTCGACTTCCCATTGTTGACAAATTAAAATCATTTGGCTCTTCAGCTGTAAAGGATACGATTTCTAAATCATGTTTTAGAGATACATGATTATCTTGTAGCGTTTGAATTATTTCTTTAGCAACGAGAACACCTAACGCCCCATCAAATTTACCACCGTTAGGCACGGTATCTAGATGGGACCCTATAACGATTGGAGAGTCCGATTTACCATTACCTTTTAAAGTGGCCCATATATTCGCAATTGGATCTACTTTCACAGATAAATTTAACGCTTCCAATTGATTAATAAACAGTTCTCTTACTATATAATCATCATCTGAAAAGCTAGGACGTGTTATCCCATTATTCTGCTCTTCTCCATATTTACCATAGTCCTGGATCTCTTGCATAAGTCTATCTATATTGATTTTCATAGAATACCTCTTTCCTAAATCAATAATTCATTCAAATAAATTTATATTGAATGTATCAGCGTGTTACTTAGAAATAAGATCCATATTAAACTCAATTCCTAATCCAGGGCCATTAACTACTTTCATTTTTCCATCACTTACCAAGTCTTTCGCGGGAACTGTGGTTAAGTCATGTGTATGGAGATATGCACCACAGATGAAATCATTATGCCTACTAATTACAGGTGTACTTGCAGCTACATGCATACTTGCAGCAATTCCAATACCGAGTTCTAGATTACTCCCAATTGCACACGTAATACCCGCGGCCTCAGCAATCGCTGCAATCTTTTTAGATTGGTGAATACCGCCCACCTTACAAATTTTCAAGTTAATAATATCAGCACATTCATATTGAATTGCGAACAATGCTTCCTCAAGACCAAAAACTGTTTCATCAATCATGATTGGTGTATCTACAGCTCTTCTAATGTCTCTTAGTCCTTTTAAATCAGACTTTTTAACTGGTTGTTCCACTGACTCAAGCTCACCCGTTGTCTCCAATTCCCTGATTACACGGATTGCATCTGGAACATTATAGCCTTGGTTAGCATCTAATCGAATTTTAACTTCTTTTTTAGAATCACTTATAGCTTTTCTGATTAACTGAACTAAGTGAACATCTCTTTTGGGTTCTCTACCAACCTTTACTTTAATAACAGAGAAGCCTTCTTCTATTTTTTGCATCGCTTCATCATAAGCACTTTGGTCATCCTTTATACCAACTACATATGCAAGTGGAATTTCATCTCGATACTTTCCACCAATTAATTCATAAACAGGTTGGTTCAGGGTTTTACCCCAAGCATCGTGAATCGCGATATCAACCGCAGATTTTGCCGCACTATGTCCATGAATAACTGCATTCATTTGTTCATGGATTATACTTAATTCATTAACACCCTTACCTAAAACAGCGGGTCCTAAGTAGAGATCATTTACTAACTTAACTGTATCTGCAGTTTCACCCATAAATGCTGGAGAAGGCGATGCTTCACCATAACCTCGAATACCATCGGAGGTTATTACTTCCGTTATCGCATGCCTTCTAGTATTTGCAGCATAAAGCGATATCTTCCATTCGTTTTGTAAAGGTACTTCTATTATATACGTGTTTACTTTCACTATTTTACTTAACACTCAATTCATCTCCCATACTAAATTGGTATAACTGTCTCGGACGCCCTTGTTGATAAGGCTTTTCTTCGCCTACAATGCTTACTACTTCATTGTCCAATAGTTTACGAATCATTCGTTCTGCACTCCGCTTTGTTACATTATTATAATCTGCTAAAACTTCTGCAGAGAAAGGCGTATTATTTCGAAGATGATAAAACTCGGATAATCTAATTATCATTTCATTGCTAAACCCAGTAACTTCAGTCATTTTTCTGAATAGTTTTGAATTAACATTGATTTTTCGATCCCCTAAAGGACCAATAACTTCACTAAATTCATCCACTATATAGCAACTACTTCCTTCAGAAAGCTTTCCTTGTCTAAAGGCCATTTTTGCATTCCTATCCGCTTGATTGGCTGTTAAACCAAATCCGAACCCAAAATTGACAGCTGCTTTTAATTCATCTTCGATATCACGGACAAGTGGAAAGTCCTGATAATTATTTGTAGCATAGTCAAGAATTCCCCTAGTTCCAAAAATCACAAAGTTATTGTTACCGTTATTAATAATAGAAGCATATACACTGTGACTAAAGTTAAGTAATAATTGATGGAGTCTTAAGAGCAGTTCTTGACCGTAAAATTCACCTTTTTCTGTAATAATATTATCAAAGTTTTTCACTTTAATAATACCTACAACTATTTGTGAGCTTTTACTAACCTTTAACTCACCTTTCATTTTGGCCTCTTCAATTGCTCTTTCTAAATTCCTATTTGGAATCTTCATCCGATAACATAAGACACCTTTTTCTATTAACGTAGTTTCAACTTCTTTAATTGTCGTAAGAACATAATCAATCTTTTTCTCATTCCATAATTTCAAATGGAACTTTACAATATTTCCAATATCTAGTTTCTCGTCATTTCCAAACCCATACATGTACGTATCTTTATTTTCAAGTTCAAGTTCATTCATGACTTCTATAACGTGGCTTTCATTCATAATATCAATTGAAAATTTTTGTAGTTTTTGATTCTCCTCGTTCTTTAACCTAAAAAACGAAGTAGTCACCATAAATTCATCATAAGGAACATATACAGCTGGAATACTAATCTCTTTTAATTCTTCTGTAGCGTAGAGAAAAGGAATCGGGCCTGTAAAAAGAATGACATCACATAGTTGAGTCTTATGAATTAAATGTTTACTCTCCTCTGCATTTTTATAAACAAAAGGAACAAGCGTAACATCATCCATATCCTTGGCATAGTTCTCTAGCCTATTTATAGATGACTCCAAACCAATTACCGCGATTTTCACACTCATTTTCAACATCCCCTATGACAATAAATTCATATAATTAATAATTTCTTTACCAAGTAATGAAATCGTCTTTTTACCCGTAACGTTATCAGGCCATCCCTTTGTAAGTATTGCAAGGTAAGCGGTCTTTCCGTTCTTTTGAATGATACTAATATCATGCTCAATCCCTGGAAGTTCTCCTGTTTTATTATAGAAAGTAAATCCAGAATCAGCATAATTATAACCAGGTATTTTACTAGTAAACTGTTGATTGCCCATTATTTTCAACATTTGATGTCTACTGGCATCACTTATTTCGACATTTGAATTTCCAACAACCTTCAGGAACTTCATCATATCTGCCGCAGTTGTTTTATTTTCATAACCATTTTCGACAGCTGTAAAATCCATGAAAAATCTTTCGAATTTTGTATTGGCACAACCAATCTCTTCCGAAAGTTTATTCACACAATCCATACCTACTGTTTTCAAGGCGATATTAGAAGCTGTATTGTCAGAGACAATCATCATCAGTTCCAATAAATTACGGAAGCTGTACGTATTGGAGTCCGTTAAATAATTAATGACTCCCGTTCCGCCAACCTTTTGCGCATTCTCTATTTTTATTATCGCATCAATATCAATCTTTTGCTGTTCGAACTGGCGGAAAGATTCGATTAATATGGGTAGCTTAATGACACTTGCAGCTTTCATTATTTCATTTTCATTGATGAATAGTTCACCTTCGTCTGAACTAAAAGCCAGTGATATTTCACCAGAGCTTTTAGTTACAACATCTGTTAATACAACCTTCAGATCATCTAAGTTCAACATCATCACACCTCATCATTCATTCAACTAAATAATCAAACTTCTTAACCCTACGAATAGCACTACAAACACAGTAATTACAATGCCGAATACTACCATAGTTTTCAAATCCTTTGAACGTGCTATTCCCATAGAAGCTAAAGTATCTCCTACTGGATATAAGAACTCAGTCATTTGCGAACCGACAAGTAAAACGAGAACCCATATACTTATTGGAATGCCTGCTTCAAGATACAATGAGCCAAACATTTCATTCAGCACAATACTTTGAGCTACAGCCGCACCTGGTACACCCGCAATTCCAGTTAAACTAGTTAATAAAACCAGAGTCAAATTTCCACCTTTATCAATTAAAGGCATAATCATGTTTTTCAATGATTCAAATCCGCCTAATTCTTGGATGTAAAAAATGAATGGTGTGAATAAAATAAATTGAAAGAAAAGCCATATTAATGGTTTAGCACCTTCAAAAAACGTATCTGCAATTTCGTTCGGCGATAGTTTTGCTGCTAATCCAGTAATGATTGCTGTTCCGATAATAACTACCAAAGCAAAAGTACTTCCGCCTTGAGTGATAACCCCGTAAACAATCAAACCAACTAATGATATTACGAAAGCCCATGTTGCCCTAGCAACAACTTTAGGGTCTAATGGAGTATCATTATTATTCACACTAAAACTTGCCACATCTTCTTTAGTATAAGGATGTGTTTGTATTGTCTTTGGAAGTATCCATTTGACATAAAAGAAAGTAACTATCCACATAACGATTGAAACGGGTAAACCAGCATAGAGAACTACTTGGAAATATGATAATCCAGTGATTTCCATAAGGGTTACCATAGGTGGAGTAAAAGGTCCTAAGAATAAACCTGTGACACCCGCACCTTGGAAAATTACCGCAACTGCACTAGACGACAGTCCTATTTTTGAAACAATTGGAATGACAACTGGAGCTGTTACAGCATTCGCTCCTGAGAGTGTACCAAGTGATCCAGAAAGTATTGTAGATGAAGCCATCGTTCCCAAAATAGCTTTGTTAGCGCTGTCAATTCCGATCTTATTCATGACAAATTCTACAATCTTCTGTGCAACACCTGTTTTTTCAGCAATCTTTCCAAGTCCCGCGCCTGCCATTATTATTAATCCTACATATGCTAAAAATGACCCTAAGCCTTCCTTCGTAGTAGTGGCAATTTCCACCATGCTTGCTCCTGCCATAACTGCACCGACAATAGTGGCAATAAATATCGACACTACTGGATTCCACTTTCTAAATACCAATACTACAAAGATAATAAGTGGAACTAAACCAAAAATCGTTGGACCTGAAAACATACTATTCCTCCCCTTTGAATAAATCTAGAATTTACAAGTTTCCGATATTAATGTTTTGTTTAACGACTCATCTAACGACGTTGTCTCTAATGACTTTATTATATTAACTATTTATTGTCAATACTTATTTTTATCCGGATTAAATCTAGTGTTTTTTAGTAGGTATCATTAATACGTACACAACAGCAATAGATTCCATGACTTTTACCATTCGCGGCGACATGTTGGATGAAGTAATAAAGAAAAACGATTACGTGAGGCGCATGAGTTAAAAGCTACACATCACGCTAAAGGAAAGATTGTCATTGTAGTGAAGTAATGCTCTAAAGTAGATGTCTTGAGGAAAGCATAGTTCGCTATGCTTTTTTGTTTTGGCGTACTTGTGGAATGCAGTTCTTTTTATGGGATGTCCGCCCTTTTTGTTTGGTTGTCCGCTCTTTTGATGAAGATGTCCTCTCATTAATGATATGTCCCCTCTTTTCTTCGGGATCTACGCTCTATCTGTTCGAATGTCAGCCCTTTTAATAAAGATGTCCCCTCTTTCATGGGATGTCCTCTCTTTTCTTCGGTTTGTCCGCTCTTCTGATAAAGATGTCCCCTCTTTCGATGAAGATGTCCTCCCTTTCATGGGATGAGTCTGGAGTGCAACACCACTTTTATTCAACAAAAACACCCGCCAACCGGAAGCCCGATTGGCGGATGTTTATCATTTATACAAACACATATGATCTTTTGAAATTCCGATTACTTAGCCATTGTACCCCCATCGATAGGAAGCGCGACGCCTGTAATATATGAAGCTTGATCTGAACATAACCAAACCGCAGCATTTGCCTGATCACTTGCTTCCCCCATCCGTCCCAGCGGAATGTTACTTTCCATATAATTGAACTGATCAGGTGATTCTTTTGCCCACGCCTCAACCGCGGCTGTTCGTGTCATTCCTGGGCAAATTGCATTGACACGAATACCTTTCTTACCATATTCTAGCGCAACGGACTTTGTTAATCCGATAACTGCCGATTTTGCCGCACTATAACTGGCTTGGTTTTCCTCCCCACGGAGGCCAGAAAGAGAAGCCGTATTAACGATTGCGCCGCCACCTGTTTCAAGCATTGCCGCAATTTCATGTTTCAATGAATAATACATTCCCGTCGCCGTCACTTGAAGGCAACGATCCCAATGAGCAGAATCAGTCTCAGCAAGCGGTTTTGAAGGACCCCCGATACCCGCATTATTATGTGCCCAGTCAAGTCGACCGTATATTTCAACCGTTTGTTTTACCAAGTCGATTACATTTTGTTCGCTAGTAACATTACAGAAAATGAAGGACGCTTCTCCGCCAGCTTCTTTAATGAGGCGAACCGTTTCGTTTCCAGCCTCTTCATTCATATCTGAAACGACAACTTTAGCACCTTGTGCAGCAAAAGCAAGTGCACTTGCACGACCAATTCCATCACCTGAAGCCGTAATTATTCCCACTTTATCTTGAAGTAACTTTGTCATTAAAATAACCCCCATTATTTAATTTATGTTGCTTCTATCATCCACAATTATCTAGACAAAACTGAGATATTTCCTAGACCATTTCCCAATCACCTTACTTTTAAATAATCAATGAAGATACTTTTCACGATTGCCAACTGTTTGCTCGGAGTCACTTCAGCCTCTAGATAAGGAATGTTTTCAAATAATGAAAGTTTCCTTGAGAATAAAGAGAACGCATTTATTATGGACAATAAGACATCTCCAGTTGGGATATCCCCCCGAATTGAACCGTCCGACTTTCCTTCTTCAATGATACTTGAGAAAACATCCGAGATTTCCTTATGCGCGTCATTGTATGTAGCCATATCGTCAAGCGGCGCAAATTGAAGAGCAGCATAACTTTCAAAGGCCTCAATAAGTCTTGTGTACCCTAAGTTTTCGGGATTAAGTTGAGATGCAAAATAATCAAACAGTCTATCAATCTTTTCAAGTGAAGAAACATCTAGTTGAGCAATCGTTTGAAATGCATGGAAGTATCTTCCTATAGCATTTACTGCGACCGCCACAATCAACTTGTCCTTTTTTGGAAAGTAGCGAAATAGTGTAGCGATTCCTATACCTTCTTCATCCGCTATGTCTTGCATAGTAGCTTTCTCAAAACCTTTTATACCGAAAACTTTTTCTGCAGATTCAGTAATACCAGTCATTCGTTTTCCTTTTCCTTTTCCATGCAAGCGTTCTTTTTCCAATCTATTATTAGAATCTATATCAACAACACCCCTTTTGAACCTTTAAATTGTTCTTATGATACTAAACAACAAAGTTCGTTTCAATTCGCTAAGTATAGAAGTAGACTATTTTCTGAATTAAAAGATATTTGATATTACTACTATCAATATACTGTCTATTCCGATTTAAGTCAAGCGTTTACAAATCGTTATCTGTGCGATAAAACACAACATGGATACGTACTACTTTGTTTAGTTAGGAATATGCATACTTCCATAACTATGAGGGTATAGATTAAAAGATATCATTGAGGAGAGTGCAACATATGAAAGCAATCGTAATAGAACAATATGGTGGATCAGAGCAACTTGTTGAGAAAGAACTTCAAAAACCGGTAATTCAAGATAATCAGGTGTTGATTGAAATGCATGCAACGTCAATCAACCCAATTGACTGGAAAATACGAGAAGGGTATATGAAAGAAATGATACCTTTTGAATTTCCGCTTATTTTAGGTTGGGATGCAGCTGGTGTTGTGAGTGAAGTCGGCGATAAAGTGACCAGCTTTAAAGTTGGAGACGAAGTGTTTGCTCGCCCAGCTATGCCAAGCGGGACGTATAGCGAATATGTTGCTGTTGAAGAAGAGCTAGTCGCTTTAAAACCAAAAAGTCTAAGCTTTGAAGAAGCAGCTTCAGTTCCACTTGCAGGACTAACGGCTTGGCAGTGTCTCGTTGACTTCGGACAGGTCAAAGAAGGAGATAAAGTCTTAATTCATGCCGGATCCGGTGGCGTAGGAAGTTTTGCAATCCAAATCGCGAAAAGTTTTGGTGCTCATGTTCTTTCAACCGCTAGTGGTAAGAATGAAGCCTTCTTGAAAGAGCTTGGTGTGGATGAATTCATCAACTACAAAACAACTGATTTTACGGAAGTAGCGCAGAATGTGGATCTTGTAGTCGATACAATGGGCGGTGAAATTCTAGAAAAAAGCCTAAGTGTTGTAAAAAAAGGCGGTCGTCTTGTTTCAATCTCGGGACAACCGGATGCAGAAAAAGCAGAGGCGAATGAAATTACAGCTGAGTCCCTTTGGCTAAATCCAAATGGTAAGCAACTCGCCGAACTTGGCGAGTTAATGGAACAAGGCAAAGTTAAGGCTCATATTGGTCATACTTTTCCACTTTCAGCTGAAGGATTACGTGAAGCGCATGAGTTAAGTGCAACACATCATGCTAAAGGAAAGATTGTCATTGTAGTCAAGTAACTCTTTAAAGTAGATGTCTTGAGGAAAGCACAGTTCGCTGTGCTTTTTTGTTTTGGAGTGCTTGTGGAATGCAGCTTTTTTTATGAAGATTTCCGCATTTTTGATAAAGGTGTCACCGCTTTTATGCGATGTCCGCTCTATTCTTCGGATTGTCCGCTCTTTTCTTCGGGTCGTCCGCCCTTTTGATGATGATGTCCTCCCTTTAATGGTATCTCCCCTCTTTCCTTCGGGATGTCCTCTCTTTCTGTTTGATTGTCCGCCCTTTTGACGAAGATGTCCTCCCTTTTAATTGGATGTCAGCTCTTTTCATCGGATTGTCCTCTCTTTCTGTTTGAATGTCCTCCCTATTGGCGAAGATCTCACCGCTTTTACGCGATGTCAGCTCTTTTCATCGGGATGTCCTCTCTTTCTGTTTGAATGTCCTCCCTATTGGCGAAGATCTCACCGCTTTTACGCAATGTCAGCTCTTTTCATCGGATTGTCCGCTCTTTTATTAGTCTGAATTGTCTTTATCACACAAAAAGGAACAGTTCAATTAACTTCACATACTTAGAATTCCAACTATTTCTTCAGGAAATACCTAGTAAATATGTAATTGTAGTGTATATTCAGATTAGATTAATATATTACTACCTATAATTTAAAGCTGGAAGATTATCGATGAATACGAAAGGTGTGTTAACATTATAAAAAAATAATTGAAGAAGAACTAATGCACGCTCAATACTCAAAACATATGAAATAATAAAGTTAACTTATAAAAGAATGAAAATATTAATGATGAAGGAGTTTTCACATGGCGGAGAAAACAATTGGCGAAAAGATAAAAACATTACGTAAAAATAAAAAACTAACTCTTAAAGACTTGGCAAACGGAACAGACTTGTCCATTAGTTTCTTATCACAAGTAGAGCGCATGCAATCCTCACTCACCTTGGAATCATTAAAGAAAATATCAGATGCACTTGGAGTCAATCCAAGTTACTTCTTCCAAGAAAGCAAGAAACAAAGTCAATCCAGTATCGTGCGGAGCATTATGAAAGAAGAGGATTATGCAACCACAGAATTCATTTATAGAGATCTTTCAGGCAATAATTCTGCCTTGAATTTTAGTCCTATATTAGTTGTTTTGAAACCAGGAGGAAACCGTGGTAATCCTTTTTCACATAGGGGATTTGAATTTATCTATGTATTAGACGGGATGCTTACAGTCGAAATTGACACGGTAGAACACCAGTTGTACTCGAATGATTCAATTGTCATCGACTCAAAAAAACCACATTATTGGTGGAATCGTACGAATGACACCGTTAGATTTCTTTGTGTATCCTCAGAAAAAAACTAAATTCTTTTATATATTTTTTCAAGTAAAATTCATCTATCATTCTATGATTAAGGAGTCACCTAAACTCGGACAGCTACGGCTATGTCCGTTTTTTTATTCGAAATCCAATATCTTTTTCTAATAATAACTACCAAAAGGTATTGACAGAATCTTCATAGTTATCTAGTATGTAAAACAAGGATATTAAAGTGGCACTTCAATAAAAATAAAGCGATACTTTAATAACTCTTTTGAATTAAATAATTATTCATATTTAGGAGGCGTATATTACAAGAGTATTTATTCAAATTCAATTAGTACCTTAACTTGCAATCCCAATTCAGCTTTTTCATAAAAAAGTACACACACAATTAATTATAAATACATCTTTTAGGTCAATCGGTTTGAGAGCGCTTTCTCGTTAATTAACTGAAGGTTGGGAAGTTCTGAACATTCTTATTGGTACAAAGAGAGCTACAGTGTATTCCTTACTTTTCAAAGTAATCGGGTTAAGTATTACCAATTACTGTCGCTAGTATTGACTAGAGTAAGATAATAATTAAAATAACGATACAATCTTCAAAACCTTGAAACGGAGGAATAAAAATGAAATTTATTAATCTGAAAAAGATATTCTCTTTAACAGCATTATCATTAGCTTTATTATTGACAGGATGTAGCGATAGCGACGATAAAGCTGGAGCTGATGATAAAGAAAAAGTTTATGAACTAAGTTTAGGCCACGAAGTATCTCAGTCCCATTCATGGCATGTAACCGCCAGTGAATTTGCGGAAGCTGTTAAAGAGGAGTCCGACGGCAGACTTGATATCGTAATATTTCCAGATGGTACATTGGGCGGAGCTACTGCAATGCTGGAGCAAATCCAAATAGGTGATTTGGATATGGCTATTACTGGTGGTCCTTCACATGCACCAATTGTTCCAGAAATGAGCATCCAAAACTTGCCGTTTCTATACGATGACCGTGAAAAAGCATATGAAGCTGTTGACGGAGAACTCGGAGATCTTCAATTTGGTTTACTAAAAGAAAAAGGGATTTTAGGTTTAGCATGGTGGGAAGATGGATTTTTCCAAGTTACTACTAACACTGGCCCTATAGAGACTCCAGAAGATTTGGAAGGGGTTAAAATCCGTGTTCCTGAAATTAAATTACGTCAAGATATTTTCAAAGAATTAGGTGCTAACCCTGTTCCTATGTCCTTTACAGAACTTTTTACAGGCCTTCAGCAAAAAGCAGTAGATGGACAAACAAATGGTCTCAACACTATATATGATTCGAACTTTTATGAAGTTCAAGATTACTTGTCTATTCTTAACATCACTTGGAGTCCAGCAGTTCTTGAAATCGGATTGGACAAGTTTAACAGTTTACCTGAAGATTTACAGAAAATATTAAAAGATAATGCAATTAAATATCGCGACATTCAAAGAAAAAGAACACAAGAGGAAGATACAGATCTTATACAAAAACTTGAAGAAAAAGGTATGAAAGTAAACGTCGTTGATGATTTAACACCATTTATAGAGAAATCAAAGCCAGTTTTCGAAAAATATAAAGATGTATTTGGCGAAGAATTAATGGATTTAATTTTAGAAGACTAAGGTTCTCACAAGGGTTAACTCCGTACTTAATAAAATATATACGGAGTTAACCCTAATTTTTATGATCATAAAAAGGAGGGATTGAATGGTTGCCTACTATCATAAGATATTATTTTCAATAAATAGGTTCATTACCTTAATTAGTATAACGATTATCGCATTAATTGTTTCAGTTACATTTTTACAGGTAATTTTTAGATACGTTTTAAATAATTCATTGGGATGGGCTGATGAAGTTTCAAGATTCATGCTAATTTGGGCCTCATTCTTAAGTATCTCTATTGCCGTTTGGCACAAAGCCCATTTAAGAATCGATTTTTTCATTAAAAGATTTCCGAATGGGATTCTTAAATTTGTAACACCGATTATACATATTGCTAATATGGCTTTTCTATTAATAGCGTTCGTTACCAGTTTTTACGTGATTAGTATTTCATCTAATTTTGCACTTGTATCTGTTCCGCTTAACTGGGGCCAAGCATTGATTTCTTTTCCAATTGGAATCGGTTTATCTTTTTTATATTATATAAACTTTTTAATTCAGGGAGAGGGAGTGAAATGATATGGTTTTCCTATTAATTCCCATAGCTGTGCTGATATTTCTAGGACTCCCTATTGCTTATTCAATGGGACTAGGTTCCTTTATTTATGTAGCGACCACAGATCACATTTCACTTAATATTGTAGTAAAGAAAATGATGGATGGAATAAATTCGTTTCCATTACTTGCTGTCCCACTTTTCATTTTAATGGGTGAGCTCATTGTCAGAGGTGGTGCAATGCAGCGTTTAATGGCCTTGCCTAACGTTTTATTCGGTCGCTTTACCGGGGGCCTTGGATATGTAAACGTTGGATCTTCCGTGTTACTTGGCGGCATTTCTGGTTCTATGGTTGCAGATGTTGCAGCATTATCGACTGTATTTGGACCAGAAATGAAAAAGAAAGGTTTTTCTCCTGGATTTATTGCATCACTTCAAGGAAGTTCAGGTACACTTGCTGCAGTTATTCCACCTAGTATTATACTTATTTTAATTGGTGTAACAGGAGGAATATCGATTGGGGATTTGTTTTTAGCAGGAATTATTCCCGGTATAGTGACGGCTCTTTTCTTATGTGTGTATGTCTATTTTTATGCTAAGAAAAACAACATTAAAGATGATTACAAGCCTAAAAAAGCCGATTTTATACATGCAATTAAACAATCCTTTTTACCTCTAGGTTTACCAGTTGTTATTTTAGCTGGAATCTTAGGTGGGGTGTTTACAGCTACAGAATCAGCCGCTATTGCTGTGTTCTATGCTTTCATTTTATGTAAATACATTTACCGAGAGTTGAGTTGGTATGATGTAAAAGTTTCTTTAATAAACACAGCAATCAACACAGGAGCAATTATGATTTTAATCGCTGTGGCGACTGCTTTCGCTTGGATACTTACTCGGGCAGGCGCAACACAAAAGTTGCTGTCTCTGTTAATGGGTATAAGTGATAATCCAATTATTATATTCCTATTGATGATGCTTTTACTCTTACTTTTAGGAACAATTTTAGAAGGGACTCCAGTAACTCTTATAATGACCCCCTTACTAGTGCCAATAGCTATAGAAATTGGTATGAATCCTGTTCATTTTGGAATATTAATGGCAATGAATCTATCGATTGGAAGCAACACTCCTCCGATGGCTCTATCCTTGCTTACAGCTTGTAGGGTATTAAAAACCGATATAGAAGAAACTTTTCCACATATCCTAATTTTTCTAGGACTAATGATTTTATCATTGTTAGTTGTAGCTGCATTCCCAAGTTTAGCTTTGTTTATTCCAAGCTTGCAGAAGTAATAATTTAGCGAAGATATTTTAATCATTAATATTAAACACTCAACTATTAGGAGGACTTATAATGAATCCAGATCGTTTTTTGAATGAATATAGAATAAAAACAAAAATATCAAGACTGAATCCGAGCACATATAAAGAATTCCTAAATTATCCTACTGCAACTGTTTCAGATGCAATGAGAGGCCGAAATACAATGTCTCAAGATATAAAGTCTGTTTGGTCCCCTGTTCCCCATCTTGTTGGATCTGCCGTAACAGTAAGTGCAAGCTTAGGCGATGAACTTTTAATATTAAAAGCCATAGAGATGGCTGAGCCTGGCGACGTAATTGTAGTTGCAGGGAATGCAAAACCATATACAGCTTATTGGGGCGGTATCATGTCCACAATGGCGAAGGCTCGTGGAATAAAAGGACTTGTGACTGATGGAATGATCAGGGATCTTAGCGAGTGTGAACAGTTACAATTTCCAATTTGGGCTACCGGCGTAACGCCAATCGGCCCCAAGACAGATGTGCCCCCTGGAGAACTTAACTTGCCGATATCTATTGGCCAAGTGATTGTACATCCCGGAGATTTAGTTGTAGCAGATTCAGATGGAGTAGTCGTAGTACCACAACATATGCTCGAGGATATATCAAAAGCAGTGAAAGCACGCTTAAAGATTGAAGATGAATGGATTAAAGAAATACACGCAACTGACCAAATGATTCTGAAGGATAAAATCGATGACCTTTTAAGTAAGCGAACTGTAACCTATTTAGATTAAGTTGATTTTAGTTTGATTCGAATAACATATCGTGAAGTAATCAGATGTTAAGTGATTCAAGAGCCATTGGAAAGATAATAATCCAATGGCTCTTTTTTTGTGCAGTACTATCTAACCACACTTTAATAGAGATATAATTTTGTTCACTATAGTTATCTGATTATGGCTCCTAGGAATGATTTTCCAGCTCTTTTCTTCGGAATGTCTTCACTTTCTGTTTGGATGTCCTCCCTTTTGATGAAGATGTCCTCCCTTTCTATTTGGTTGTCCTCCCTTTTGATGAAGATGTCCTCCCTTTCTATTTGGTTGTCCTCCCTTTTGATGAAGATGCCCTCCCTTTCTATTTGGTTGTCCTCCCTTTTGATGAAGATGTCCTCCCTTTCTATTTGGTTGTCCTCCCTATTACGCGATGTCAGCTCTTTTCATCGGATTGTCCGCCCTTCCTATTCGAATGTCCGCTCTTTTTATGTAGATGTCCTCTCTTTCATACGATGTCCCCTCTTTCCTTCGGGTTGTCCCCTCTTCCTGTACGAATGTCCCCTCTTTTTATAAAGATGTCCTCTCTTTAATCAGTCTGAAGCAGCTGTACTAGAAACAAAAAAGTCTTCTCACCAATTACTTGGTTGGAAGACTCTCATTTACTAATTTACATCTAAGATAGTTTCAATTAATGAACACAAACCCTGGACAACAAAGGATTTACAGACAAGCGCACAATATGTCAAAATTTAATTTCACAAAGTCCTAGGGTCTAACTGATACAAAAACCATTTGTAGAATTATAAAACAGATTACCGTTTTTTCAAACTTGCGATATATTAAAATCATGTGATAAAATTAATTTATTCATAGAAAAGTAGTAGTTCATACTCCTATCATCAAGTATTTGAAGTAAAAAGCGTACTCGTTCCGAAAATCGGTTTTTTAAGGGGAAATTTGAAGATGATAATGGAGAAGAAGGAACAAACAATATTTGCCCACGCTGGAAGTAAAATAAACACAGACAGAGAAATCGATATCATCACAAGAGTAGAAGAACCGTTAATAGTAGTTTTAGATAATGTTTTAAGTAACGAAGAATGCGATGAACTCATCAGGTTATCAATAAATAAAATGCAACGTTCAAAAATCGGGTCGACACACGATGTAAATGAACTGAGAACAAGTAGTAGTATGTTTTTCGAGGAAAGTGAAAATGAACTGATTGCTAAAGTTGAAAAGAGAGTCTCATCTATTATGAACATCCCCATCGAACATGCTGAAGGCCTTCAAATCCTTCGGTATACTCCTGGTCAAGAGTACAAAGCTCATTATGATTATTTTTCATCGTCAAGTACAATAGCAAAAAACAATCGAATCAGTACGCTCATTATGTATTTAAATGATGTAGAACAAGGTGGAGAAACGTTATTTCCTAAACTAAATCTATCAGTAACACCTAAAAAGGGTATGGCCGTTTATTTCGAGTATTTCTATAACGATACAGATTTAAACGAGTTAACGTTACATGCTGGAGCACCTGTTATCACTGGTGAGAAGTGGGTAGCAACACAGTGGATGAGAAAACAAAAAATCAGATAAAAAGGCTCACGAAAAGAATGGAGACTACCCGAGTTAGAATTCCTTCGAATCCTTTAAAACGCTTATTTTAAATTAACCATATAAAAGGACTGGGTGGCTCAATGGCCATCCAGTCCTTTTTAGTACTTGATATGTAGTCTTCAAATGAACATCCCAGCAATTGCAGCACTTAATAACGAAGCTAACATTCCTGCTGCGACTGCACGGACGCCTAGTCTAGCAATGTCTGGGCGACGACTTGGTGCAAGTGAACCCAATCCACCAATCAGAATTGCCAATGAACTTAAATTCGCAAAGCCACACAGCGCAAAGCTTACAATAATCACAGTTTTAGGACTGAGTGAAGGTATTTCAGGTGTAAATGCCGCATAAGCGACGAATTCATTCAACACAAGTTTTTGACCAATGAATCCCCCTGCAGTAACCGCTTCAGACCAAGGAACGCCGATAACAAACGCGAGAGGCGCAAACAAAACTCCTAGAATTCCCTCAACCGTCAACGACTTAAATCCAAACAGATTCCCTAACCCGCCCAACATTCCGTTCATTAAAGCAATAAGCGCAATGAACGCCAATAACATCGCACCAACGTTTAAGGCTAGTTTTAGTCCATCCGATGCTCCGCGCGCGGCCGCATCGATGACGTTCACCGAATCCTGATCTTTTTCCATGTCAAAGCTCGTAATTTCCGGACTTTCCGTTTCTGGAATAAAGATCTTCGCCATGATTAATCCTGCCGGTGCAGCCATAAAACTTGCCGCCAATAAATACTCAAGAGGAACGCCTAAAAGTGCATATCCTGCAAGAACAGATCCGGCGACTGATGCAAGACCACCCGTCATGACTGCAAATAGTTCCGACTTCGTCATATTTGCTAAAAATGGCCGGATGACAAGCGGGGCTTCCGTCTGACCGACGAATATATTCGCTGCTGCCGACACCGATTCCGACTTACTCGTGCCAAGCAGTTTCGATAATGCGCCTCCAATCAGTTTGATAACCATCTGCATAATTCCAAGATAATACAACACTGAAATTAAGGAAGAAAAGAATATAATGATGGTCAACACTTGGAACGCAAAAACGAAACCGAATTCTTTAACATCCGCTGCTGGACCAAAAAGAAATGCTACCCCGTCTCCGGCATAGTCAATGACATTTTGTACGAGTCCAGAAAACGCTTTTAATCCAGCTCTCCCGGCTTCCCACTTCAAGACGACAAATGCAAACGTCACTTGTATGATTAAACCAACGATAATAGTCCGGTAATTAATCGATTTCTTCCCGTTAGAAAATAGAAATGCGATCCCTAAAACGACCACTATCCCTAGAATTCCCCACAATATATTCAACAGCTACACCTCAAAAATGGAAGTTTTCCATTTATATTTTTCTTGCAATTAAACAAATTCACACTATGCATTACGCTGCACACTCGTCTGACGTCGGACAACCTAATTATTTTATCAAAGGAATCGACAGAAGTAAACGAGTTGATTGAGAAACAGGAAAGACTATGTTTTCTAAACGATTCAACTATTAGTATTCCACATATTTGTGGAATTACTCGTGCTAAATTCAACTGAATTTTTATCTGAATGCGCTCGAAATGATTCTAGATATATTTTGGAAAATGTCCGCTCTTTTCTTCGGGATGTCTGCTCTTTCTGTTCGAATGTCCGCTCTTTCATGGGATCTCAGCCCTTTTGAAGAAGATGTCCTCCCTTTCCGTTTGGATGTCCGCTCTTTTTATGAAGATGTCCTCCCTTTTCCTTGGATTGTCATCCCTTGCCGATCCGATGTCCTCCCTTTAACGGCATGTCCGCTCTTTTCCTCGGATTGTCATCTCTTGCCGTTCCAATGTCCGCCCTAATGATGATGATGTCCTCTCTTTAATGGTATGTCCGCTCTTTTCCTCGGTTTGTCCTCCCTTGCCGTTCCAATGTCCGCCCTAATCATAATGATGTCCTCCCTTTAACGGTATGTCCGCTCTTTTCCTCGGTTTGTCCTCCCTTGCCGTTCCAATATCCGCCCTAATCATAATGATGTCCTCCCTTTAACGGTATGTCCGCTCTTTTCTTCGGTTTGTCCTCCCTTGCCGTTCCAATGTCCGCCCTAATGACAATGATGTCCTCCCTTTAATGGTATGTCCGCTCTTTTCCTCGGTTTGTCCTCCCTTGCCGTTCCAATGTCCGCCCTAATGATGATGATGTCCTCTCTTTAATGGTATGTCCGCTCTTTCATTAACACCGAGCACCTGCACAAAAAAAAGCCTTCCGGCCAATTGCTTGGCTGGAAGGCTTTCTTTTACTAATTTACAACTTCATCACTGCTTCTCAATTCGGTTCGTTTGCAAGATCGTGAACCCATTTTTATCGAGTTTGTTTTGTAGTTTTTCGAGTTCCTCATCCGTTTTATCATCTCTAAGTGTAACAACGACACGTCGTGCGAGAACTGAACCATTATCGAGCGTGAATAATCCTTCGATTTGTTCGCCGCGTAATGTTTTGGTCAATCTTTCGAGTGTGCCCGCGGACTCTGATGATGCGACGGTCATATTGATGCCGCCTGTTTTCAGGCCGAATGCATCTTCTAATACGCTTTCGACTTGGTTATGTGTGAGTATGCCCGTCAACTTGCCGTCTTTCACTATGCTGATGAATGGCAATGCTTTAATTTCAAGCAACGCATTTAAGAACGAGACATTTTCATCGAGATGAATATCTTCGTGTTTCACTAAGTGACTGATGGAGTCATTTTCATTACCGTTTTGCTCAAGAAGATATTCGAGCAAGTCCATTTTATAAATCGCACCTCTATAAGTATCGTCTTCATCGACAACGGGTACGGCTCTGTATCCACTCTCATTGATTTTAACCAAAGCTTCGGCAATGGTTTTATCGCTGTCCACAGTTGCTACAGCAATTCTTTTTAATAATAAATCCCCAATATACATGGTCATTCCCCCGATAAATAAATTTATGTACAATCACGATTATAAGTATCTACTTTTCATTATAGGTGATGTTTACTAGAAAATACAAGGCCTTAGTAAGTAGTGCATACGCAAGTGTCGGCAACTCCTTCAATTCAAAAATACCTTCTGAGCCCCCCCAGAAGGTATTTCCGAACTCAAATCTGAAGTTCTAGATTTTCTTCAGTTGTAAAGGCGCGCGATCTTGTCAGGAAACGTTTCCCTTCAACTCCTTCTAACGAAAACATACCGCCCCGACCGGGAACTACATCAATGATGAGTTGTGTATGCTTCCAGTACTCAAACTGGTTTTTATGCATGTAAAACTGAGCGCCGCCAATGGTACCAAGTAAGATATCGTGATCCCCAACAATGAGTTCACCGTCCGGATAACACATCGGAGAAGAACCGTCACAACATCCCCCTGACTGATGAAACATGAGCGGGCCGTGCTTTTTCTCCAAAAATTCCATGAGTTCAAGTGCAGCATCCGTGGCAATTACGCGTTCAGTCATCTACACTTTCCTCCTTTTGTTTAAAAGAAGCCCTGTTTGTTTTCGTTGTAACTTACAAGCATATTTTTTGTTTGTTGGTAATGGCTCAACATCATTAAGTGGTTTTCGCGTCCTACACCTGATGCTTTATACCCTCCAAATGCAGCGTGTGCCGGATAGACATGGTAGCAATTTGTCCAAACGCGACCTGCTTGAATACCGCGGCCAAAACGGTACGCAGTGTTCATATCTCGTGTCCAAATACCAGAGCCTAAACCGTATAATGTGTCATTCGCAATTTCAAGTGCTTCTTCTTTCGTTTTGAATGTCGTGACAGAAACAACCGGTCCAAAAATTTCTTCTTGGAAAATACGCATTTTATTGTTCCCTTTAAATACAGTCGGTTGAACATAATAACCGCCGGAAAGTTCACCTTCCAAGTTGTTTTGCGCGCCGCCTGTTAAGCATTCCGCTCCCTCTTGTTTACCCACATCCAGATAGGATAATATCTTTTCCAATTGTTCAGTAGATGCTTGGGCGCCCATCATAACCGTCGGATCAAGTGGATTACCGATTTTAATCGCTTCGACTCGCTCTAATGCACGTTCCATGAATTTATCGTAAATCGATTCCTGTATTAAAGCACGGGATGGACATGTACACACTTCCCCTTGGTTGAGTGCAAACATGACAAATCCTTCAACCGCTTTATCAAAAAACGCATCGTCTTCATCCATAATGTCTTCGAAGAAAATATTGGGTGACTTCCCACCGAGTTCAAGCGTTACAGGAATTGCATTTTGTGACGCATACTGCATAATGAGACGCCCCGTTGTTGTTTCACCTGTAAATGCGATTTTTCCAATGCGCGAGCTTGACGCCAGTGGTTTACCCGCTTCAAGTCCAAAACCATTCACAACATTAAGAACGCCAGCTGGCAATAAATCTTCGATGAGCTCAATAAGAACCAAGATGGATGCAGGTGTTTGTTCAGCAGGCTTCAGCACGACACAATTTCCAGCTGCCAGTGCTGGTGCAAGCTTCCAAACGGCCATTAGAATTGGGAAATTCCACGGGATAATTTGTCCCACTACACCAATCGGCTCATGGAAATGATACGCCACAGTATCGTTATCAATTTGGCTCACGCCGCCTTCTTGTGCTCGAATCGCACCCGCAAAATAGCGGAAGTGGTCAATTGCAAGTGGCATGTCCGCATTTAACGTTTCACGAACGGCTTTTCCATTGTCCCATGTTTCAGCAACAGCCAACATCTCTAAGTTCTGCTCCATTCGATCAGCTATTTTCAGTAGAATATTAGAGCGTTCTGTTACAGATGTCTTTCCCCACGCATCTTTTGCCGCATGCGCAGCATCCAGTGCAAGTTCAATATCCTCTGCAGTCGAGCGTGCTACTTGTGTAAATACCTTGCCGGTTACAGGTGTCGGATTGTCAAAGTATTCCCCGTTTACAGGAGCCGTCCACTTACCGCCAATGAAGTTCTCGTACCGTTCCTTGAAGTTCACCTTTGCTCCTTCGGTATTTGGAAATGCGAATACTGGATTTTCAACCGTTTGGACCATTCTATCTTCCTCCTTTTTTCTATTTCTGCGCAAAACACACGATGTATGCGCTTACAAACTACGTACCTCTTATTCTGACAGATTAGATGGAATAGTTCAACTATTTAAAGGACTAATCTTTCGACAATTTTTTTACTAAAAATAACGATTGGATAAACGAGAAGTATGTTGGACAGACATCTGAAATATCTTATAGGATGAAGTGACTAAATATTCTATCTCAATTCATTCATTTTATGGTATAATATGTCCAACAAATGCCACAAAATTGAAAGCGGGTGGAAAAATGACCATGATTCCCAAAAAACACAGACAGTTACTGTTCCCCTTATTCGTCATGGTTTTCCTCCTACCTTTCGTCTACCATGCTCCCGCAATCGGCACAGTTCATGAAAATGCATCTACAGATACACACGATTTAGGTATGTATTATGAAATTTTGAGGGATTCTACGAATTCCATTACAATTGAAGATTTGATTGAAGGCACTTATAATTCTTCCTTCACACCCAGTACCGAAAAATACTTATCTTTCTTACATACAGATGATACGATCTGGCTGAAATTAAATGCAGACGACCTCATAACAGATCACGAACAGATGCATTGGTTGGAATACAACGACAAAATTGAATTCCTTACAGTTTATGCTGTGAATGAAGACGGATCCTACGAGTCCTATGAAAGTGGCCTGTTCAACTTACAGAACCAGCCTTTTCCCTATCCTTCCCTACTTTTCCCTATAGACGGCCCTGAGGTAAAAGAACTCTATTTGCAGCTGAACGGCCAACTGCCTTTGACCATTTTCACTAAACTGTATTCCAATAACAGTTTCATAGAGAACGTTCTTTCTTACAAATTTTATTCGGGTACTTTTTATGGTTTTCTACTCGCTTTGGCTCTGTACAACCTATTCCTATTCTTTTCTTTCAGAGAACGATCTTATTTATACTACACACTCTATATGTTCAGCTTTATGCTCTACCAGGCCACTATGAATTCATTCGACGTCCAGCTGTTCGGGCACATTGCCTCTCCTTGGCTGCTGACAAAAACACTTGGCTTCAGCTGTAATCTGATGATTGTCGCCATGATTTTATTCGGCAAGGAATTTTTGGAAATCAAACACCATCTGCCAAGAAGCAATCGGGTGCTGAATATCGCAATTGGGCTAGCCTTTTTATCGACAATCGCTTTATTTGCAGGTGTTGGCCAATACTTTACGGATCTATTCATTACAACTATGGCTCTGTTCGTCCTAGTTTTCCTCTGGATTTCAGGTTTACGACTCTTGTTGAAAGGCCATAAATCCGCTCGATTTTATCTGTTAGGCTGGAGCTTTTTACTCTTCTCCATGATGATTCAAGCATTGGTCATGCTCGGATTTATGCCACTGTCACTCGCAGTTTTTGAAGAAATACCTGCGTACAGCGCAATGTTTGAAGCTTTGATTCTCTCGTTTGCTTTGGCGGATAAGATTACCTTGATTATGAAAGACAATCGACGAACCCAAGCCGAGTTAAATGAAACACTTGAAAACAAAGTACTGGAGCGGACAGAACAACTCAAAAAAATCCAGGTGGAGCTGGAGCATCTGGCAAACACAGATCGCCTTACAAAAATACCGAACCGCATGCTGCTGGACCATGTAATGGAAAGCGAGTTCAAGCGCTCTCAAATAGAAGGAATTCCTTTATCCATCATACTGATCGATCTCGATTATTTTAAAAACGTCAACGATACGTTCGGTCATCAAGTCGGCGATTCTGTATTGGTGGAAACTGCGAAGCTCTTTCAAGCATCCGTCCGCGACTCCGATACGATTGGACGCTGGGGCGGTGAAGAATTTCTCGTCATATGCCCTTCGACAACTTTGGAAGATGCTTTACGACTTGCCGAAAAAATCCGAACAACACTGGCAGATCATCCTTTCGAGGAAGTAGGTCATAAAACCGCAAGCTTCGGAGTCGCTTCCCAAATATCGAGTGATACGCTACGCTCCCTCATATCGCGAAGTGACAAAGCCCTATATGCCGCAAAAGAGAACGGCAGAAATCGTGTCGAGTTCATCAAGATTGGGCAGGGCGAAGAAACTTTACAGTCTGAATCCGATCCACTTCTTCGTAAATAGTAGAGTGATGCTCAATCAAGGACGCAAAAACAGCCAAGCAACCGTGGAAGACCCGGTGCTTGGCTGTTTTTTATTTGGAAGACCATATACCCAATATTTGAAATCTCGTTCTATTGCTTTTTAAAATACCATTTACTATCCGGTCGATCACGTGGTGTCATATTGATGATAAAATACCCAACAATTAAAATGAGAATGACAAAGGAATAAATTAATGTGTGAGTGGGATGATCATGATCCACAATGACTAATCGTACCATCGCAGTGATGCCGATATAAATGAAATAACGAAGCGGGAAATGATATTCTTCTTCAAAATACTTAACAATCATCGCGATAAATTCAAAATATAAAAAGAAGATTAGAATATTCGCCAAGTAAGCATTATAGTCCGTCTGATCACCAACTAACAAAAGACGCCCAAAGACAAATAATTCTTTAATTAATACAACAGACAAAATAAGTGCGAGAATAACGAGCATAATATTCAAAAAGATTTGTAAGGCTTTAGGAAAGACATGTAAAGCATGTGCATACTTTTTCTTCAGCATAGGAGCTCCCCCTTTCGATGGTATAAGTAAATGTCTTTATCATTATACCGTACCTCACTCTTTTAAGAATATCGGTCAGCTCTCACATTTTTAAACTTCGATTGCGCGAATGTCTTTCCTTTTGATGGTGATGTCCTCCCTTTCATGGGATGTCCGCTCTTTTCTCAGGTTTGTCCGCTCTTGCTGTCCGGATGTCATCTCTTTTGATGAAGATGTCCTCCCTTTCATGGGATGTCCGCTCTTTTCTCAGGTTTGTCCTCTCTTGTTGTTCGGATGTCATCTCTCTTGATAGAGATGTCCTCCCTTTCATGGGATGTCCGCTCTTTTCTCAGGTTTGTCCTCCCTTGTTGTCCGGATGTCATCTCTTTTGATGATGATGTCCTCTCTTTCATGGGATGTCCGCTCTTTTCTCAGGTTTGTCCTCTCTTGCTGTTCGGATCTCATCTCTTTTGATGATGATGTCCTCCCTTTCATGGGATGTCCGCTCTTTTCTCAGGTTTGTCCTCTCTTGTTGTCCGGATGTCATCTCTTTTGATGATGATGTCCTCCCATGCCGTCCGGATGTCTTCTCTTTTGATAAAGATGTCCTCCCTTTCATGGGATGTCCGCTCTTTTCTCAGGTTTGTCCTCTCTTGTTGTCCGGATGTCCTCCCTTGCCGTCCGGATGTCATCTCTTTTGATGAAGATGTCCTCCCTTCCACGGGATGTCCTCTCTATTCCCAGGTTTGTCCTCCCTTGCCGTCCGAATGTCATCTCTTTTGATAAAGATGTCCTCTCTCTCTCATCAAATGTCGAGTACCCATCCAACAAAAAAAGCCCCCCAGCCAATCACTCGGCTGGAAGACTTTCATTTACATCCACTTACCTTACTTCAACTCACTCAATAACTCACCAAGTTTTCCAACACTCTCTGTTTCATCCATCACCGTTGTATTCAGTAACTTAATTTGTCTTTCGAGTGCGCCTTTTAATGTTTCAATTTCTGTGGAAACATCGGCATCCGCTTGCTCACTTTTCGCTTTCAATGAATGAATCGTATCGAATAAGTCTTCGTGGTCGACGATTCTTCCTTCGCCCCACATGAGTTTTTCTTTAGGTGCTTTTAGTACGTAATCTGTGAAGTATGTGAAGACTTCTTTATCGAAGTCATATGCGTACCAGTTGTTATCGATTGCGTATAAATGCTCGTCTAACGGAGTAGTGATATCGCCTTTGCTTAATGCTTCAATCGATGCAGCTAAATTTTCGATGTTGTTTTGTGCATGTTCATGCGGGAAAATCTGTTCGTCTTCCCATGTTAAACGTACAAATTGATCCTCCGCATACTTGAATGCAGCGAGCAATCCGCTGTTCAATTCTCGGCTTTCCTCATACAATTTCTGAGCAGCGTCTGTATCTCCTTTTGAAAGAGCAGCTGAATAATCTGCATTCACCTGAGCTACGTTTCCATTTACCTCTTTAGTAATCGCAAGAACTCGATCGATTTCTGCAATTAATTCATCCGAAGAAACACCTGCTTCTTCAAATACAGTTGCGTCTACTTCCTCTTTCAACGCGTTCAAACGCATCGTGAAATCAAGTGGAACGACTGCAGTTGTATCGTAATGCATCGTCAACAGTCCATATAAATTCAAGTGGAACTGAAGTGCATGTGCATTGAACGCATCTTCACTATCGAACTGGGAATGATAATGCGAGTGCATGAATTCACTGTCCTGGAAATCATTCCGAAGTGCTGGAACACCAGCGATTCCAAACGAAAAGTCATCCGACCATGTACGAAGTGGAGATACAACTGAAATTCCGTCATTATACACTTCAGACAGCCGTGGTACATCTTTCGCAAACTCTGTCAAATAACTGTTCAATTCATAAACCGAACGAATCTCATCTTGCGTTGTATGTTCATACGCCGGCATCTCAAAGTTCATATTCGCAAATGCTTTTCCTACCCATTCAGGATGGATGTTGAAGATTTGGTTGTATGCCCCTGTCGACCAATCGTACCGGGTGTTCGAAACGCCCCATTCTTCCGCCGCGAGCGCGTTAAATATAATAGTTTTTTCAGGTTGATATCCACTGTCAATCAAACCTTTTGCAACGCCCATCATAAGACCGATTGCCGCGTTGTCGTCTTGAAATCCAGCAAAATACGAATCATAATGGCCCGATAAAATAATATACGATTCCGGATCTTTCCCAATGATTTTACCGTAGTAATTATACGTTTTTCCATCCATTGTCACAGTCGATTTTGCATCGAACTTCACTGTCAACGAATTTCCATTGGCTTCAAGTGCTTCTTTCAAACCCTTTGCATCTGTTTGCGACATCGAAAATGCGGGTGCGTCATCCGGTCCACAAATGTCTTGTGCATTGAGAGCATCAGGATCCACTTCACCATAACCCGCTTCTTGTACGGTAATGACTCCAGCTGCTCCTTTTACATGTGCCTGATAAGCCGGATAATTGACCCACCATTCTTCACGCTGATTAATATCGACTAAAACGAGTTTACCTTCGATATCCAGTCCTTCTAAATCAGCCGCAGTTCCCTTACCCGCGTAGATTACCTCAAGTTCTTTTACGCCTTCCGTATCAAAATTCACTTGATACGCACCGAGGACAGCTAAATGTTCTTCACCGTTCGCATCTGTAAACGTGAGATCCGCTTTTTCAAACTCCCACGTATCTACCGTGAACTCATCTTTTGTCACTTCGACAAGGCCAATTTTCTTCATTTCTTCACCGATGTGTTCACCGGTTTCTATTTCTGCAACCGATCCTGCAGTGCGGAATCCAAGCTTCTCATTCGACTTGAATTGTTCCAAACTCTTTGCGAATTCGAAAGCATATTCCACATCAACCGCAGAAAGGTAATTTTCTTTTTCATCTACTAAAGGAACAACTTTTACATCCTCCACTTTCTCTTTCTTCACTTCAGTGGCTTCTTCTTTTTGCGTACATCCTGCTAATGAAATGCCGATTACCATCGACAAAATCAAGGTTTTCATAAGTCTTTTCATTGATCACAGTCCTATTCTCTTTTTTACTCCAACTAGCTAATTAAACGATATAAATGAACAATTAGCAATACTTATTTTCAACTAACTTTATGGAGGGACAGATGAATAGATGGAGTATCTACATTAATCAAAAAAAGTACAAACAATTGTGTGTAATTAGTTTGAAACAAAATTGGGTCTGGGAACTACATTTTTCATCAAACTCCCAATTATAAACGGTGGAAGTACAGATTTTTAGTGTGAAGCATGTTCTTCACCCCATTAATAAGGTAATTCCTATAGGGCGAAATCTCTATGGGGCTTTTTTTATATTGGTATCTGTGTAAGAAACAACAAAAAATATATAGGCACCTAAAATTAAATACAAAAAACTCCTTGCCCATTCGCTTGGAATGAATAAGGAGCTTTCTAGTTTTATAACGCTGATTCTGGAATCGTTTCGGGTAAAGGTTCAGGTACCACCGAGGGTTCCGTTTCTGCATCTGGTTCAGATGGTAACACTGGTTGTGTACCCGCTTCAGGTACCGGTGTTGTATCTGGTTTTGCTTCCGCCTCCGGTACCGCAATTGGCTTCGTAGGAGTGATTTTTTTCTCCAAGTCTTTGATTGCTTGATTATGCTTCGCATCTAGGTCTGCGATGATTGCCTCTTTTTCTTCGGTAAGATCGGTTTCCATATTCTCTATTAAAGCAGCGGCATATTCTTGTAGTGCAGCCGTCCGTATCCGTTTTTCATTTTCGGTAAAAGCTGCTAACTCTTCTTCTGCCCGTTGTTTTTCTCCCTGTAAAGCGATTTTCAGTTCGCCCATAAGTCGATCCTTTTCCGCAGTAATTACATTGGCTATCTCATGCTCAGATGCCGTCCTTTTGGCTCCAAACCAATTTATTAATGAACTCTCAGCATCTTGTCCAGCAAAAGCATTATCCATTCCACTTCCTAGACCAATCATTAACAGAAGAGAGCCGAGTAATAGACCTATCTTTTTAAAACTGTTGCTCAATATAGGTACACCTCCATTTAAAACAATAAGGACCTCACTGGATGAGGTCCTTATTGGGTATTAGTACTTATTTATTAATGCCATTTACCAAATCCTGCATTGCCTTTTCAGCAGCAATTTGAAGTGCTTTTGCTGTCATTGTGATAATTTTTTCCTGATCTTTTACTAAAGCATTTTTCATAGTAGTAATTTTAGTACGAAGCTCAATGATTTTCGCATCTATTAAACCTTTAATTTCAGTAACCGTTAAACCTGTTTCTTTATCCAATTGACCTTGAAGTTGTTCTTTCGCCTCATTGATTGTATCTTCCAGATCTTTAATGGCTTGAGCAGTTACTGCATTCACATCAGTTTCAACTTTTTCTTTCGCAGTTTTTCCTGCATCCCCCGTATATTTCCCTAAATCACCTTTTGCATATTTAATGGCATCTACACCAGCCTGATTAATTAAACCGCTAGCAAAGGTTGATAAGCTATCAAACTGACCGGACAGATACGTGTTGATATGTGCTTGTTCTTCTTTTATTGCATCTATGTGTTCACGGCTCTTAGCATCAATATTACCACTTGCTACGCCAGCTACGAATTCACCTTTTTCATTAATGCTATCTGTTGCATCTGATTTCAGTCCGTTATATTCAGCTACTAATCCCGGGACTTTACTACCCGCGTAAGTTGCAACTTCGGTTTCTATTGAAGCAGATGCCTTTCCAAACTGCACATCATACCACGCTTTCAAGTTCGTTCCTGCGTCAGTTGCACCAAACGCTACCCCAGTTCCTGCTACAAGTCCAAATACCAATGTTCCTGCTACTAGTTTCCCTTTAAGTGTTTTGATCATTTAAATATCCCCTTTTATCATATTGGTTTGTATGAGTGCTTAATCGCTGAATACGTCTTCTATCATCTGTTCAAAATCTTTATCAATTTGTGCATTTATGTTCAGCTTGTCCACGTAATCATCGAAGTTTACGTTTTCAAGTTCGGTAACTGTAGCATTCAGACTACTGATCGTTTCAGCTCGATACTTTTCGATGCCAGACTCCGCCTCTTTCACCTTGATGTCGCGGAAACTTGTCAATGCGTCTTCAATGCTTTTTTTTGTTTCCTCCACTAAAAGATTGACCTCTTTGAAGACCAATACCATGCCGGTTGCAGAAGTTGCCCCCAATTTTTCACTCTCTGTCTGAAATGCTTTCTTATACCAGTCCGAAAGATTTTGCCCCGAGTTTCCACTTGCGTAAATTGTTCCTGCACTTATTAAGAATGAAAACAGTAGAATAATTCCTAGAACTTTTTTCATTACGAACACCTCTTTAGTAATTTTCAAACCTTTTATAAAAGAATCTCCTCCAGTACTTTTCGGTTTTATAACGTTTTGTAACTTCTCTTAGTATAGGTTCCATTCCATTCGCAAACATCACTCTTTAGTGTACTCTTCAGTGTTCGTTGGTCTACCATGACCTTACACTTTCGTACCATGTCCATTATTCTATTGAATGAATCCATGTATAAATACCCCCGTGATGGGTCGGGGAACAATTATTGATAATCTATTTCTTTCTGAAAAGATAGGAATAGAATTACTAAAAAACAGGCAACGTTCAGATATAAATCTGAACGTTGCCTGTTTTAATAAATTAGTATCGTTAGTGTAAGGAACCAGGCTTTATAGAACAATCACTTTCATACACAGTTCTCTAATGACTAGAACGAAAGCACTACAAATGGTGGTACATACAAATTCAAACACCTTTATAAATTTCTTTAAAGACTAATTACTTCTTTTACTGGGATTTTCACAGTCGCGTTTGTGCTTTTCAGAGTAATGATCATCAACCGTACATCAATATCTTCTATGATACCTTGGTGTTCTGTTATTTTTCCGGACTTCCAAGTTTTGATAAGCGTTTCGCATTTACTTTTATAAGCGATATCAATTTCTTGTTGGATTAATTGAAGATCGAAATCATTGAGCTCTGGTCGGTCAATGTATTCATCTTCATCCATCCAATCGCGAAGTTTCACGATATGTTCTGGCAACATCATCGCAGTCCATTTAATACTTCCACGGTCTTTGTTGTTTTTCAACATTAAATCACCATGCTTTCTTTCCGGATGAGGGGAACAAGTGCCAAGACGTTATCGATTGTAAAGGTTCGTTTTGATTGTCGTAGAAAACAATACGCTCGAAATGAATGTTCACCGACCTGCAGCACATTAATTCGCCTTTTACTTATAGAACCGTCTTTCGCCATGTACATCATATCCAGAGATTGTTTATACTCCAAAGATTTGATTAGCTGATTACGCACACCCGTTCCCTCCCTTACTATTCATTATACAGAATACACGTTCGCATTACAAGCGAATTAAAAAGGCAAGAACCAATTGTATTTACATACAAGTTCAACACGTTTTTCAGCATTTGCTTAATAAATATGTACTTGTATTGTCGGAATGGTTTCGTGCAAAAGCATCTAAAATTAAAAATTGAACTTTATCCACAAAACACTCAAATGCACCTAGTATTTTAGAATCATTGTGAGATAATAGTACTTATATCAATAGATTTATTATTCAAAATAGAATGATATGTAGAGGATGTATATGATGAATGACAATCTCAAAATCGAATTGCCCGAAGAAGGACCCGAACACTATCAAGTTCACAATGTGTTACATAGTTCCAATAGTGACGGGCCGAGCGTACTCATCCTAATTCATGATTTGTCTGCGGTTGCTGAAGGCTATATTGTGAGGGTGTATTCGTCGAGACAGGAAAATGATGAAGAGATTTTTGACCACGACCTTGCGGCATTTGCTCTTCCAACTTATGAGTCTGCAGTCTCATTCGCAAACCGGCTTCCTAAACTAACCGCAATCGAGCTGTTAATGATGCAAAGAGAACATGATTTTGAATCGACGCACTGGAGTCCTATCCTTCTCAATTAAAGTTCGTCTTTTTCCAGTGAATTTGTACGTTAAAATCAACGAATGAGTAAAGAAAAAAATACATACAAATCCCATGTGTTCTTCAGCATATATCTGATAAAAAACATGATTTTTGTGTATTGTAAGGACACTTTCAAGTAATCGCAAAAAAAATGGACTTTCAAGGAATAACTCTTGAAAGTCCATTTTCATTACTTTTTAATCACGATGAATGTTCCTGTTGGTTTTGTTTCGAATTCGACGTTGCCTTTTTTCGCTTTAGCTTTTAGTGTTTTATTCGTGCTAAGGTCTAGTACTTCTACTTTGGCATTTTTCGCGAGTTGCGAATCGTCGATTTGGATTGTAATTGTAATTTCTTCTTTAAGTGTTGTTACGCTTTGCTTCGACTCTCCGAATCCTTTGTAGATTGAGATTGAGATTTCTTCAGAAAGTGCTTCTGCGTGTGTCGCGCTTACTGCTTTACCTAGGATAATTGTTACGTTTCCGCCTGTTTTGTTAAACAACTCTTTTGCAGCGTCATCTTCAAATTCGATTGTTGTACCGTTCGAAGTGAAGAGGAGCGCTTTTTTCGATTTCACAATTTGAGATAGTACTGTTTCGCTGAACTCGATTGCAATTTCTTTGTCGTATGTCGGTACAGAAATTATGATTTGTTTTGCTTTTTTATCGTTAATAAATGCCGCAACATCAGCTTCAGAGATAACAACTTTTTGCATATTTGGCTCAACGATTGCTGTCACCGTTGTTGTGAATTTTGGATGTGTGACTGTAATTATTGTTTCTCCTGCTGCAACTGCTGTCACCGTCGAACCTTCAACAGTAGCAATTGTATCGTCTGATGAAGCGAATGTTGCTTCTGCTGTAACGTCTTTTTCTTCTATTGTGCCATCCGTTTTTGTTGTTATTTCAGTTACTTTTAGCTGTGCTGTTTCACCGACTTTAAGTGAAAGTTCTTCGTGATCAACCTTGTATTCAATGGATGTGCCGTCTGATTCTAAGAGTTGCTGGGCTTTATTGCCACCCGCATCAATGTATTTCACATTGACGGTAGCGCCTTTATTCAACGCACCTGTATCAAATGCAAATGTCCCGTCTGGCTCCAATGTGATGTCGCCTGTTTTTGTAACAACTTCATTTTCAAGTACTTCGTATGTTGCTTTGAGTTTTGTGTTAAGTGCGTAATCTAAACCGTATTTCTCTAATTCGATGTTGTAGTCAATGTATTTATCAACCACTTTACCTGTTACTTTTGTGCCTTCCAGTGTTCCTTCGATCTTGCCTGCTGTAGACTTAACGACGACTGGCCCGACATATCCACCGACAGTTGCAGGGTTTCCAGAAACAGTTTTACCTGAGAAATCGATTGTGTATAATCCATCAGGAATATCCGTTATCTTTGCTCCTGTAGTCCACGGGGTGTACTTGCCAGCCACGTTTAGTGTGTAAGAACCTGCTGCAAGAGATGAACCTGCATGAAGATAGCCGATGTAGCCGTCAGCAAATTCTCCACCTGCCGGATTCATGATATCCCAAAGTTCAATATAGTTCGTCGTAACGCCTCCCGTTAATGTGAAAGACAGGAGAGCTGAGTCTTTAACGCCATCTCCATTAAATGAAAGATCTGTTTCAGTGATTTTGAAGTCTTTGAATTCAACCGCTGCCGCCCCACCGAAATCAGCTGCAAATGGTAATGAAATCTCGGTTTCTCCACCTGTAATATGGATGTATCCAAGGAATTCATCTCCCGTTTTCACGTTAGCATTTTTGGATGCTGTCAGCGTGACAGTCAATAGCTCTTCGCCAGCCAAATTAAAGGATGGCTTATCAATTGTCAGTGTTGCGTCTCCGAATGCTTTTTTGACATCGACTGAAACAGCATAAGATCCGCCTGTTCCTTTCATGTCTTTTACTCGAATTTGCTTTGTCACTGTTACGTTATTTGCGAGTGATTGAGGACCAAATGTTACTGTCCCTTTAAGGTTTTCAACTACTACCCCATTGTTGTTCGCTGTATCAATTGCATATGCCAGCGCACTTGGATGCGCTGCTGCATATGCATCAACTCGTCCAGCTCCTTGTGAGAAGACGTCATACTTAGCTGTATCCAACAGTTTTGCCGTGTTAGAAAGTGCGACTTTAACGTCGAAAGCGTTCCAACTAGGATTCGCCTGTTTAACGAGTGCTGCAATTCCTGCGATATGCGGTGTTGCCATAGAAGTTCCTGTGAATCGGTCATACGATTGGTCGTATTTCGCATCTGGGAAATCCGCTCCGTATTGAGGAATGGATGACATTATGTTCGTTCCAGGTGCACTAACGTCTGGTTTGATGTCAAAGTTCGGTGTGGAAGGTCCACGTGAACTTGAATCATTGACTTCATCGCCAGTTGTTGACGCTGATGCAAACGATCCGAAACTAATTGTTGCTTGTTCAGTTTGAAGCGTTGCGCGAATTTCAGTTGCATCCGTAACGGACATATCAAATGTTGGGATGAATTCAAATGAATCGCCTAAGAATGTGCCTGATTCTCCCGGAGCGTTAGACCCTCCAGCGAAATTGTGAATAATTGTTGCAATTGCACCGTTTTCCTTAGCAAATGCGATTTTATCCACAAAGGCAATTTCTCCTCGTGAAATCAATGCAACTTTGCCCGCAACGTCGATGCCGGTATAATCTGTTGCTTTACCGTTTCCTGGTACTGCGACTAGTTCGAATTCACCTTGAAGCCCAGTTTCAAGATTTTTTCCGAATGTTGTTGCCATAAGATTTAATTGTTTAGCATACTGATAACTTCCTGCTGCGATTGTTACTTTACCGTTGTGTTTCACTTCTGGATTCGTTGTATTACCAACCGCGATACCAAGTCTAGCAGTCGATGGAGTTCCCATTGTTCCGCGTTTTGGTCCAGAGTTACCTGTTGCGATTGCTGCAATTGTTCCTGCAAGCATTGCGTTATTAATAGCGAATGAACCGCCATCTGTTTCAGAGTTTGCGCCGCCACCTAGTGATAGGTTGATAACGTCCATCTTTTCAATTACCGCTGTATCAATTGCTTTGATAATTCCTGAAGTAGATCCACTGCCGTAAGCACCTAATACGCGATACGAGTAAAGATCAACTTTTGGAGCAATTCCTTTGATACCGTATGGATTATTGCCTATTGCAGCAATTGTTCCTGCTACATGCGTACCGTGTGAAGTGTAGAAAGCGCTTCCATTACTGTTGAATTCAGGACGATTTGCTGGACGATCGAGTGGTGATGTTTCAGATCCGTCATTGTCAGCGCGTGGTCGTGCATAATCGCTCCCAATATGTGGTACAAAGTTTTTACCGCCTTTGTAATTTCCCGCAAATTCAGGATGGCTTGCATCAATTCCTGTATCAAGAACTGCGACTTTGATACCTTGTCCTTCAAATCCTTCTCTCCAAAGTTTCTCAATTCCTAAGAATGAAATACTTGTATTCATCTTCGCTTCGATTTCATCTGTTTTGATAAGATCGGATTTAGTATTTTCTACACTTTCCAATTCTTTGTTCTTCATCTCAAATGACTTTGTAGGCTTTGGCTCTTGAAAAGCATGTACTTCTGTATCTGGTTCTACTAACGTAACACCAGTTATTTTTAATAGTTTAGGAATATCATCTGCTTTGACTGTTACTGCAAAACCGTTGAGTACTGTATCGAATGAGTACCCTGCCTTAAAACTAATCTTTTTAATTGTCATTTCCTTTTTAGACATTGACTGCTGAGCTTTTACTTTCGCCCGAACTGTTGACTCTTGGGCTGCAGTGAAGTTTTTGCCCGCAAGTTTCGCAATGCCTTTTTGGAGCGCTACAGATTTTTCGGATAAATGCACGATAACTGCTACTTGCTGATTACCTGAGACGCTTTGTAGGTCCCCGTGCAACCTGGCCTCTCCGCCCAACAATTCTAGTTGTTCAGCGATAGCTGCTTTTTGTTGCATAATGCTTTCGTCAATGTGATTCGGTTTGAACTGTGAAACTAGTTCTTCATTTGCCGCAGACGCGATTGGCGATAACAATGAAAGGACCATTGCAAAAGCAAGGAATGCACTGAAAAACTTCATCGATCGATTCCTCTTCAAATTCCATCTCCCCTTTGCTCACTCATTTCACACTAATTGAAGTAGTGCAACAATATGAAGATAGCATATAAAAACTATAATTGTAATAAGATATTAATGAGAATTTAGTAGTTTTATGCTGTTCAAGTAAAAATCATTCAAAGGGTTGTCCTTGCTATCCTTTAAAATAGGCCTTAAGAGTATTGGTGTATGTTGGTAACGGATAAATGTACCCATTTTCTTTTGTACTCGTTTCTACTTATCTTTGTTTATAGATTTTATTGAGACAAATGAATACTCCTATATGCTTTGAAAATCCGGTACCTGTGGTCAAAAATAGCTCCTTCAAGTACTGCGTTAAAGGCAGTACTTGAAGGAGCTATTTTTTTGGAATCTTTATTCGTGCTGCGCCAATAGAATATGTACGTTTAGATTCTCATTATGTTCTCCGAGTGTTATAGCTCTCATTTGTTTCAGCTACTGCCATTTGGTTTTGAGTTGCATGTGTTCTGTACACACGCCTGCCGATTAGTTTATAAGCTTTACTAACTCTGGAATCAAATGAAGCCTTGCTGATGTCGATAATGAACGAACTTCCATCGCGGAAAGTCACTTTCGTTTCTTGCTTACTTACTTCGATATAATCCTTGATTTGATGGAGTGCAAACCATATGCAGTCCTCTTTTTGCGGTGATTTACTAGGGAACCAACACTGCGGTTCTTTTTCATTGAAAAGGACGGGATACATATTGCCACGGCCCAAAATCATTCGAGCACCATCACCTGCGCCTCTTAAACTAGAACCGTAATACTTTAAATTATGGTCGATTAGTTTTGTAGGTCCTAATTCAACAATTCTTTCTTTAGTTGAAATTCGAATCATTGTAAATAATATACCTTTTTCATATATAGGTAATAAAACAGTCGCACCGTATTCAAGTATCAAGCTATCACAGTAAGTCACTTCTCCAACTCCCCTATTTTATTTCTGTCATTTCTTTGGATTAGGGAGTATACTAACGGTACGTTGGTATACTCCAACTGATTTCCTCGGGTCCTTATTGTCTACCAGGACAGACCCGGGGATCTTTTTTTGTTCAATAGTACCACCCACTCACCCCCTTAGGCGAAGTTATAGGCTTTATAATTCCCACTCCTTTTTTGGTCACCCACAGTATTAAATACCTAAATAACCACATACTATTAAACTAATAAAAATTACAAATATTGTATATTAATTATGTAAATGTACTTACTTAATATTATATCTATATTAATATCATATGTCCACAAAAATCCTAATTTTCCAACAATTTAAATGTTTTTTGATAAAAATCATTTGTGAATACTTTAAAACCATCACTATTGGGCTCAATAGTGATGGTTTTAACTGTCCAAACCGCTTGTATTGCGCTCCATTCCATCCAAAGCACGATTGGATTCGGCATTCCCGATAACTTACGATGAAAGCACCCGGGAATAAAAGAATCGTGCACGGTCGAAAGGGCCGCAGTTGTGAATACGTTTGAAGAGGTTTTGAAACAGTACGAACCGATGATATCCGCATCCATCCGCACTCTCAATATTTACCGTGACCAGGAAAGTTTTAGACAAACAGGAAGAGTTGCTTTATGGCAAGCATGGACTCGTTTTGATACAGAGAAAGGAAATTTCACACCATTCGCCTACAGAAGCATTCGCGGAGCCATGTTGGATGAATTAAAAAAGGAAAACATATTTGATACGAACACAACCCAAATGGACAATGAAGTCCTAGAAGAGTTGATCACAGTCGCAGAACCAGTCGAAATTGAGTGGTCTGATGCGCTAAACGAAGCACTTGAAACACTGACAGCAGCTGAACAAGAGCTCACTCACTGGATCTTTGTGGAGGGGTTGTCCTTGGGTGATTGCGCAAAGAGGGTATCCATTTCGCTTCCCGGCATTAAAAAACGCAGGCAGAAAATGCTGAAGAAGTTGCGGGAGGTGTTGGTGAGGTAAGCTGAAGGGACAAACAATTAGAGGGTACGAGAATCAGATTAAAATAAAAAGCCATTGGAATGATACTGTTCCAATGGCTCTTTTTGAGTATCTGTGCATGAAAAAGTAACAACCAATTGCATATTCATGCATTTCCAACTCTTTTTTCATCAAATACCGAATAAATATGTAATTTTAGTATATTGTCTCAATATTTCCATGTACAGGTACCTAACACTATTTTTCAAACTGAAAGTAGATGTATCTTTAGAACCGCATCTATTGTATTATTATAATGGTTATATACTGAATAGAAGGTAAACAAAAGGAGATATTTTTAAAACCATTAAGACTACATTGAAATTGAGGTGCGTTGAAACTTTAAATAATTCATTGATATGCATATTTACAAGCGATACAATGTCTCACAATTATGATTTCATTAAAACTAAAGCGGGTTAAAAAGCATCTGAAACAGGAGGAACATTATGGGCGTCTTACTTATTTTGGTTATTGCAGCAACAGTCTACATAGCGGTCAAAAAGAATAGAAATCCAATATTATGGCTGATTGGTGGTATTCTTTTACCACCGGTAGCAATCCTAATAATTTTATTCTTAAAACCTTTGGAAAGTATTTCTGAAGAAAGTGAACAGGAGACTCCCACTAACGAACAATTCAGTATGAAGAATTTTGATAAGTTTACAATTAACAGAGAATGGTTTAAGAAATATCAATCATACTTTATAGTCCTTATTGTAACTGCACTATTTACAGCAGCAGGTGCTAGTTATAAAATGGTACAACTTGCAATTGCCCAAGAACTTAGCGGAACAAATGAAGTAACAGATGAAATGATTAAACTTCTTTTAATGCAACAGCTTGGCGGGAAGGAACTGGATTTACAGGTTATTGCCGGCGTGGCAGAACTATTACATTACCGTTCTGGTTCATCTGGTTGGATTTTAGAAGGAATATTAATAGATTTAACGATAAAAAATGCTCTATTATTTGGTTTTATAGGTTTAATTATGTCACTTGTTTTCATTTTCAAAGAAAAGATTAATATAAATGCGAAGTACACTTCCAGGGTTGTTGCTATGAAAGCATATATTCTTTCTAACAAGAAACAAGTCTTACTATCCATCGGAATTGTTTTGCTGGCCGGTTATGCTACGGGCCTGACGGGCTATTACGGAAAACAGTTTTTTATAAACAATAATTCCGACGAATATTATAATAATAAGTTCAGTAAACAAATTGGCGAAAAAAACTTTGCTCAAATAGAACCCTATGTCCGTTCATTCTTAAATAGCGAGTACTATATTATTGATGGAACAACCCTGTATGAAGCTGAATTGACCAGAAAGAAAACAAAATGGCTGGGGTATTTTTTGGCAGTGGCATTCTTGCTTTATCGAAGAAAACAGAAAACCGCGTGGAAATTCGATGAAAGCAACTATACGGTATCCGCACCAAACTCATCTTCGTAAGTGTCAAATCGTGTACAGATTGTTTGTTTCAATAGAAAATGCCCTTCCAGCGAAAGCTTGAAGGGCATTTTCTATTTCTTCATTGGAATATAGCAATTGACTGCTAGTTTCTATCAATTAGAATGTGACTGATATCATCCAGGTCCAACTTGTCTGGAGTACTTGTAAATTCCTTGGGATGTCCGCTCTTTTGATGAAGATGTCAGCCCTTTCATTATTCTGGATTACCTGTACATATTGTTAAATCCGTTTTTTATTGTGACCTGAAAAGATAGGTATTGTATGCATTCATTTGTTATGATGAACAGATAACGTGAGATTAGAAAGGATGATTTTGATGAGAGTTGTGAATAACATAGCTGAATTGATTGGTCATACACCTTTGGTCAGATTGAATAGAATTGCTGATCCTAATGGCGCTGCGGTCTACGTCAAATTGGAGTCTTTCAATCCAAGTAAAAGCGTGAAGGACAGAGCGGCTTTTAATATGATTGTTGAAGCGGAATTAAGTGGGAAACTAACTGAAGGAGCGACGATTATTGAACCGACTTCCGGCAATACCGGAATTGGTTTGGCAATGAATGCTGCGGCGAGGGGCTATCAGGCGATATTTGTTATGCCGGATAATGCAACGATTGAGCGCATTAACTTGATGAAGGCATATGGCGCAAAAGTTGTTCTTACACCTAGTGAGGAACGGATGCCAGGGGCGATTGCGAAGGCAAATGAGTTGGCTTCGCAAATTGACAATAGCTTTATACCAATGCAATTTGAGAATGCAGCCAATCCAAATGCACACCGCACAACAACAGCTGTCGAAATCATTGAAGCACTTGCATCTATCAATCGAACACCAACTGCATTTGTGTGTACGTCAGGAACAGGTGGCACGGTGACTGGAACTGGTGAAGCGCTAAAAGAACATGACGCACGTATTACTGTCCATGTTGTTGAACCTGCTGGATCGCCGGTGCTTTCCGGTGGAGTACCTGGGAAGCATAAACTGGTCGGGACAAGTCCGGGCTTTATCCCTCCGGTGTTAAACACCGATATCTATGATGAAATTTTCCAGATTAAAGATGAAGAAGCGTATGAAACTGTCCGCAAAACTGCGACGCAAGAAGGAATTCTTGTAGGTCCTTCAGGGGGCGCGTCCATCTACGCCGCTTTAGTCGTGGCCAAGCGCCTGACACCGAGTGATACGGTTGTTTGTATTGCACCTGATTCCGGTGAGCGTTACTTATCAAGTGATTTGTTTAGTTTCTAATTAGTTCTTTTGGGGGCCTATAATTCCCTTGGGATGTCCGCTCTATTGATGAGGATGTCCGCCCTTTCATCGGATGTCCGCTCTATTCCTTGGAATGTCCTCTCTATTCCTTGGAATGTCCTCTCTATTCATTGGGTTGTCCTCTCTTTTCTTCGGGATGTCCGCTCTATTGATGAGGATGTCCGCCCTTTCATCGGTTGTCCGCTCTATTCATTGGGTTGTCCTCCCTTTTCTTCGGGATGTTCGCTCTTTTGATGAAGATGTCCGCCCTTTCATCGGATGTCCGCTCTATTCATTGGGTTGTCCTCCCTTTTCTTCCGGTTGTCCGCTCTATTGATAAAGATGTCCGCCCTTTCATCGGTTGTCCGCTCTTTTCTTCGGGTTGTCCTCCCTTTTCTTCCGGTTGTCCGCTCTATTGATAAAGATGTCCGCCCTTTCATCGGTTGTCCGCTCTTTTCTTCGGGTTGTCCTCTCTTTCTGTTCGGATGTCCGCTCTTTCGATGAAGATGTCCGCCCTTTCATCAGTCTGGAGTACCTGTACAAAAAACAAAAAAAGCCCTCTAGCCGATTTCTTGGCTAAAGGACTGAATTCTCTCGGGGTACCTCACTCTTCCAACAAACCCTTCAACTCTCCAACAAAACCAAATCACCCAACGTAATTTCCTTCTCAAGTACAATCCCATTCTCTTTATTGCTCGCCACAGCCATTCGGTAATCGACTTTACGCGTCATTTCTTTCGCGATCTTTTTCGCAAGACCGGCATTCCCGAACGTACTGTCTCTACGCGCATAGATTTCTTCATAGTGACGAACTAACGCACTCTTCGCTTCATCTGTTATGCCGTAGCCTTTACTGTAGAGGTCGGTAATCTCCATTAATTCCTCGGGTGTATAATCTTCAAAATGGAGCGTGAGTCCGAAACGTCGACGAAGTCCGGGGTTGCTGTCTAAGAAACGATTCATTTCTTCTTCGTACCCTGCGGCAATTAATAGGAACTCGCCTTGTCGATCGGACATTTTTTTCAGCAACACTTCCACTGCTTTTTTCCCGAAGTCGTTCTCTCCACCGCTCGCAAGTGTGTACGCTTCATCAATAAATAACGCACTGCCCATCGCCTTTTCAATCAGCCCGGCTGTCCGCTTTTCCGTTTCACCAATATGACTGCCGACTAAATCACTGCGATCTACTTCAATCAGATCGCCTCGTTCTAATAATCCAAGCGCTTGATAAATACCCGCAAGCACACGACCGACTTCGGTTTTACCAGTCCCTGGTTTACCAACCAACAGCGTGTGATTCATCAATTTCTCTGTAGAATGATTTTCTCGTTTGTAGTATCTCATGAGTTCAATCATCTTATCGATTTCAGCCTTCACCGAACCAAGGCCGATAAACTGATGGAGTTCTGCACGTTTATGGGCGAGTAGCGCTTCATCGATCGGTACTTCGTACGCCTTCACCGCGCGCTCCTCTACCGCTTGTACAACGTCTTGTTCTTCAAACGTCGTGAGTACTTGTTCCGTCCACTCTTCACGCGGGAGTTTCGCAATTCTCATCGACTGAGCAAGCCCGATTTGATCATATAAAATCCGTGTCATTCGAGCGTTACTGAAGGTTTCACCCCGCGTACGATAGCGTTCCACGAACTCCTCGTAAACCGCTTGCTTCGCTGCAGGAGTGAGCACATAGCTTCCTTCACACTGAGTTAAGAAGATTTGCATCAACTCATCTGGTGTATAATCTTGAAAAGTTATCTGTTCAGTAAAACGATCTTTTAATCCCGGATTAGACGCTAGGAAACGATCCATTTCTTCGGTATAGCCTGCCGCTATGACCATGAATTCACCGCGAGAATTTTCCATTGCCGGAAGCAACGTTTCAATTACTTTTTTCCCGAAATCATTACTCGAGCCGCCCCCTGCCGCAAGCGTATACGCCTCGTCTATAAAGAGCACGCCGCCCATAGCTTCCTTAAGAATGACTTTCGTTCGTGCTTCCGATTCACCAACATGCGTTCCAACAAGATCTTCCCTTTTCACTTCAGTTACGTGGCCTGTTTTTAATAAACCCAGTTCCTTAAAAATGTTCCCAATGAGCCGAGCGACTGTCGTTTTACCCGTGCCCGGATTCCCTTGAAAGACCATATGGGGCGCTACCATCGGATTTGCTTTCATTCCACGCTCTAATTTGAATTGATTGATCTCCGCCAAGTTTTTAAACTCTAGCATTTTGTCTTTCACATCTTCCAGTCCAATAAAACCGTTCAAACCACTCATGAAATCGTTCATCGGATTCGTAGTTGATGAATCAACATTAGAAGAATGTCCAGCACTGCCGCCTAATTTACTCGTGATTGGCGGAACCTGCACGTCTGTACCTGTGAGCACAGGAACACTGTCATCCCAACGAACTAAATCTCCTGCTCCATTGTTCTGAAATGAACAGTCCTTCAAAACTGGAACCGAACGCTCGAGTCGTAATCCAGCCTTCTTCCCAGTCATCACGTGCACCCCAGTGAATACCGCATCCGAACAATCTTGCAAGACGATTTGATCATCCCCGTGGCCATGTACGCGAGAACCCGTCACTTCAGTACGCTCCACCTGACTGAAGACGATTCCTGACGATTTACCGTCATAGATTTCACAATCCGTTATAAAGACTTTTGCAGATTCCGTTGCACTGATTTGCGGTCGTTTATGATTAAACAAAATCGACCGTTCCAGTGAAACAACGACTTCAGGACCTGCAAGTATGCCGTTCTTATCGCCAGTCGAGATTCTACAATCGGTCAGTTCTGCTTTAGCCGCTGCGCTTAATAAAATATTCGTTCCCTTATGACCGAAAATGATGCAATTCGCTGCCGTCAACTCGGATTCCTTCGCGAAGATCCCTGCACTGTCCCCACTCTTTACTTCAGTCGCCGACAGAATCACTTCCGATTGTTCAGAAGCAAAAATCTGTACACCGCTATGTTGGCTAATTAAAGAATCCGAAATCGTCACTTGACTACCCGTCACGTAAACTCCTTTATTGTTCCCACTCTCAATTTCACAATCCTGAACCGTGAACACGCTTTGAGTAAACGCAGAGAGTTGCGTCAGCTGATTGTATTTCACTTCAGATTCGATGAGTGTACACGTGGAATTTCCAGACACAATACCTCTAGACGCCCCCGAAAGGATCTGTGTTTTTGTAATCAAGAGTGTGCTTTGTTCGTTACAGGAAATTTGGTCTCCCTTTTGGTTTTTAAACTGCGAGTCGGATACCTCAACTGATGAACCACTAACGTTCATTCCTTCAGCCTCACCATTTTCAAACGTACAAGACTCAACTTCGATATGGGAACCATTCATAATTGCTACTTGCTCAAGAGTTTGGTTTTTAAAGACACAATTTTTCAGAACACCTTTAGACTCGTCACAATAAATTCCTTGAACATGTCCAAAATAAAAATTCGTACTTTCCACGTCCATCGAACTGCCTTGTTCCAAACGAAGTTGAACCCCGCGATTTCCGATGAATGAACTTTTGGTAATGGTGGCTCGACCTTTTTCATACAAATAAAGCCCCTCTTCTTGCCCACTCAAAATTCCGGAATGAGTGATCGCGACTTCTCCCCCCGCGCGCACACTGATTTGTGCAGACTTGATCGTGTCTTCTACTATGCATTCGAACATTGCAAGACGCCCGAATACCTCAATCCCTTGTATGTTTTTTTGAAAAACCGAATGCTCTGCGGAAACTTTTGCCGCTGCATCCACTCGTAGAGCAACTCCTTGAATCTCAAAGAAATGACAATGGTGAAGCGTTACATCTCCCGATTCAATATGTACACTACAGTCTACTAGACCAGTGTCTCCACCAAACGTGATCGATTCGAAACGCACTTCTTCAGTTGTTGCGACACGAACACTTCCCGTAAGACGAACTGAGCTCGCTTCACCTTCCGAACTTCGAAGCACGAGTTGCTTATCGATTGTAATATGTTCCGAATAAACGCCTTCATCCACTTCCACTGTATCTCCCGGTAGAGCCCCCTCTACCGCAGCCTGAATGGTTGTATAGTTGGATCCCTCGCGCTGAGACACTTGAATAATCGCCACGTATCTTCCCACTTTCTATTCATTAATTCAATTGATTTCCATGCTTTGTATTTTTCGAAACACTTTAATACGAATAAATGCTTTCATCCATTAAGTATACTAGTAAGCTTGGGGACAGGGCAAAGAACTGCTTGTGAATGAGGGGGGATAGCAAAAAAGACTCGGCTTGTTGCAGTGAATATACGGATAAAGTTCTTTTCAAGAGGATTGTGCTTAACCTGTTGGTTTCCGTTCCATGCGGACGCTTTCTACTGGGCGGGCGTTGAGCCTCCTCGCTCGCTATCGCTCCGCTGTGGGGTCTCAACTGTCCCGCTTAATCCCGCTAGAGTCGCCGCATTGCACTCCAATCAACGGAATATGTGCTGAAAAAAGTGAAAGAATTTGTATGGAGGCCCTGTGCAAGAAAAGCAACAAACAATCCAACCAATTGTATATACATACAAAATCGAAGAATCTTTCACCATATACTTAATAAACATGTAACTGTAGGGTATAGCCGAGGCACTGGTACGTAAATTGCAGTACCAAGGAAACAAAGTTCTATGGAAAGTTGATTGAATTGGGCTAATCAATTCATCTTTGATTTCACAGCCAAATACATATAAAATGAACTATTGTAGTTCTATTATGTACAGAAGAAGTATGAGCTCATATAAAGAATAAATGTTTTAGTGGAGGTTTAGTATGGAGTATAGAATCATTAACAAGCAGGTATTCGAACAAGCGCAGCTGCGTTCGGTTTCGGATGTACCGTTCACCGAGGAAGAACTTCAAAAAGGCATGAAGTTAGCAGTATCGAAAGAAGACAATACGTTGGAATTGTATGTAGTTGAGGTAGACGGTCAAAAGAAATTCGAAGTGCGTTGGGATGATTCACAGGAGTTGTTCACCGGTTGGTATTCCGCTTGGGATAACTTCACTTGGTGCCTAAGTATCGTTGGTGATTGACGTTTAGAGTACGTAAGAAAGAAGCCACTCATATCCATATATGAGTGGCTTCTTTCTTACTATTTCTAGTTATTCATGCTTTGGAAATCAATTAACCCCGAACAATTTTACTGCGGATTAATTTTTGGGGTACCTGTGCAAGAAACAACAACAAACAATTCAACCAATTGTATATACATACAAATAAGACGCATTTTTAAACATATACCGAATAGATATGTAATTGTAGTGTATAGTCAGAATAGTTTTAGGCACAGGTACCTAAAACTGGTACCTAAAACTCAAATCGAAAATGGCGACTTTATCCAAGGAAGCCCGTTAACCTATTATTAACAAAGCTTTGTAAATGGAAGTGAAAACTCCGTGATTGGTTTAGCAAATGCGCTGAACTATGATCTTGCGGTATTCGGAAACCACGAATTCAACTTTGGGTTACCTGTGCTGATGAACGCAGTGGAACAATCGAATTATCCGTGGCTTGCAGCGAATATTAAACGTGAAGATGGCTCGTACTTTACTAAGCCTTCTATTATAAAAGAAATCGACGGTGTCAACATTGCAATTGTTGGTGTAACAACACAGTTCATACCCATTTGGGAAGTGGCGGAAAATATAGAAGGGCTCATCTTCGAAGATGCCTTTGAAGCGGCAAAAAGAGAAGTGGAATGGCTTCGTGCCAATCATCAGATTGATGTTATGATCATTGCCTATCACGGTGGATTCGAGTGTGACCTGGAAACGAGAGCAGTTCTTGAATCTACACGGGAAAATGTCGGTTATCAAATCTGCAAAGAAATTGAAGGTGTGGATGTTGTCATTACAGGTCATCAACATCGTGAGATTGCTCAGCATCTTTTCGGTAAAGCCGTTGTACAAACGGGAACGAAAGGTGTTTGTCTTGGTAAAATCGAGTTGACTATAGATGAAAACGGTAAGCTGGATAAAGCCGAACCATCCCTCGTTTATATGCAAGATGTCCCCTTAAACGCAACTATCAGAGATTCGATAGCGCCAATTCACACAGCAACGGAAAAATGGTTGGACCAAAGCATCGGCAAGCTAAAGGGTAATATGCTCATGAGCAGTCCTTTTACTGCACGATTAGAAGGACATCCCTATGTTGAATTCATTAACCGCGTTCAAAATGAAGTCGGAGGCACGTCCATTTCATGTATGGCCATTTTTAATGATGTATGTCGAGGATTTAACCCGGATGTGACCATGCGGGATATCGTGACGAATTACATTTTCCCGAATACGTTAAAAGTACTGCAAGTAAAAGGTCGTTATATAATAGAAGCACTTGAGCAATCGGCAACCTATTTCACTTTGGTCGATGGTGTTCCTGTCGTATCAGATGCTTTTCTGATTCCCAAAGCAACACCTTTCAATTACGATCTCTGGAGCGGAATCGATTATACGATTGATCTGCGCAAGCCGGAAGGAAGTCGTGTTGTAGAAGTGCTCTATAACGATAGACCCCTTCAGCTGGATGAAACCTATGAAGTCGTCATGAATAATTATAGAGCCACTGGCGCGGGCAATTTTGAGTATTTCAGAGATTGTCCGGTTGTAAGAGACATTCAGACGGATATGACGGAACTGATCGCGAATTATTTTGTGAAGCACGAACCCATTCTATCAAAACCGATGGAGAATATGAATATCTTGTATTAAGGATAGGAAGAACACTGCCTTTTGGAAGGGGTAGTGTTCTTCTTTTTTGATTGCGGTATTTTGTAAGACCATAAATGAACTCAACGAAAAAGGCCACTACTCATTTAGTTGAGTGGTCGCCTTTTTCATTAGTAATCCTCTTCATCTTCGCCTTCGTTTTCGTACTTAAACCCGCGTTCAATTTCGATAAACGTTAGATTGCTTGCGTCCCAATTGTATTCAGCAATTCCACCTCTATTCCGCAACTCTTCGATTTTTTCTATTGCGAAATGTGCATCTAAAAAGAAAGTAGCGCTACTAGATAAGGATGATGGTTTTTCTCTTGAGTGCTCAATTTTTAATATATATGTCGGTTCGTCGTCACATAAGTATTCGCGAAATTCATAGTTATATAAATCATGTGTCTTTTTAAATGGATCGATCTCCTCTTCTACCGGTGTTAGCCACATTTTTGTAGGGATCGGCTGATTATTAAGGATAATTGCTTTTGGCTGACTCTCATACTCCCTAAACTCCCCACCTTGGACTGCAAAGACAAATTTATCGTCACTCTCATATAGCTCCATCTGTTCGCATCATATATTAAATAAACTAAATACTTAATCAGTACAATTATATCATTAGGAATTCAGTTGCAAAGCGAACACTTATTCTGCATGTTAATTAAAGAGAGGGAAACATGCGCGCCTAATCAGTTGGTCAAATCAGTTGGTCAAATCAGTTGAGTATAACCAATCGAGCAATAGGTGCCTGTGCAAGACGCAAATTCAACACAATTCGGAGTAGTGCCTTTTTTGTGTGGTGCACAGGAACAGGTCACTAGCGTTGTATAACCGTAAATAAAAGTAAATTAATCTAGTAAATCATTTCATTTTTATAGCGAATTTCACCCCATAAAACACAAATAATGGCCTACCTTCCTAAATGGAAGTGAGCCTAATTATTTGTTTTGACGGAATTTCACATTTATATTTTCAATCCGAAAATAAAAGCACCCGTCAAAGAGACAGGTGCTAGTACGATAAACTTAAGCGAAAAACAATAGGTGCCTATGTAAGACGCAAGTTCAACACAATTCAGAAAGTGTGTAGTGCACAGGCACAGGCACACTCCACCCACTAGCGTTGCACAGGAAACTATTTTATCGATCTATTCCCCTGCATTATCTTTAGCAATTTTAATAAATTCGGCAATCAAAGGATTGCTAGAATATTTTTCATGAACTTGTTCTGCAACCTTTCGAATTTCATCCATCTCTTGAAACTCAACAATTTTCACACCTTTTTCTTCTAATTCCCCTTTAAACTTATTTTCGGACTCTAATGTATATTCATAAGAAAATGTTGATGCTGCATCTACGGCCTCTTGAACAATTTCTTGATCCCCATCTGATAATTCACTCCAAATCTTTTCACTGAAAAGCACTCCCATTGTCCAATGATGATGCCTTGTTAGATTTAGGTTTTCAGAAATTTCAAAGAATCGATTAACGATGACCGATTCAAGATCCGAATCCATACCATCTATTACACCCGTTTGAAGTGCGTTGTATATTTCCTGTTGTTCCATAGCAGTGGGAACCGCTCCTAATGCTTTATAAAAGTCTCCAATTGCTTGAGCCGGAGAAATCCTTATTTTCATTCCTTTAAAATCCGACATCTTCGTTATTTCTTGTGGTGAAGATATATGGCGAGGAGGTATCATAGAGTAACCCAATGGAACCACACCCTCCCCCTCCGGTAAAGAGTTCAGTATATCTTTACCTATCTCTGAATTAGTCATTTCATAGGCAACTTCCAAACCGTCTACAGCATACGGCATAAGCCAAGCGTTAAAACTCTCCGACCGTGAAGATAGCGTGGCTACTGTAATTTGCGCCATATCTAATGATCCGTTTTTCATTTGTTCCATCATATCAGCTTCTCCACCCAGTTGCATACGCGGATAAATTTCAACTTTTATTCTTCCATTCGTATTTTTCTCAACTTCCTCTTTAAATTTTTTACTTGTTAAATTTAACACATGATCATCACTTCCTATATGCGTAATTTTAAGTGTTCTTTCTGCATTCTCATTATTACCATCATTGTCGCCAGACTTAGCAGTGTCCCCGCAACCAGCAATAACCAACAATGAAAGAATTAAAACTGATAATAAAGTAGCTCTAAAATATTTTTTCCTCATAATCTTCCTCCGATAATAATTTATTTTATGATTAAAATATGCTTTTAAAATTGGAACTAAATAGAGATATTATGGCTACCTTTTCGTAAAAAACAGCTTCTTTATAATATCGCCCCCTTTAAATTTGTGTCTACTTTGCAAATCTACCATAGTGGAAAGAATAAATTCACTTTTGTCATTTAGTCATTTGACTAGGAATCCATGTGCTAATAGATGGTATATATGTAATTATTAATAATACAATGAGTGCTGCCACTAGAAATGGAATGACCGACTTTATTAAACGCTCTAATGTGATGTCAACAATACTAGAAGCGATAAACAGCCCTGTTCCAACTGGGGGAGTCAATATACCGATTGTTAAATTAACGACCACGATAACTCCAAAATGTAAAGGATCTATTCCATATGAAAGTGCGACCGGCATTAATATCGGGACTAAGATAATCATTGCAGCTGCGCCTTCCATGAACATACCCACTAACAACAAGAAAATGTTTACGACTAATAGAAATGTCATGGGACCGCTTACAATTGACATGATATAATCAGCTATCAACTGCGGAATTTGTTCAAAGGTTAATATCCATCCAAAAATTGAGGCTGTTGCGACCAAGAATGTAACAATGGCTGAATTAACTGTCGTGTTAATCAATATTTTTGGGATGTCTTTAAGCTTAAGTTCTTTATATAGGAAAAAACCTACTAATATAGCTACTAACGAAGCTATAGCTGCAGATTCTGTAGCAGTGAAAGCTCCTGTCATAATCCCTATAATGATTGCTCCAGGTATGATCATAGCAGGTAGGATATTCAGAAAACTTTTACTAATAACAGAGAATTTTACACGCTCTGATTTAGGAAAGTTATGTTTTCGTGCAAAAAAGGATACAAGAATAGCAAAAGCAATTCCAAATAATATACCAGGAATGATTCCTGCAATAAATAAGGCTGCAATTGAAACAGCCCCATTAGCCGTTACTGCAAATAAAATAAAAGGCATACTAGGTGGAATTAGTGGCCCCATAACGGATGACGATACCGTTAAAGCAGTACTAAAATCTTTTTTATAACCTTGTCGTTCCATCTCCGGCACCATTACCTTACTCATAACTGCGATTTGTGCATTTGCTGAACCCATTATAGATGCCGCCATCGCGTTTGCCAATACGTTTACATAAGCTAAACCGCCTCGTACATGACCTAACAACGCGGTACAAAAATTTATTAAACGCCTTGTGATTCCCCCATAATTCATTAGCTCTCCAACTAATATAAACAAAGGAATTGCAACCAATCCAAAATTTAGCGTACTGCTAAACATACGGGACGGCAAAGAGTACAGCATCGCCATATTGCCAGTTGTCGCTATAGAAATTAGTGTGATTAACCCCAAAACAAAAGCAATAGGCACCCCGAATGCAATAAGTACTATAAAACCAATTAATGTGAACTGCATTTAGTGATCACCTCCATAATATATTTAATTACTTAAGTTGAATTCATCTACACCAATTTCCTCATGGTAATAAAACTTAATGATATTGGTTAAAGCGAACAATGTTATGATTGCCATACTTACCGGGAGAATAATTGTCGGAACCCACATTGGCACTCCCATAGTTGCCGAAGTCGCATTGAACGTAGATGACGATGACCACCAAATATAACTAAAATAAGTCAATGTTGCCCCGAAAACTACTATAAGTATCTGAATAAAAATATCAATAAAGGTTAGTATTTTATCTGAAAAGCGGTCAACCAACATTCGAACAGAAGCCATATTATTTTTTTGGACACCTAATCCAGCACCTAAAAAAGAAGTCCAAGAAAACAAATACAATACCATTTCGTCTGCCCAAACTAACGGATAAGTAATAAAGTATCTAGAAACCACATTTAGGATCATAACAATCGCTAAACCGCCCATAGAGATAATACAGAGAAAACCAAGAACCTTTTGCAATTGTTGATTTACTTGGTTAGATAAATTGAGAATCATACGTTTATTGTTATCCATTCTAAAACCCCCAAAATTTAATACATTAGTAATCCTGGCCCTTCTCACTTCGGTCATCTGATTCTTATCTCATTTATAAAATAGAAAACACTTATGGCCCATCAACTCCAATAGTCTTTAAAATCTAGTCTGCCGATTATTGTTGATGAGCCATTTTTAAAAAGTTCTTATTGTTAAAGATAATCAACCCTCAAATATCGACATTACATTGGGAAAAAAACAAAAGTTTTCATCAGAATTGGGTCCAGTTAATGGTGTTACGGAATTACTAAAGACTATAGGCCTCTCCAGAAGCAAAAACATCGGAATGCAAGTCACCTGATTTTTGAAGTGCTTTTCTAAAATTCGTTTCACTTAATTCCCTAAACCATGCTTTTGTAACCTTAACGGAAAGAGGACCAAGTGTATTAACATTCGTACACATCTCATTTAATGTTTCTTCAAACTTATCTTCCGTGGCTACTGTGCCCACTAATCCCCATGAAAGCGCAGTTTCAGCAGAAATTGGTTTTGCTTCAAAAACCAATTGACGTGCCCGTGCTTCACCAATCATTGGTATCAATAGACTTGTACCGGCTATACAAGGTATTCCCATTTTGAGTTCCTGCATTTGGAGCTTTGTAGAACTTGTTACAATACGTAAGTCGCATAACATCGCAATTTGTAACGAAGCTGCGGCTGCCATACCTTCAACTGCAGCAATGGAAACTTTTGATAAATTCCTAATAGAGTCGTATAATTCTTCAATTTCCGATATCCAAATTCTTGCCTCTTCCCCACCCATACCTTTGGTTTCAGTGCCATCCTGCCCACTTGAAAATACATTCCCACGGCCACGAAGGACAACACATGTTATCGATTCATCTTTATCTATCTCTTTTAGGGTTTCAATAATCGCTTTCTGAAGCGAGCGGTTCAATGCATTCGAAACCTCAGGTCTATTCATCCACAACGTAACGATACTACCATTTCTTTCTACTTGAAGTTCATCTGTTAAACTGTTTAACAATTCAATTTCCTCCCTATTTTAATAACCTTTTTATCAATTATGAATATTCATAACCTGATAAACTAATCTTATCTCTTTATATCATCTATAACTATGGAAGTTTTACACAAACATTTGACCCAGTATCGAGAATAAACTGTTCATTTTAACAACAGAAGATCTTTTAAAAATAGCAAAAAACATGTTTTCCGAGAAAGTACATTGAATTATTAAAGATTAGTATGATAAAGTAAAGGATAAGGGTGAAGTGGTAATTTTCAAAAAAAACACTTCAACTCTCTTGCAATATGTATACATCACTTCAATCCAAGTAATATTTTTTAGGATTGAAAGATGAAAGGAGTAAATCGTTTGAATTTTTTGGAGGATATCTCTCAAACCATCGTTGAGAATACTAATAAAATTATTGGCTATCCAATAAGTATTATGAATGATAAAGGATACATCATTGGATCGACTGACTTAAATCGATTAGGTAATTATCATGAATTCTCTATGGATGTATTAGAAAAAAAAGATACTATTTACTATGAGTCTGACGATGTTAAGCCATTTAAAAATGTTCTACCAGGCGTCGGAACACCCATTATTATAAATAATAAACCTATCGGTGTTTTGGGAATTATTGGTGAGCCTGCTGAGGTTGAAAAATATGCTCAACTTGTTAAGAGTCATGTTGAATTAATGTGTCACGAATACTTAAAAATAGAGATGAATGTTCTTGAATCGAAAACACTTAATAATTTTATACATTATCTATTGAACGATATTAATACAGAGGAATCGGGATATATCATTAGGTATGGAAGAATGCTGGGACTAAATCTAGAGTTGGATATTAGGCGAATATGTTTTCTTATAGAAATTGATATGCTTTCGGACAGTTACTTTAAGCAACAAAATACGCTATCAGAAAACTTCGCCTGGCAAATTCACCAAGACAACTTATTGAATACGGTAAAAAATTATTTAAGTGATAGTAAAGAAGATATGATTTCATTATTAACACTTGATCAGTTTATTGTCATAAAAACAATACGCCCTGATGAAACTTTTGAACTTTTCATTAAAAGAATGGAACACAATATGAATGAAATGATGCAATATTTAAAAACCAAATTTGATTTGACTACCTATATCTCAATTGGAAGCGTTGATAATGGGATTGAAGGAATTAAGAGGTCTTACCATGATTCTTTCGAAGCTTTAATTGCGGGAAAAAAAACGGAACTTTCATCTAAAATCTACCACTACAATGACTTAGACATTATGTTAGAAGTCGTAGCAAACAGCTTGCCTCGTTACCTCTCTGATAGACTCACGAGGAGTTTAGACAACTTTATAAAGCACGATAGTTATCGAGCCCTGTCGAGTACATTCATGACCTATTGTAAATGTAATATGAACTTGAGTGAAACCGCACGAACGTTATTTCTACACCGAAACTCGTTAGTATACAGACTTGATAAAATTAAAGAACTAACTTCTTTGGATACTGCTAACTTTGAGCATTGTCTTCTTTTATATTTTGCAATCAAAAATTCTAGAATTGAGAGTAAACCAAAGTAATTTGAAGATAATTTGTTGTTTAAGAAACATCTATTTTCTAATACTGAATATATTCAAAATTAAAGCTGCTCTTCCCTTGAAGAAACTCTTCAGGAAAAGCAGCTTATTTATGCAAACTACTTCAATTTACTCAGTTTATACAAACAATCAGTAGTTATCGATTTGTGCTCTTTGTAGTTTTCCGCTGTAATCAATATAAACAGATTTCCACTCTGTGTACACATCAAGCGCGGCTACTCCAGAGTCTCTGTGTCCATTTCCAGTACCTTTTGTTCCTCCGAATGGTAGATGGATTTCGGCACCAGTCGTACCAGCATTAATATAAACAAGTCCAGAATCAAGATCTCTCATTGCCCGGAACGCAAGATTAACATCCGCAGTAAAGATTGAACTAGATAATCCAAACTCTACGCTATTATTGACTTCAATTGCTTCTTCCAAGCTCTTAACAGAAATAATAGAAAGTACTGGGCCAAATATTTCTTCCTTTGCAATTCGCATTTCAGGAGTAACATCTGTGAAAATTGTTGGCGCGTAGAAGTTCCCGCTCTCCAAACCATTTTCAGTAACAATATGTCCACCAGCAAGAAGTTTCGCTCCTTCCTTTTGACCAATTCTTACATACCTATCAATATTTTCTAGAGCGGGACGGTTGATAACAGGACCAATTTTAACCTTCTCATCTAAACCATTGCCTAGTATCAGTTCTCCAATACGATCAACAAGCTTTTTCTCAATTTCAACTTTAACATCTTCGTGAACAATGACACGACTTGTTGCTGTACATCTTTGACCACTTGTGCCAAAAGCACCCCATAAAATACTATCAACAGCAAGATCCAAATCAGCATCCGCCAATACAGTCACAGCGTTTTTACCGCCCATTTCAAGGGATGTGCGTTTCAGAAGTTCTCCGGCACGGCCATTGATTGCACTACCTACCTCATTAGAGCCCGTGAATGATATCAAATCAATATCTGGATGTTCTACCATTGCATTTCCTACTTCTCTTCCTGCACCGTTCACAAGATTTAACAGTCCTTTTGGCAAGCCTACTTCTTCATAGATTTTCGCAAATTCGTATGCAACCATCGGTGTTTCAGTTGATGGTTTCCAAACAACCGCATTCCCAGTCACAAGAGCTGGAAGTGATTTCCACGATGCAATTGCAATCGGGAAGTTCCAAGGTGTAATGAGTCCTGCAACCCCAACTGGAATACGAACACTCATTGCAAACTTATTGCGAAGCTCAGATGGAATCGTGTCACCTAAGAGGCGTCGACCTTCTCCTGCCATATAAAAAGCCATATCAATCGCTTCTTGTACTTCTCCTCTTCCTTCTTCAATTACTTTACCCATTTCAATTGTGAGAACTTGCGCAATTTCTTCTTTTCGTTCCTTTAATAGGAAGGCGACTTTATATAAATACTCTGCACGTTCAGGAGCAGGAACGAGACTCCATTCTTTTTGTGCCCTTTTTCCCGCTTGAACTGCACGATCAACGTCTTCTTTTGTCGATTGTGTAACTTTTCCAAGTACTTCACCATTTGCAGGATTCAAAACCTCTACAAACTTACCTGATGATGATACGCTCCACTCGCCGTCAATATAGTTTAAAAACTCTTTCATGTCTATTCCTCCAATTTTTCTACTTAATTGCTTGCTATTTGTAAAATCTTCTTGATTCTTCCGATTGCTTGAAATAATATTTCAGTCTGAACAGATAAAGACATTCGGAAATTTTCTTCTTTTGATGGACCAAAAGCATTACCCGGTGTAAGATTCGCACCTGTTTCCTCGAGCACTCTAGTGACAAAACCAGCCAATGTATATCCTTTCTGAAACTAGCACCCATATGAGCCAGCGCCCTTAGGTGGATCCACTTTTATCCCGATGGATTCTAGTCTCTTTAACATTCGGAACGTGCATTCCCCATAAATATCATTGTGCTCTGTTACATAGCTTTGATCAATATCCATAATAAATGCGCTAGCATTCTTAAATCGGTGTAAACTATTCCGTATCTGTTTTTCTTCTATTAAAACAGAATTAAAACATAGTCACCTGGACCTACTAACGAAGGAATTATATATGCAACCCCTTCTTTGGATCCCATTAAAGCCGAGATTTCTGTTTCTGTGTCAAGATCTACATCGCATTGACGCTTTTAGAAATCCTCACAGCTTGTCTAAATTCCTTGCACCAGACTAGACTTGGATATTAAAAGTTACCCAGCTCCTCCATCTCTTTCACTAGTATCTAAACAAAATATGGAGGCGTTAGAAGATTAGGGCTGCCTATTCCTAAATCAATGACTCTATTCCAGAATTAATCATTACAGCTTATTTCTAATTAATTTCTGCGAATAAACAGGAAGGTATTTGACCCCTTATTTTAGATTGATAATTCACAAACTCACCCACCTTTTCTCCATCTTCAATTATTATCAATCACCTGTTTACTAAATTTACAGTTTTTGACCTCAAATTGCTATGGATGTTTTGCACGAAAATCAAACCCTAAAGTATGGACAATCCGTGTACTATTACAAACATGAGAGGCCGCGATTGCTAAAAGGGGAAGTTATTGGACATAAATCATCGAAGTTTTCCATCATTTAAAACTTTCTTTCCGAATTCAAAATAGCGATCAGACATTATCTTCATCGCTACTTTGGAAATTATATGTATTTTGGTTGTGATTAAATCCTGCTAAGGAAGGAACTTTACTGGTATACACTTCCAGCTTACTATTTAAAAAAACGGGGATATTATGTCACGCCTCTTCAACAGCAACCAGGTCAACATCCTGAATTACAATATTAAGTTAGCCACTCAGATAAAATCCAGTGTATTTACGAATGGAGATATTTGCGTAAATTGCAATATTAAATGCAACACTCTTCGTGAAACCGGTAAACTAGTGGCGGGATAGCACTTTCTTTTTCTTGTGGCCTAGGCCACAAGAAAAAGAAAGTACGAAAATGCTTTAGTGTCGAGTACCCGTGCATGAAACAACAATAAACAATTCAACGAATTGTTTATACATACAAATCCAAAGGTGCTTTCAGCATATACCTAATAAATATGTAATTGCAGTGTATAGTCTGAATAATTTTAGGCACAGGTACGTAAATTTTGGCCACCCCCTCTTCAACCGGTAGTCGACTTTCAACACCTAGCGATTACCCATTCCGGGTATACCAAAAAAATCCTGAACATTTTAACAGTGTCCAAGATTTGATTATCATTCGCTTTTTGATTATGCGATAATCTTCTCAAGACAACAAATGAGGAGGTTTTACAGTGAAACATACAGAACTCAGAGAAGTGTGGACATCCCGATTAGCTGATTTTAATCAAAGTGAAGAGAGCATACCGGAATGGTGTTCACGTAATAACTTGAAATCCCATCAGCTTCGTTATTGGATTCGTAAATTCGAAACAACTGAAATTGCAGCTCCTACTTCAACAGAGTGGTATTCTGTGGATATAGATCAACAACCGGCTGAATCTAATGCAGCCGTTGTTGTTAAGGTAGGAACAATTAACGTTGAGGTGAAATCAGGATTTAATCCTCAATTACTAATAGATGTAATTAGGACACTTACAAGTATATGTTAAACCAGACGCTCGTAGAGCGTGTCTATTTAGCTCGTGGAAATACTGATCTACGTAAATCAATCGATGGATTGGCTGTATTGGTAAAGGAAGGGTTTGATTTGGATCCTTTCTCTCCCTGTTTATTTGTATTTTGTAATCGGAAACGAGATAAACTTAAAATATTACAGTGGGAACACAACGGATTTTGGTTTTATTATAGACGTTTAGAGCAAGGGAATTTCCAATGGCCATCAGAAGAAAATAATGCACCCCTTAAAATAAGTCAACGCGAATTACGTTGGTTATTGGATGGTCTTCCCTTAAATCAAAAGCAGGCACATTCAGCAGTAACCGCCAGAACTATCATTTAAAATTAAATATTTATCTACTATTCCCTCTGAAAGTAATTTCTGTTATTCTATTAATATGAAAAATACATCGGCTAATACACCCACCCCTACAATTGAAGAGTTACAAAAACGATGCGACACATTGGAACAGCAGAAAATTGAAATGGCTGCGAAAATAAAATGGTTTGAAGAACAGTTTCGTTTGAGCCAGCAACGTAGATTTGGCTCTTCAAGTGAGCAGTCAAACCCAGATCAGGTGAATCTATTTAACGAAGCGGAAACAGAGAGCTCGACATTAAATATAGAACCTACTATCGAAACAGTTGTTTATCAACGTAAGAAAAAACGTGGTCATCGTGAAATAATACTTAAAAACCTACCTACGGAAACGATCGAATACCGACTTACCGATGAGGAACGGTTCTGTTCGTGTTGCAATGGAATTTTACATGAAATGAGTACGGAGGTACGTCAGGAATTGAAAATCATTCCGGCCGAAGTCAAAGTGGTAAAGCATGTACGTTACGTATATGCCTGTCGGCATTGTGAACTTGAAGAGGTTAACACGCCGATAGTTACTGCCTCTGCGCCAAACCCTGTTTTCCCTAAAAGCCTGGCATCTGCTTCAATAATGGCGTATGTTATGAACCAAAAGTATGTTGACAGTATGCCCCTTTATCGCCAGGAGCAACAATTTTCACGTCTCGGTGTAAAATTATCACGTCAAACTCTTGCGAATTGGGTACTCCATGGTGCAAACACCTGGTTAAACGTACTTTATAAACGTATGTACGAACACTTATTAAAGTGTGACATACTTCATGCAGACGAAACCACTTTACAGGTACTTCATGAAGAAGGAAGATCGGAAACATCGAAATCCTTCTTATGGCTTTATCGTACAGGTAGTGAGGGACCGGCCAATGTCCTTTATGAATACCAACAGACAAGGGCAGGTGAAAACCCCCGCAAATTTCTAATGGATTTCAAGGGGTATTTGCAAGTAGACGGTTATGCCGGCTACAATAAAGTGTCCGACGTTACTCTGGTTGGGTGTTGGGCTCATGCTAGGCGCAAGTTTGATGAAGCCTTGAAAGCATTACCGGCTTCATTGAAATCAGCCCCAGTAGGGGCAAGGACAGGATTGGATTTCTGTAACCAACTCTTTTCCATTGAGCGAGATTTAAAGGAAGTCACTAACCAAAAACGTTATGAGGATCGCTTGGAACGCAGTCAGCCAGTGCTGGATGCTTTTTCAAGCTGGCTTGATGAACAATCCCTTAAGGTCCTGCCCAAGACCGCTTTTGGACAGGCTATCAAATACTGTCTTAATCAGTGGAAGAAGTTAAATGTATTTATGGAGGATGGACGTTTGGAGATAGATAACAATCGAGCCGAGCGTTCTATTAAACCATTTGTAATCGGTAGGAAAAACTGGATATTTTCAAATACACCACGAGGTGCTCAGGCAAGTGCAATAGTTTATAGTATTGTAGAAACAGCTAAGGAGAATGGTTTAAATCCCTTTATCTACCTTACTTATCTCTTTGAAATGCTTCCCAATATTGACACAGAAGATATGGATATTTTGGATCAGCTTCTCCCGTGGTCATCAACTCTTCCGGAAATCTGCCGTGTCAACAAGAATACCTAAATAATACACTAACGCCCACCTGTTTTATAGGTGGGCGTTATTTTACGCTTACAAAGAAAGACAAAGTATTTTAATTTATTGGGGAAGAATAATAATGGTAAGCGTAAAATAGGTGTGCACTATTTTACGCTTACCGCTTTTATAGTTTAGCATATGATCGACTAAAGTCTGATTACTTATTGAAACGCTCTAAACTATAACGATGAAGGTCAATAGAAGGTTCAGCATCTAATAATAACTCTGACATTACAGTCCCCACTAATGGAGATAATGTTACACCACTGTGCATAACAGCTAAATATGCATTTTTCAAGCTTGGAAGTTCTCCGAGAATAGGTAAACCATCTTTTGGAATTACTCTAATTCCTGAAAAACAACGTACTACATTTGCTTTCGCTAAAGCTGGTACATAATCAATAGCCATTCGAGCTGTTTCCTGTATGACATCTAAAGTTGTTCGTCGATCATAGCCGACCTCTTCTTTTGAGTAACCTATTAACACTTCACCATTATCTGCTTGTCTCATGCCACCTATTGTATTTGACAATAGTGGAGCTAGTGGTTCTGTCACAATAATTTGCCCACGAACCTGGTCAACAGGAATGTCAACATTTAAAAGCTTCCCAAGCTCCTTAGTCCAGGGACCAGCTGCCAAAACTATTTTTTCTGCTTTATAGGTTTCTTTCTTAGTAATTATTTCGAACATCCCATTTCTCTTTTTTATATCAAGAACAGGATTATAAAAAGTGAATTGAACATTATTTTTCCTTGCTGCTTTAATATAAAGTTCTACCAATCTAAACGGGTTCACATTTCCATCTATTTTACTGTAGGTTGCGCCAATTATTTTTGGTGATAAGGCAGGTTCTTTCGCTAATAATTCATCTCGATTTAATACTTCGATATCAATTCCTACCTTAGCCTGTTCCTCTGCCAACTTCAATGCTCTACTTCGATCCGTCTCTGAAAAAAAAGGAGCAATTCCACCAGTTCTTTTATATTCGAAATCACCAATTTTTCTTTCTAGGAATGGATATAACTCCGCACTAAACATGCTTAACTCTGCATAAGATGAAGGTCTTTTATTATGAACCCACACCCATGCTTGTGTTGAACCTGAAGTTCCGGATAATGGAAATCCTTTGTCGATTACTAAAACATTTTTTGTTTGGCTTTCGGACAAATGGTAAGCAATGCTGCTACCAACAACTCCACTACCAATAATTACAATATCAAAACTATTTTTCATTTCTTAATCACCTTCTTCCGAAATAGACTCTTCAAAAATAGAAACTACATTTTTCGGCTCGCAGTCACCCGCTAATACTTCTATTCGGATCATTTTTAATGGCATTCGCATTGTTGCAGGCGATATTTCCGATAAAGGTATATCTGAAACTTGATGAATTAAATTTCTTACTAAGTTCATACATATCTTTGCTTGACATTGTCCCATCCCACATCTAGTAAGCCTTTTTACATCATTAAATGTCTGAGCCCCCATTTTTAATGCTGTCTCAATTTCATCAATGTTAATCTCTTCGCATTTACAAATGATTGTTGACTTATCCATTTAATGATTCCTCCAATACAGAATCTAAAATTCCTGATTTTTTTCTATTAGCATACACTTGAAAATCTGCAATCAAGGATAATCTGGCTTCAAAAACTCCTTTTGATTTAGTAGATTCTGTTACGTAAAGTTTTTTCCACAATTGCCTTTTTACTTTATCAGCATCATTTTCGGTTAATTTCCCCAATGAAGCCAAAACGCTTGTACCTGCAATTTTTCCAGTTAGAAGTATAGCTTCAAGACTTGTAATTCCTGCCGTATTACCTGCTACATAAACGGATGAAATACTTGTTTCTAGATTTTCATCATAATTTGGTACCCATCCACCGAGTTCCTTCTTATAAGCCATCTGACAACTTAGCACCTCAATTGTTTCTAGTATTGGTGATATACCCACTCCTACACATATGAGATCCACATCTAAGCTTTTCAATTTGCCATCAATATCTAAAAGAACTTTTTCTACACTTCCTTTACCAATTGCATGCACTATAGAAGTATTGCAATAGATATTAATTTTATTTTCGGTAAGATATTTAATATTTTCAGAGTTATCACCCTGAATTTCATTTTCACTTTCAATAATTCCATGTATATTTACGCCAACTTCTTGTAATTGTTTCGCAACCTCTAGTGAGAAATTATTGCTCCCTAAAATTACTGCATTTTTTCCTGGATAGACAAACTCACGGTTCATCAATATTTGTGCAGCACCTATAGTCATAATGCCAGGTAATGTCCAACCAGGAAATATAGCAGCCTCTTCTGCTGCCCCTGTTGTGATAATTATTTTTTCAGCATGAATAGGAAAAACTTTTTGCCCATTTGACACTCCAACTGTTCCATCTTTATAAACTCCCACCATTGTATGTTTGGTTAGAAATACTACATTAAATAAAACAAGCTTATTAATGAGTGTTTCTACAATTGTGAAACCTTTTTGACTGCCGAGTTCTAATGGAAGATTAGTATATAATTGAGTTTGTTGTCTTAACTGGCCACCTATTGAGGTTGATTCATCTACAATGGTTACCATTAACCCATTTGATGCAAGATACAATGCAGCACTCAATCCCGCCGGACCTCCACCTATAATAAGTACGTCAGTCTCCATTGAAATCTCTCCTTAAAATAGGTATATCGTTAGAGGAATACACTTTCATACCCTCTTCAACCAATGTTGAACAACTCAAAACATGATTTAATTCGTCAATAGTTACAAAACAACTGCAGCATCGCCCGTTCGCACAAAATAAGCCCCTAGGTTGCTGTAATTTCCGACTAATGCCAAACTGCATAATACGATTTGCAATTAATCCGGAAGCAATAGTTTGGCCTATTTTAACCTGGATTGGTTTTTCATCAAAATAAATTGTGATAAAACTTCCAGGCGTTTCTCCTAAAATAGGATGATTTTTAATATGCATATTAAAACTCCCTTTTAGTATTTAGTTAAATGGATGAAAGGTATAATGTTATAACTAAATTCTAGATATGATGAATATTAAAAAAGTATTAAATCTCAACAATCATTTCTATTTCTACAGACGCATTCGATGGTAATCCATTCACACCTACTGCAGATCTTGCATGTTTCCCCTTTTCTCCAAAGATTGAAAGTATTAATTCTGATGCTGCATTCACTACAACTGGCTGATTTTTAAAGTCTTCTGTACTTTGAACAAATGCTAAAACTTTAACAACTTTTTTAATCTTATCCAAATCACCAAGATGTGATTTTAATACTGACAAACAATTCACAACACATTGTTCTGCCGATTTTTGTCCCTCTTCAATACTTACTAACCCTCCTAGTTTTCCAGTGGATATTAACTTACCTTCTTTGATGCAAACCTGTCCGGATGTGAACAATAAGTTTCCACCTTGATTCACTGGAATAAATGGTATATTCGTTGACTTAACCTCTTCTAGTTTAATATTAAGTTCTTTAATTCTTTTTTCGATTGACATATGTGGTTGCTCCTTTTTATTTATACTTTTTTATCTTTCCTTTACTTTGAGTCTTAAATGGTGCAAAATTGGTTCAGTATATCCACTTGGCTGCTGCCCCCCTTTAAAAACCAACTCACAAGCAGCTTGAAATCCAATAGAGGCTTCGAAATTTACCGACATGGGTTTGTACTTAGAGTCATTCTTGTTTTGTTCATCAACAATTTTAGCCATACTTTTAAAAGTATTTTCTACTTCTTCTTTTGTGCAGATTCCATGATAAATCCAATTTGCGATATGCTGACTGGAGATACGCAAAGTTGCACGATCTTCCATTAGACCTATATTATTAATATCCATAACCTTTGAACAACCAATTCCTTGTTCAACCCATCGGATTACATAACCCAAGATACCTTGAGCATTATTATCTAATTCTTGTTGAATTTCTTCTTTACTCCAATTCGGAGCTTTAGCAATTGGTATTTTCAAAATATCATTCTTTAAGGAAATTGAATTTCCGGTTAATTTACTTTGAATATCTTTTACAGAAACTTCATGATAATGCAATGCATGTAATGTTGCTGCTGTTGGGGAAGGAACCCACGCTGTACTTGCTCCTGCTTTTAGCTGATCAATTTTTTGTCCAAGCATATCATTCATTTGTTCGGGAGCAGCCCACATTCCTTTTCCAATTTGAGCACGATTTTGGAATCCAGCTTCAATTCCGGTCAATACATTTGATTTTTCATAGGCTGCAATCCATTCCGTTTTTTTCATATCATTTTTCCTTATCATTGGACCTGCTTTCATTGATGTATGAATTTCATCTCCAGTCCTATCTAAAAATCCGGTATTGATAAATGCAATTCGATCCTTCACTTCCCAGATACATGCTTTAAGATTTAGTGAAGTTCTCCGTTCTTCATCCATAACACCAATTTTTATTGTATTTCTGTCTAAACCAAGTAGATCCTCTATTCTATTAAATAGACGATTAGCGAAAGCCACCTCTTTCGAACCTTGCATTTTAGGCTTAACAATATATATAGAACGCTTAGATGAATTTTTGAACTCACATCGTCCATCTAAGGAATGCGTTGCAATTAAAACAGTGATAACCCCATCTAATATTCCTTCATAAATTTCCTCACCATTTGAATCTAGAATTGCGTTATTTGTCATTAAATGCCCTACATTCCGAATGAACATCAGTGATCTACCTGATAAAGAAAACTCTTTTTTGTTCTTCATTTGATATGTTTGGTTTTTATTTAGAACACGCGTTATATTTTCTTCGTTCTTTACGAATTGAACTGATAAATCACCTTTCATAAGTCCAAGTAGATTTTTATATACAGACACTTTGTCAAGAGCATCTACCGCCGCTACAGAGTCTTCGCAATCCAATATGGTAGTAAGGGCTGCTTCCATTAGAATATCTTTCACGCCAGCAACATCTGTTTTTCCAATTTCATGTAAAGGATCAATTTGAATTTCAAAATACAGTTCATTGTTCTCGAATAAAAGCGTAGTCGGATTAATACTTTCTCCTTTATAACCAATAAATTTATCTTCATCTTGCAACTTCGTTAGTTTTCCACTATTCAACATGACAGACAATTCATTATCGACTAGTGAATAAGAAGTTACTTCCTTATGGGAACCATTTACCAAAGGGATTGTTTTGTCTAAAAACTTTCTTCCATACTGAATTACTTTTCTCCCTCGAATAGGGTTGTAATTAATATTTTTTGTTGCCCCGTTTTCCTCACTAATAACATCTGTTCCATATAATGCATCGTAAAGACTACCCCATCGAGCATTTACAGCGTTAACGGCATAACGAGCGTTACTTAAAGGAACTACTAATTGTGGACCTGCTTTTATTACTTCGTCATCAACATTTATTGTTTCAATGTTAAAATCACTTGGTTCCTTCTCCAAATATCCAATCCCTTTTAGAAACTCAACATAATCTTCAATATTCATTTCACGATGTTCTTTATGCCATGAATCAATTTTTCTTTGAAGATTTTTTCTAATTTGCAACAATTCATTATTAAGTGGTGTAAAGTCATTTATTAAACTTTCAAAACCAACCCAAAATTGCTTTACTTCTAGGCCAGTTCCATTAAGAACCTCATTGGATAGAAAAGAGTAGAGTTCTTCAGCAATTTGCAACTTCCCTACATTTACGTACTTCTGCATATTATTATCGCTCCTTATACTGTAATAAAAAACTGAAAGTATCCACATAGTAATAGTAATTATAGTTTTTAAAAGAGTATATTTTCATATATTAAAAAAGAGTTTAAGGATAACGTTGTTGGTTTAAATTAATTTAACTCATACTTTGATTGCGTGTCGAAGTGGATTATAAGGAGAAAGATCTATCGGTATCTCGTCATCCAATGCCAAACCTGCAGCAAGTTTTCCGACAATTGGCCCAATAGTCAATCCTGAAGCTCCAAGACCCGTTGCCACAACAATATTAGGAAAATCATCAAGTGAACCAAGTAAAGGTAAGATATCCTGTCCCGCTGGACGAAAACCTATTCTTACTTCTTCCAGCGTTGCCATCGCTAATCCAGGCGCAACCTCCAAGGCTTCATCCAAAACTTCTTTTACACCAGATACAGTTAATCTATAATCGAATCCCGATCCAGTTTCTCTTGTCGCCCCTACAACGACTTTAGAATGTTCAAATGAAACTAAATAGTGCGAGCTTTGAGGTAATACCACCGGCCATTCTGAAGTATTAATTCCCGGCATTTTCAAGTGAGCAATTTGTCCTTTTTGTGGTTCGACTTTTATTTCGATTCCAAACTCTGCAAATAATTTAGGAGTCCAGGCACCACCCGCGACAATTATCTTGTCAGAAATAATCGTTTCACCATTTATATGAACACCTATAATTTGTTCATCAACCTTTAGTAATTCTGCTTCCCCTGAAACAAAACTTGCACCATGTTTAATAGAGGCTCTTTTTAAAGCATCTATTAATAAACGACCATCGACTCTCGCAGCTCCTGAAACATGAACAGCCGATAAGGAATCCTTAAGTGGTGGAAATAATCTTTTTGCTTCTACAGGAGATAAACGGCTAACCTTGCCAACAGCGTCGGTTTCCATTCTTTTCAAATTAACTATTCTCTCTATTTCATCCAATTCACCGCTATCTTCTGAGACCGCTAATGCACCCACTAGCCCATATCCTACATCATATTCACCGTCATCTTTTAGTTGTTGGATTAAATTTGCATAATCGATTGCGCCTTCTTTTGCTAACACATACCAATCTTCATCAGTCACATTGGTAATCCAGGGACAAACAATGCCTGCTCCAGCGGCAGTTGCTTTTCCATCATGAGAGGAGTCTATTAGAGTAATATCGATCCCTTTACGAGCTAAATAATAAGCCGCGCTAGACCCAACTATTCCTGCACCTAAAACAATTATCTTCATAATCTACACTCCCTTATTTAAATTATGTTGTTGTTGTTTCACTCATCGGGTAATGACAAGCCACATAATGTTCAGAATATAACTCTATTAATTGTGGTTTCTCATTTATACATTTTTCTGTTCCAAAAGGACACCTATTATAAAATTTACATCCAGTCTGAGCTTCTAAGTTAGTAATAACACGATCCTCCATAACCATGACTTCCTTGCAATTCCTTAATTCTGGATCAGGAATTGGAACAGATGAGATTAACCCAGTTGTATACGGATGGGAAGTTCTTTTAAATAGCTCGTTTTTTTCAGCCATTTCTACTATTTCACCCATATACATAACCGCTATCCGATCACTGATATATTTCACAGCAGGAATCCCATGGGCAATAAAGAGAAAGGTTAGGTCAAACTTTCGTTGCAAATCAATCAGTAAATTTAAAATTTGGGCTTGTATTGAAACATCTAATGCGGATACGGGCTCATCACAAATAATTAATCTTGGTTTTAATGCCAACGCCCGCGCAATTCCAATTCTTTGTCTTTGCCCACCACTAAATTCATGGGGAAACCTTGTAGAATAAGATTTATCCAATCCGACTGTTTCCATTAATTGCAGTACTTCTTTACGTAATTCCTTTCCTTTAGCAATCTTATGTGTTCGTAAAGGCTCGGCAATGATATCAAATACTCTCATTCGCGGGTTTAAAGAAGAGAAAGGGTCTTGAAACACCATTTGTATATCCTTTTTAATCTTTCCCATTTCACGCTCATTCAACTTTAAAATATTTTTACCATCAAAGAATATTTCGCCACTTGTAGGGTCTAGAATTCTTATAATCATATTTCCAGTAGTGGATTTACCACAACCGGATTCACCGACAATTCCTAACGTTTCACCTTTTTTTAGAAAAAAACTCACTCCGTCTACTGCTTTTGTAACTTGTCTATTCTTACTCATCAATCCTTTAGACGATATAAAATACTTCTTCAGATTTTTAACTTCTAATAAATATTTTTTCTCTTTAGTGTAATTACTCATTCATTCATCACCTCTTTTTCATGCAACCAACATCTAACTTCAGAACCATCTTCAAACTTTTGAATAGGAGGCTCCTTAATTCTGCACTTTTCAAATGCAAAGGGGCAACGCGGATTAAATTTACAGCCTACCGGCATTTCGAAAGGACTCGGAACATTCCCTATGATTGATTCTAAACTATCTTTCTCTTGATGTATCTTTGGTGTGCTATTTAGTAAACCTTTCGTATACGGATGTTTTGGTTCCTTAAATAAATCAAAAACATTGTTCTGTTCAACAATACGCCCTGCATACATAACAATTACTTTATCCGCCGTTTCGGCGATAACACCCAAATCATGTGTAATGAGCATTATAGAAGTGTTTAATTTTATACTAAGGTTTTTCATTATCTTTAAAACTTGTGCTTGAATTGTTACATCTAGTGCGGTTGTTGGTTCGTCTGCGATTAGTAATTCTGGATTACAAGATAGTGCCATGGCGACCATCACCCTTTGTCTCATACCACCGCTTAACATATGTGGAAAATAATAATATAATTTATTTGGATTAGGAATCCCTACCTCTTCCAACATTTCTATAGCCCTCTTTTTCGCATCCGGTCTTTTTAACTTTTGATGTAAATTGATTGCCTCTACTATTTGACTTCCAATTGTAAATACAGGATTTAAAGAGGTAAGAGGTTCCTGAAAAATCATCGAAATTTTATTGCCTCTAATTTTTTGTAATTGCGATTTGGAATAATGCCTTATATCATCCCCATTAAAGATAATTTCACCATCAACTATCTTTCCTGGGCTACTAACTATGTTAAGAATCGATAAGGATGTCACACTCTTTCCACACCCTGATTCTCCAACAATACCTACAGTTTCCCCTTTTTTGATAGAAAAAGATATTCCGTCTACAGAGGGAATAACACCGTTTTCGGTATAAAAATAGGTTTTCAAGTTATTTACTTCAAGTAGGGTTTGCGAATTCTTCATTAAGCCAACACCTCATTTTCCACCTTGAATTTTCGGATCGAGAATATCTCTTAACCAATCGCCTAAAAATATAATACCTAAGACGGTAACCATGATTGCAATCCCTGGAAAAGTTGCTAACCACCAATTTGTTGCTAAGTAATTACGTCCGTCGGTTAACATCCCCCCCCAAGAAACAGTTGGGGGCTGAATACCTAATCCGAGGAAGCTAAGAGATGCTTCTAATATTATTGTAGAAGCGACACTAAGTGTAGAGATTACAATAAAGGACGAAATAATATTGGGAAGGATATGCTTAAACATGATAACGCTATTTTTTGTACCAATCGTCTTAGAGGCTTTCACAAAATCTCTCTCTTTAATACTTAAAACTTCGCCCCTAACAACACGTGCATATGCAACCCAATTCGTAACACCAATTACTATTATTAAAACAGTAATTCCTGGTTTAAATACGGTTAACACTACCAGAATGAATAATATACTTGGGATTGCTAGAAAACTATCTACAATTCTCATCAAGAGACTATCTATCCATCCCCCATAAAAACCAGATGTAATTCCTACGAATACTCCGATAATTCCTGCAACTACAACTGAAAATACTCCAACCAATAAAGATACTCTAGCGCCAAATAATATTCTACTTAAGATATCTCTTCCTAAATTATCTGTACCAAGAATATAAGTTGATGAACCACCATCTAGCCACATTGGTGGCTGAAGCATATCTGACAAATTGTTAGTCACAGGATTATGAGGAGCTAAAGTTCCAGCAAAAAGAGCAATGAAAACCACTGAAGAAACTATAATAAAACCTAATGCTCCTGTTTTGCTCTGAAAAAGTAAGCGTAGCCATTTTTTAAATACAGTTGGTTTTTTATTTAACTTTAAGTTATTATTTGTTAAAACATTTGGTTTCATCCCTGTTTCCACGTATAAACCACCTCTTTTAGTAATCGAGAACAGTAATAGATTAGATATCTTTTCAATTGACGATTAATTTAAGTATATTTAATTCTTGGATCAAGTAACCGATAGGTCAAATCTGTAAAAAGATTTATAAAAATGACCAAAATTGCAATAACAAAAACAGCTGCTTGTACAACCGCCATGTCTCTACCATTTACCGCTTGAATGAGTAATTGTCCCAGTCCTGGCCACGAGAATACAGTCTCAGTAATTAGGGCTCCAGAAACCAAATGAGTTACTTGAAGGCCGATTATAGTCACGACAGAAATCAAAGAGTTCCTAAATGCATGTTTAAATATTACTTTTCTTTCACTTAACCCCTTACTGGTTGCTGTTCTAATATAATCTTCTCCTAAAATTTCCAACATGCTTGATCGAATTAATCTTGTCATCTCAGCAGCTACCCCGGTCCCCAAAGTAATGGCTGGAAGAACTAAATGCATTAGGGTACCTCTTCCTGAAACAGGAAAAACAGTATGATTAACTGCAAGAAATAAAATCAACATAATTCCTAACCAAAAGTTTGGCATTGCCTTGCCCAAAACAGAAGAACCAGTAATAAAAATATCAGTAAAGCTATTCCTTTTTCTTGCAGAGTAAATACCAAGGGGAATCGCAATTATTATTGCGATAAACATGGAGGCTGCAGCTAACTCAAATGTTGCTGGTAACCTTTCTAAAACTAATGGTAGTGCCTCTTGGTTGTATCTAAAGGAAGTTCCAAAGTTTCCACGGGAAATTTCAGTAACAAATTGTATATATTGATATAAGAATGGTTCATTTAATCCTAAAGCCTCTCGCAATGCTTCTCTATCTGCCGTACTAGCATCTTCCGGAAGCATTAGTGAAACAGGATCTCCCGCAACGTAAACTAATGTGAAAACTACTAAAGTGATGATTAATAATACAGGTATAATTTGGAGTAGTCTTTGCAATAAATAGTTTCTCAAAAGATAACCTCCTACCATAATAGAAATCGGGGTTTATCCTAACAAGGTACGGTAAACCCCACATTATTTTATTACTTTTTGATAATTTCAGAGAAATTTATTTCTTCATCTAATCTTGGTTTAAATTTCAGCTTATCACTTACTCCATAATTTGCTCCTAGTTGGAACAAGAATATATGCGGTCTTTCCTCAGATATAATCTTTTGAATTTCTATATATTGCTTAACTCGTTCTTCTTCATCTAAATTACGTCCTGCTTTGTTGAATAACTCTTCGACTACTTCATTATCATAGTCTGTCTGTCCTGCTGCACGTTCCTTAGTATAATGTACTAGTGAATATGATGCGTCCAAAAGACCGTCTGCCAATGCGATCATGATAAGTTCCTCATTCGAATTCGAGTTATAAACATCTAAAAACGCACTAGATTCTAGCAGATTTATTTTCACTTTAAAACCCGCTTCTTCCAACATAGCCGCTACCAGTTGTGCCACTTCAGCATCCAAAGTATATCTTCCTCGCGGGGCAGTAAATGTAATTTCAACACCATCCTCATAACCAGCCTCTTTAATTAAAGCTCTGGCTTTTTCAAGGTCATATACATACGAATCATACAAGTCTGGATCAGATCCAAGAATACCTTTCGTTACTCTAGATCGAACTGGTACCGCAGTACCCTTAAGTATCGACTCTACAATTGCTTTATTATTTATGGCAAGATCTATTGCTTCACGTATTTTCGGATCCGCAGTTATAGCACCGTCGGTTGTTCGAACAACCAAAAGCATTACACGTGTCGTATCACCATTCATTAGTTCCACACCAGCTTCAGTATTGACACGTTCCCACTCATTTGGTGGTATGTCAGTAGCTAAATCAACTCCACCAGTTAAGACTTCTCCCACACGCGTTGAACTTTCAGGAATTGCACGCACAATTACTTCATTCCATGTTCCAATTTCACCAAAGTAATCTTCATTTAGCTCAAGAATTACTCTGTCATCCCGAATCCAATTTACATATTTGTAGGGTCCCGAACCGATAGGGTTTTTCTGGAAACCATCTACCTTTACTTCTTCAAAGTACTTTTTTGGCACGATGTCAGACCCACTTTTTGCTAGTAACCGTAACAATGTTGGCATTGGGCCATCTGTTTTGATTTCAACTAAATATTCTTCAAGAACATTAACTTCAGAAATTTGTTTAAAGTAAGGATATTCTTTTAAAGATTCATCATTCATTACACGTTCCAAGCTGAACTTAACATCTTCTGCTGTTAATGGGTCTCCATTATGAAATTTAATACCCTCAATTAGTTTAAAAGTCCATGTGTCTTCCGCTGGATTTTCAAAAGACTCAACAATTAGAGGTTGAATTTCCATATTTTCATCTCTTTGGAAGAGACGACTAAACATATTCCGGAATACTCTATCTCCATTAGTACTTAATGAGTTTTGTGGATCCATTGTTGTTAAATCTGCACTTTGAGCAATTGTTAATGTTGTATTACTTTTACTATCATTTTCTTTATTAGTTTCATCGGGATCGGCTGAATTACTACAAGCAGTTAGTACTAATAAACTTGTAACAAATAGCATAAATATTAATTTAATATTTTTCATTATCAGGTTTCCTCCATTAGTCGAATTTTAAAAATTTAGATAATACTAAAGGTTTTTTATCACCGCAATAGTTACCTTGATCCCTTGAAAATAATCCTCTAAAAATATATTTTCGTTTGGAGCATGATAATTCGATTGCGTATTTGCTACACCAATTTGAACAGCGGGAATATTTGTATCTTTAAGAAGTTTGTACATTGGACTTGAACCTGCCAAATTACGATAGATAATAGGAGCTTCATCGTATACTTCATTCATGCTTTTTAGCACAACATCAACAAATGGATCGTCCGGGTTCGTATTGAAGGGATGCATTCCATGAGATTTTTTAATTTCTATATCAGCAAATCCGTTATTATCCAGATGATCCCGCAATAATTGAACAGTTTTTTCTGGGTCTTGATTAGGAACTAAACGAAAGTCTAGTTTTACTTTTGCTATGGACGGTAATACTGTTTTAGAACCTTCACCTGTATAACCAGAATCTATACCGCAAATTGTACACGTCGGTTCTGCTATTAACCTTTCTTTAAGCTGATAACCAGTTAAACCTTTTAAAAATCCACTAATACTATATTCTTGTTTTATATGATCCTCATCATAGTCCATAGTTTCAATAAAACCTTTTCCTTTCTGCGATAAATCAATTACATCTTCATAAAATCCATCAATTAAAATATTTTCATTTTCATCTTTCAAACTATTTAACGCCCAGATTAATCGCCATGCAGGGTTCTCTATAATTACTGCCTCAGATGAATGTAAATCTGAATTTGCACCTTTGCATATCAATTCTACAAAGCAAATACCTTTTGCGCCTAACCCAACATGTGGTCGTTTATCTTTTACATTTCTTGATCCCCCTTCCCAGACCATGGCATCGGTAACAAGCTTATCTTTAAACTCTCTTGCGAAAAACTCTAGATGCGGACTTCCTACCTCTTCTTCCCCTTCAAAAATAAATTTAATATTTATTGGTAAATCACCAATAACATTTTGATAGGCATGAATCGCACAAATTCTCGCTATTAGATTACCTTTATTATCCGCAACACCACGAGCAAATAGCTGCTCACCTCTTATCTCAGAAACAAAAGGATTACTTAACCACTCTTCAATTGGATCCTCAGGTTGCACATCATAATGGTTATAAAAGGTAAGTGTTTTATTTTTCCCTGTATTTAATTCCCCATATATAATTGGATAACCACCAGTTTCTATTATCTCAGGCTCAACATTAATCTTTTTTAATAACGATACTACTATATCTTTCATTTCATTCATTCCACGATTTTGTGCTGATACACTTTCTTGGTTACAAGCTTTAACTAGCCAATCCAAATACATCTCACGATTCTCATCAATAAATTTATAAACTTTTTGCACAGTATCTCTTCCCTTCTTTTCATAATTAAGGCTTAGCTAAATAGATCACTTCATAAACTTCTATACATCAAACATCTATTAATATTTCATTATTAATCACTTCCCATATTTTAATTTTGTTATCTAACTATATTTCAATATTATAAGGTTATAACATTATAACCCCATAATGTTGTAATTATTTTTAAATTTATAGATGCTCCATTATTATAATGTGCATATCTAAATGAACTAATAAATTCTTATTCATCTATTCTTATAAAAGTTTAGACCTAAATCAAAACAACTATAAAGTGACTTCTATAAAATAGTTTGCTTTATCTTGCCTAATAATAAACTTCGAATACTCCACTATTCTTTTATCTTCTGAATAAGTGAATCTTTCTAAAACAAATAGCTGATCAGCTTTGGAAACTTCAAGTATATCAGCCTCGTACTCGCTTGCTAGGATTGTAGAAATATAAATTCTAGCTTTCCTCAAAGTCACTCCATATTTATTTGTGAATGTATTATATATCAAATCATCTTGAAACATTGCTGGTGTAATATCTGTAAATAATTCTTGTGGTAAATAAGTATATTCAATTCCTACTGGATTAGAGTCCTCTAATTTTAATCTATGAATGGCGTACACTAAATCATTCGGTTCAATTTCAAGAGCTTTACTTATTACCTCTCCTGCAATGATTTTTTCAAACTTTAGTTGTTTATGAGGGTAGTATTTCCCTTCATCTTCTAAGTTACGTAAAGTAACTAATTGTTGAATATTTTTATCCACCTTTTTACTGACAAATGTTCCTCTACCTCTTTGCCTATAAAGTAATCCTTTACTTACAAGTTCTAAAACTCCACGCTTTACCGTTATCATACTTACATCAAAATGCTTTGCTAAATCTTTTTCGGTAGGTATTTTAAATCCTGGTACCCACTCGCCAGTTAGAATTTTTAATTCTAAATTCTTTTTTATTTGGCTATATAATGGAATAATACTTCTCTTGTCAATATGCATTTACATCACCTTATAGTGTTATAGTATTTTAAAAAGATGGTATTTATAATATTCCTCCTATTCTCATTTTCAGAATACCATACATCACTATCGATTAAAAGTCTTTTTAAACAGAATTACACAATAATTCTGAAAAGATTCTGTTTAACCTTGTATAATATGTTTTATTGCATTTTTTTAGTATATCGACTTTTCAATATATATCTTTTTTAAAAAACAATAAAATAATCGTCTATATCGATTGGAATGTTAGTAGATGTGAAAGTAGATCAATCACATTTTTCATACTATCTGTCAACAAAATTATCAATTAAACTTTTACTTTATTACTAGTATAAGTTGTCAAGTCAAACACGGCAGTTATTTCATAAATTTCTCAAATGGCACATTTTATTTAATAAGCACTTTTCTAGGTACTTGATTGAAATTCAATAGAAAATCATTTATATCATTTTTGGGTTTACTACCGAATTTTGTTCCTTTTGGATACGTGCATCGGATTCGACCGTTCGTATTTTCATTGGTATCTCGTTGATCAGGAACACCAGGACTGGAAAGGTAGGAAGAAATATCCAGTCCCTTTTTAACTCCTACCCACATATAAAATTCTTATCCTCTGTCAGCCGTGTTTGACTTCACAAGTTCTTCAGAAAGGTTTTACAAAAGAGAAACGATTTCTTTGGCTGTATGCTTTGCGTTCAATAATTCCAGTTTTTGAACGATTTTAAAACGACTCATTCGTTCCGGAAGTGTGGAATTCAAGAGTCGAGGAACCTGTACATAAAAGAATTCAACTAATTGTATATACATACAAATTCAAAGAGTTTTCCAGCATATCCCTAATAAATATATAATTGTAGTGTATAGTCGGAATAATTTTAGGCATAGGTATCTAAATCCTACAAGAGGAGATAGCAAAAACGACTCAGCGTGTTGCCGCCTGAGTCGTTTTCGGATGTACTATATTAAGCGTAAAATAAAAAAGCTTCACAATGGAAGCTCTCAACGATTAATTTTTGCATATTCGTTATTCAGTTTCCTGCTCGCAATACTCATAGCAATTTCTTTACTTTTTGAAGATCCTTTTACAAGGATATTTCTGAAAGGTGCTTCCCCCTCATCGTAGAGATTAAGATATGCATCAAAACGATCTGCATATTCCAAAATCAAATAGTTTACTGCATAGTTATGTTCAGTAAACATGATACCCACATCGTGACTAATTGCGTCTACAGCAAATGTTTCGTCGTCCATTAACTCATCAAGTTTAGATTCCACTTTATCATCCCCCCTCCTATAGGCATAATTTGACATATAAGAAGATAGTCCTCTATTATATTCAATGTTTTGTGCAAGAAAGAACAATAAATAATTTAATTAATTGAATATACAGACTAATTCGACATATCTTGCTGTATCTATAACTTAAATAAAGAAGGGCTATTCTAACTATTAAGGGATTAGGCATATAGAGCGCACCCGACCCACAAACATCTGTCTAAAAATCCAAAACTTCCTTCACAATTGAGAAGGTTCCGCAACATACAACAATATCTGGGTTCATAAGTTCAATTATTTCACGGTGCCCGATCCCCATACCACTTAAGAACAAAGGAAATTACTGTCTGAATTACATCTTACACAAATATCGTACGCTCCTAACGTTCGAATCCTTCGAAGTTGGATATTAAACCTCTAGTTCTCATATTACCGCATCTGGCGTCCCATACTTTTCACCCGTTTTTAATTTCTTGTTATAATAATCGACATAATGCTGATCTGCTTTTGGATGTATAAAGAATTGCCTATACTGGACTTCATTAATATAATACGCTGGCAATTCGGTGAGACCATTTCGTCTTGCTTTTTCCGCCCGATGATGACCGTCAATAAGTCGATAGATATCCGGCCGAATTCAAACAGCTATTACTGGTTTGGATATGTCTACTGTTGGTATATGCACTTCAGTCAACGTCCCCATATGCGGACTCGTTGGCGATACTTTTACCGTCGAACAGACAACCTCATCCGTATGGGATCCAATCCATTTTTCCAGCTCACTGATGTTCCAGGCAAACGGAAAACCTCCCAATACCTCATCATCCGACTTTGCTAAAAAAGGTTTGAAATTTTCGTTCACGATTAACTTCTTCATATACCAACACCCCCAAAGTTTACACAATGGTACCTGAAATTATCTTTGCATTCAATGCAATTTTTTCCGTCTTTTTTCAAGCGTATATGTAAGAAACAACAACAAACAATTCTACCAAATGTATATACATATCTGACGATATTTTCACCTTTCACTATGCAACAGTTTGTTCCTACTGCTGAGTAAAGATTACCCGTTTAAAAGCGGATGTTAGTCGAAAATCTACGAATGAACTAAGTCTACGTCTTTCAATTTCTAAGTCTACTTGTGCAACAGTATTCGCCAACTGTGTTATAAGCAACCCAATTCCTTGCCTTCTAAAATCCCCCTTCCACCATTTTGTACAGAAATCTCTCCCCAGCTCTCGCATGCCCTAAATAATACGGAAAAGCAACAACTTGTTTACGATGAAAGTACAACACTTCCGCATTATACTGTTCATCCCATTCAAATACTCTTCCGAGTAAATTAGGCGCGTTTGTAAGTCGTTTTGCTGATTCTCTAAACAGTTCTTGGTGGAGGGCATGCGTTTCCAATACGTTTTCACTGTAATAAAATGCGAACTCTTCTGGCTTTGTTGTTTCCACAACGAACAGTTTGACTTTGCCGATGTTGAGCACGTTTTGTGCGATCATTCGGGCAATGGCTTCTCCGTCGTAGTCGAGGTTGTCGAGGATTTCCGAATTTTCCTCGGCACTCACAATACACTCGGATATCGCCCAAAATACACGGTGTGCAAGCCCGTGCATATCCGTTTCAATCGCTAACTGAAGTATTTCTCCCACCGTAATCATATGCATGCCCTCCCTTTTAGTTAACGCCCAATTGTATGGAGTATCCCAGTTTCTTTCACATACCCGACAGTTGCGGTACCTGTTGGCCCGTTGCGATGTTTTGCTACGTTCATTTCCAATGTATTGGGCGTGTCTGTTTGTTTATTATAATAATCGTCTCGGTACAGGAAAATGATGACATCCGCGTCTTGCTCTATATTTCCTGAGTCGCGTAAGTCGCTCATCATCGGTCGTTTGTTGTCTCTTGCTTCTACGCCGCGGTTCAGTTGGGAAAGACAAACAACTGGACAGTCAAATTCTTTGGCCATTTTCTTTAAATCACTGCTGATTTGGCCCACAACTTCCGTTCGATTCAGTCGCATTTGATCGCCGTGAATGATTTGTAAATAATCAACGAAAATAATCGGTTTTAGTTTCGGCTCCATGTTAATAATCTTTCTTGCTGCTGAGCGCATTTCAAACACTTTTAACGCTGCACGGTCATCGATGTGAATATTCGCTTCGTCTAACCTACCAAGTGTCGGCATCCAGTTCGCTTTTTGCGGATCCGTGAAATGCTTATAGGGGTTCCGCATGCGAAGTCGATTGTACCCACCCGTCACAGCAATCAATCGGTCGATCATGGATGTTCTACTCATTTCAAGAGAGAAAATAATCGGCCGATATCCCGCAAATCCAGCATGTAGTGCAAAATGATTCAATGTATCGGTCTTCCCCATCGACGGTCGTGCAGCGATGATTGTTAATTCAGCAGGTTGGAAACCATCCAGCAAGTCATCCAAATCGCGGAGACCTGTAGGAACTCCGGGGATATACTGGGCGGGTTCATAAGGTCTTTCCCCCATCTTCACCAAATCCATTTGGATGCTCGTTTCCAATCCGGAACTCCCACTTTTCTCCAAGTCTTCGAACGCTTTTTGAATACGGTCGATTTCCCAGTCTCCTTCTTTCGCATGAATCAGGATTTTGTTTTTCTCACGATTCTTCCACCTGTCCAGAAAAATTGCTATGTAGCTGTCAAACTTCGTTGGACTTGCGAAATTGGTTAACTCCGATACGTAATTCGCACCGCCAAGCGCGGTTGGTTCCATCATCGTCAGCACAGTAACAAAGTCGACTGGACGCCTTTTTGACAATAACTCTTGCATACAGTGAAAGATGTTTTTATGAATGTGGCTGATGAAAAAATCCAGTTTCACACCGCTGTCGACAATTAAATAATTCTCCGCCAACATCGTCCCTAATATGCTTTTCTCCATTTGCTCATGACGCTGCATCCCTTACTCTTCCCCTTTGCTGAAGTCGAGTTCGAATGGTTTTGGCGAACTGCCTTCTTGTGCTCGAATTTCCCTGGCCTCTTCCAAATAATTTTCAAAATTGGTTGCGCTGAACAAAGTGGAAGGTCGTAAATACATAAGCCATTGTGGATTGTTCAACCACTGTTTCACTTTCACATCAATGACCTTTTTAAAATCATCCAACGTGTATCCTTCACGGTACCGCGCATTCACAAATCGCTCTGTTGCTTTTGAATTGGTTTTAAATTCTTTATTTGCTTTTTCGTTTAAATAGTCAATGACAGACACAACGTCGAGCCCCTGCTCGACACTATTCTTTTTAATACTCTTAACCTCTTTAGGTATTGCATTAGGCAAATTGCATTGCATATTGGGTGCAATTTGCAGTTCCCCTTCGGCTGTATTTGCATTTGCGATAGGTGCAATTTGCAATGTCAAGTCGTGCAGAACCCCATAGTCAATTCGGTACCATTTCGTCTTGTCTGTTTTCACGTGATTATACGTTGCCGATGAAACGATGCAACCACTTTTCTCCAACCTGCGAATCGTTCGTTTAATCGTATCGACAGACCAAAAAGGAAACTCCACTCTTTTCCACTCATCGTATGTATTGTGAACCCATTTATATCCATCCTGTTCATTGTGAGAAATGAGCGATCTAAAATGCACTTGCTGCAACACAATGGCTTCATTCAACCCAATCAACTGTGCAAGCGACGGAATAATTTGAAGTGGTGATTCATTAATGAGTAATTTCATACTACATCTCCTCTAATCCAATTTTGTGTACCTCCACTTCCCAATCGATGGCCGTCAATTGGAAGCACGCATAAACGTTTTTGCAGCGACGAAAGAGTCCCTTCACTCTCTATATAGAGTTCCTTTCCAAAAAAGGATACTCTTTTTTGAAATTAAATTAAAAAGATTTTAGCTACCACATCCGAGTCACAACAAAAAACACTCATGAAATCAATTAAGATTTCATAAGTGTTATTAGAATTGCATTTAATTACTAAATAAAAAAAGCTTCCCAAAGGAAGCTTTTAGCGATTACATTTTTGCATATTCATTATCTAATTTTCGGTTCGCAATACTTATAGCAATTTCTTTACTTTTCGAAGACCCTTTTACGAGTATGTTTCTATAAGGTTCTTCTCCCTCATCGTAGAGATTAAGATATGCGTCAAAACGATCTGCATATTCCAAAATCACATAATCTACTGTATCACCCTGCTTATTAATCATCATACCAACATCGTTATTAATTGAGTCTGCAGCAAAAGTTTCATCGTTATCAAACAGCTCATCAAGTTTAGATTTCACTTCAACACCCCCCCTATAGTCACAATTCGACATACAGGTGTATAGTCCTTCTTTTTATTTTGATTTTTGCAATAAAAACACTAAAAAGTTCAGCCAATTCTATGTACATACAAATTCAAAGGGTTTTTCAGCATATATCTAATAAATATGGAATTGTTGAGTATAGTCAGAATAGCTTCATGCAAAGGTACATAAAATTACGTAAAATTCTAACGTCCGGACCCCAGGCTGAACGAAAAAAGAAGCAACTCTGGATGGAGTGGCTTCTTTTACGGATATTATTTAAGTAATTGTACGTTGTCGATTGGAACACTGAATGCTCTTAGTTTAGGCATTTCATCTGCACTGGCAAATGCCTTACTCTCTGCGGTTCCGCCTAAAATAACTAATAGTAATATTGCTGCCAAAAGTTTCTTCATCATAAGTCCTCCCATGTTTTCTTTTTTCTATAAATATAACCAAATCTATTGGCCTCGTTAAAGGTAATAGATGACAGTTTATACTTCTTATTACTATAATACCACTCAGCTAGCGCAATAGAATACTTATATATATATTGATAGTCCTGTAAGGTTTTAAAGTGATTTATCGCTTGAATAGCAACCTCTTCGGATAAACCCTGTTGGCTATTAACTGACTTGTAAAAAATAAAATGATGGTAATACGAAGAGAGATTTTCACTATCCAGCTGATCCAACAATGAGATTCCTTTGTCGCACCACTCATTTACAAGATCCTTGTTACGCATCTTGGAATATTCCATCACTAAACTAAAAATTGAAATGAGCCGGCTATTTTTATCACTTTTATATTTAATACTCATTTTAAAATAATCGATCGCCTTTTTATTATTACCCATCATTCCATAAAGGGAGCCCAGATTATGATGAATAACCCCTTTTTGACTATACAAGTTAAATTCATCACATAGTTGTTTTGCTTTTAAATAGGACTCTAAAGACTCTTCGAACTGTTCGCTTTTCTTTCGAGTAACTCCGATCAGTACATAGCAATCTAAAACTCGACTCATTAAAAAGTTTTCCCTGAAATAATCGAGAGCCCTTCTTATGTATTCAATAGAAATAAAAATGCGGTTATCTGCGGTATAAATCAATCCTAGCATATAGTTCAATTCTGCTTTTTCCCAGTCTTCTAACGCGATAGTATCTACAATGGATAAAACGCCTTCCAAATATTCAATCGATTTTATACGGTTTTTTGTAGCGTAGTAATAGATTGCCTTATTTATTTTAAATAAATAAATTTGGAAAGAATTGAAGCTCTTGCTGATTTTTTCAAGTGCACCAATTTCTCTGCTGCATTCATCCAAACTTCCGCCTAATATAAGCCGGAATCTTAATACGATCAGGAGATAGGTATAGTAAAGTGAATCATTTTCGAATAAGGCGCTTTGTTCTTCTAAGTAATCTAACTTCTTTTTTGTGAACTCGTCATTTCTGGTCGTGATCACCGCTTTATAATTTTCTTTTAACAGCTTGGCAAATTCAGCATCTGATTGGTGGTCATTTTTTTGTAGCGAATCAAAAGCGATGTCTAATTTATTAAATAACAATCTAATTACTTCTTCACTTGGTGAAATTAAGTTTCTTTCAATTTTGGATAGGTAAGAAGGGGTACAGATACCCTTAGCTATAACAACTTGTTTCATTTCTTGCCTAATTCTTTCAGCCCTTATTAAATGACCAACATTCATTATCGAATCCCTCTCTTTATATTATAGTACATACCTACTACAAATAACATAGTTTAATTGTGAGAAATATATTCCCGAAAGTTTAAATAAACTAGCGTTTTAGAAGAAAATGTCCCAACTAGATTGTATCCTCTGATTAGCTTTCCCATGGTATGGTTATGTTAGTTAGGGAAGATTGAAGGGATATATCAATTATACCATTTCGCAGGGAGGAGTAATCTTATTATGGTGGAAATGACAAGCGACGGATTCGAAGTTGGACACAATGACCTAGAGTTGTTTGAACTAAAGAAGGAATTATTGGAGTTTGTAGTCAAGATGAAATCCGAGGGATTTTTGTCTTCGGTAGATTACGACGATCTACCGGAATTGTAGTTAAATGAATAGGTCCGCTAAGAGATGATTGATTGTTCTCTTAGCGGACCTTTTTTTATAATTGGGTGCAAGTCGCTACCCTGAATTCAAACTGAAATAGCATCATTTCTTATCAACAAATTGAAGCGATGGTTTGCTTCACCCCCCACTATCCAGAGCCTACCACCTATACTATATTAATTTTCATTTCGGGGTGTCCATTTCGGGGTGCCTGTGCATGAAAAAACAACAAACAATTCAACCAATTGTATATACATACAAAATAAAGATGTTTTTCACCATATACCGAATAAGTATGTAATTGTAGTGTATAGTCAGAATAGTTTTAGGCACAGGTACCTAAAATTTATGTATTTGATGTAACGTCAAAATAGGCTCTTTTTTGGTAAAAACATTTAATACATCAGCGACTTTCAAAACTGATTGGATAATTGACTTATCTCTCATACCGCTACTACACACCTTTCTATTATAAGGATTGATTTCATAATACGAAATTTTAAAAAATCATAAATAAACAGAAGTTATAATGATTTAATAAAAAAACAAATGAAATAAATAAAATTTCTTTTCAGCAATCCACGTCTTAGGTCATCAATGATATCATATATGTACCTTTTGATAAAAACTGTTTGGATAGGCTACACTTAGTTAGACAATAAAATTAAGGTCTAGTAGAATACAACCAGACAAACAAGGAGAATCTACGATGACCCCAAAAAGAACACGAAGAACATTTACGCCAGAATTCAAAAGCCAATTAGTAAGACTTTATGAAAACGGAAAACCCAGGGCAGACATAATCCGTGAATATGATTTAACTGCATCTGCTTTTGACAAATGGGTTAAACAAAATCAAACATCTGGTTCGTTCAAAGAAAAGGACAACCGAACGCTTGAAGAAGCCGAGCTAATCAAACTACGTAAAGAAAACCAACGTTTACTTATGGAAAATGATATTTTAAAGCAAGCCGCGCTGATCATGGGACGAAAGTAGATGTGATCCGTAACAATGCTCACAAATACTCGGTATCAGCAATGTGCGAAGTCCTTAACATTTCTAGAGGCACCTTTTACTATGAACCTGTTAAAAAGCAAGGAGAAAAAGAGCTTGTTAAAGCCGTCAAGAAAGTATTTAAAGAGAGTAGAAACAACTATGGAACACGAAAAATCAAGAAAGAACTTGCAAAGATTAATCTGTGTGTTTCTAGACGACGTATTGGACGAATCATGCAGGAACAAGGACTTGTTTCAAACTATACAGTAGCCCAATACAAACCATTCAAGTCCCAAGTGAATGAAGATCCTGTGAAAAATGAACTTGCCCGACAGTTCAATGGTCAAGAAGAATTGGCCGTTGTCGTTAGTGACCTGACATACGTTCGCGTGAGCGGGAAATGGAACTACGTTTGCTTATTTGTCGACCTTTATAATCGTGAGATTATCGGTCATAGCGCTGGGCCAAGTAAGACTGCTGAACTAGTTTACAAGGCTTTATCAAGCGTTAATCGTGACCTTAATTCGATTCAGATGTTTCACACCGACCGAGGCAGCGAGTTTAAAAACAATCTCATTGACGAAGCGTTAAAGACTTTCGGAATTCAAAGATCATTGAGCATGAAAGGTTGCCCATATGATAATGCAGTAGCTGAGTCAATGTTCAATATCGTCAAGACAGAATTCACGAAGCAAGCGCACTTTATGAGCCTTAACCAGCTTGAGCTTGAACTAAATGATTACGTAAATTGGTACAATAAGATTCGGATTCACGGCACGCTTGGATATTTAAGTCCATTGGAATACAGATTAGGAACCTTATAAACTTTGTTCAGTTTAGTGTTGACTATCCAATACTATTAATAGATGTTTATAACAGTGCCTCTTTGATTACATCAATAACTTTCTCTTGCTCCTCCACCGTCATATTCGATCCTGACGGTAAACAGATTCCCGTCTCAAACAATCGCACACTCACAACATCATCTTCTGCATGCGGATAAAACTTACACCCTTCAAACAACGGCTGCAAATGGAGCGGTTTCCAAACAGGGCGTGCTTCGATATTCTCAGCATCTAGCACATCCATCAATTCATAAGGAGTTATTTTAATCATTTCTGGATCCAACGTCATCGCTGTCAGCCAACGATTCGAATAGGTCCCTTCAAGCTCCGGCATAAAATGAATGCCTTCAATCTCACCCAACGCCTGCGCGTATCTGTCAAACACATCGCGTCTTGCTTGTACCCGTTCATCCAACACTTCAAGCTGTGCACGTCCCACACCAGCAAGGATATTACTCATGCGGTAGTTATAGCCAATTACACTATGTTGATAGTGTTTCGCTTGATCACGAGCTTGCGTCGCTAAAAATCGAGCTTGCGTCAACGCTTCGATATCATCAGACACAAGCATTCCCCCGCCAGAAGTCGTAATGATTTTGTTTCCGTTGAATGAATAGATGCCAAACTTGCCAAACGTTCCACTTTTTTTGCCTTTATAAGACGAACCAAGCGATTCCGCAGCATCCTCAATCATAGGAACATCATACAAGTTACAAATCTCCAACAACTCGTCCATTTTCGCACTCTGCCCATACAAGTTCACAACGATTACTGCTTTAGGAAGCTTTCCGGCTGCCTGTGCATCTGCCATAGCGGTTGCCAATGCATCCGGCGACATATTCCATGTTTCTACTTCAGAATCGATAAACACAGGTTCAGCCTTCAAATACAGGATTGGATTCGCACTGGCAACAAACGTCAAACTTGAACAAAAAACGGTATCCCCTTGACCGATACCTACTAATTCAAGAGCCAAATGGATAGCAGCTGTCCCAGAAGATAATACCGCGGAATCTTCTACTCCCGCATACGCTGATATTTCTTTCTCAAATCCATCTACGTTTGAACCAAGAGGCGCAATCCAGTTCGTTTCAAATGCTTCATTTATGTATTTTTGTTCGTTTCCACTCATGTGAGGAGAGGATAATAAGATTCGTTTAGTCATTCAGATATCTCCTTTATTAAATAATCACCAAATATCTATTAAATCATGGTTAATATGTATAAAAACCTTTTTTAGTTTTTCGGCCTAATCTATTTGCGTGAACATATTTTTGTAATAAGGGAGCTGGTCGATATTTATCATCACCAAAATCAGTCTGAAGGGTTTTCATAATTGATAAACATGTATCTAATCCAATAAAATCAGCCAATTCTAATGGACCCATTGGCTGGTTTGAACCCAGTTTCATTGCTTTATCAATTTCTTCTGCAGTAGCAATACCTTCTTGTAAAACAAAAACAGCCTCGTTTATCATAGGTATAAGAATCCGATTCACAACAAATCCAGATTGATCTTGAACAAAAACGGCTTCCTTACTAATACTATTGATAAATGTTGAAACCTTATCCACAGTTTCGCTCGAGGTTTCCAATCCACGGATTACTTCTATTAGTGGCATAAGAACAGCAGGATTAAAAAAATGCAATCCAATTACTTTAGATGGATTTTTATATAAGGTACCTAATTTTGTAATAGAGTAGGATGAAGTATTTGTTGCTAGAATTGCATTATCATTCATGATTCCACTTAAGGTGACTATAAGTTGCTCTTTTTTGTCAATATCTTCTGGAATTGCCTCGATTACTAATTCCATTTCGCTACAATAATCCAATGTAGTTGCATAGTGAATATTGTTTTGAACTTGTAAAAGTTTTTCTTTAGTAATCTTTTCTTTTAATAACAATTTATTTAAACCGCTTTCGATTGAAGCCATAGCCTTATTAATATTACTATCTTTATAATCAATTAAAGTTACCTTCATGTTATTCATTGCCAAATATTGTGATATTCCAGATCCCATTTGGCCCGCACCAATAATTGCTATCGACTTCATGAAAAAACCGCCTTTTTGATTTCCACACTTTAATAAAAGCTAGCAACTTTATCTTCTAATTCAAAATACGCTTTGCTTTAAGAATTCCAATAGTTATTTTGTTTACAAACTTCTTCATATTCATCTTTCAAAATCCCAACAATAATTCGATCATAATATCGATTATTCCTATAAATGTGTTGTCTTACTCTACCTTCTTCAACCCATCCACATTTTTCTGTATACAATTTTAACGAAGGTATATTATGTTCTACAATATCACCGTCAAGTCGATTCAATTGAAGCTCTTCAAAAGCAAATTTCATAGTAGTCATCACAGTATCTCTACCATAACCATATCCTCTTAAGTCTCTTTTACCAATAATAATTCCATGATGTGCAGACCTGTTTTTTAAATCTATATTAGTTAGTGTGGAAATACCTATAAACCCATCCTCTTTTGTTTCAATGGCAAATCTATGGTTATTAGTATCAGAAACAGTTCGATCGTACCATTTCATTTGTTCTTGTGACGAAATTGGAAAGGACCATCCCCCAACCAAGTTACCTATTTCAGGATCGTTATGATAACTCCTTAAAGCTTCCATATCACCAGGTTCTAATGCTCTTAAAACAACTTTTTTACCATGTATATTCATACTAATTCCTCCCTTTATAAATCATCAACATCTTTTTCTGATTGTTCATGTGAAATGCCTTTTGAAAATACTACAGATGGTAATGTTAAAATTAATATTTTAATATCTAACCATAATGTATAGTTATCGATATACCAGACATCTAATTCAATTCTCTTACTCCATGGAATTTCATTTCTGCCATTAATCTGAGCCCATCCAGTAATACCTGGCGGATACTCCAGTCTTCGTTTTTGAAAGTCGCTATATTTATCTACTTGATATTTTAATGTTGGCCTTGGTCCAACAAAACTCATCTCACCTTTTAGGACATTAAAAACTTCTGGAAGTTCATCTAGGCTTGTCTTCCTTAAAAAGTTCCCTACTCTTGTAATCCTGGGATCATTCTTGCCATCCATATAATATCCAGCACCAAGTTTATCTGCATTTTGAATCATACTTCGAAATTTATAAATTTTAAATACTTTTTCATGCCTGCCGACTCTTTCCTGTTTAAATAGCATTGGGCCACTTGAAGTTACCTTTATTAAAGCCCCGATTATAAGTAGTAGTGGCGATAACAGTACAATAAGTAATAATGAGAGTAACAGATCAAATAGTCGTTTAAGTATTAATCGCATCTATCTAACTCCTATACAACGGAAAATACCCATTGTCTTCTGTAATTCTATTTTCTTTAACTAGCTTTTCATATAAATTCAGATTATGAACTTTTTTTCCAATATAAAAGTTTAATGGATCAGATTTTGAAAATGACTTTTTGAATTTAAAGAGATTATCTTCACTGTCTGAATAACCTCCGCCTAAATGGAAAGACTTTATTCCTTGTTTCCTTCCCCATTCCGCAATTTCAAACAAAAGAAGGTTATTGGCACCAAGGGACAAATGCTCTCTTAATGCACCCGATAAGTGATAATGCATAAAATCTTCATAAGTGAAAATTAAACTAGTAGCAATCATTTTATCTTCACAAAATGCACCAAACATATGTATATTTGAATCTAAAAGTCGAAAAGTTTCTTTAAAATAAGTTTCATTAAAGTAATAGTATTCTGTAGCATCATTACGATTCATCGTGGAATAATAGATAGACAAAAATTCCTTCATGTATTTTTGTTTATCTAATTTCTTTACTTCTACACCATTCTTATATGCTTTTCTAATCATATTTCGAGTCTTTCCAGGCATTTCATTTAATAGTTCCGTACCCTGTTGCAACTTAATTTCAATCGTATCCCGATTATATAAAATATTTAAGCTGTTTTCCAAATCCTTTTGATTTCCAAGCATAGGGTGAAACCTAATAAATTCAGAAACAATATTATTGTCAATACAGTATTGACTTATAAACTTTCTGAATTTCAATATTAAATCAATTTCTGTAGAAACGGCCTCTACAAGAGGTCCACCGTAGCCATATGGTGTTGTAATATCATATAATTGTTCACCTAATTTATTATCTATCTTTCTTAAAATCACTGGATAGGCAACCTTACCATTTTCATCTTCATAAAAAAAAAGTAGTGGTTCTCCTTTATCTAATAACATGGAACTAGTAAAATATTCATGGGAAAAATAAATATCCCTATTTTCAAAGTCATCTACAATTGTGTTCCATCGGAAGTGATTTTCCGAATTTATAACTTCTAACATTCCTTCACCTACAATAGTGTTTTTTTATTACGTTAATCATACGCATCATATCAATATCAGAATAACGTTGATCACATGGTAATGTTAAAATGTTTTCCGATATATGCATATTTGCTTTAGTTTGAATTAGTAATAAATCTTTTGGTAATGGCCAATGAACGGGTGGATAAATCTCTGCATCAATTAAGACAGACTTTAATTCATTACGATTTTTCACTTTTATCGGAAATCCTAAAGGAACTTTCATTTCATTAGGATACCCATTTAAAAGTTCGATTTCTGGAATTACACTTAGTCCTTCATACAAGGTCTGATAATTCATTCTACGGATTTCAATCATAGATTTAAAATCGAAATTATTTATTATTTGTTTTGATATACTATCAATATTCTGTACTTCAATGTTGCTTTCGTCCAGCATAACTTCTGCTTCTGAGAATAAATCAAGAAATTCAGACTTTGCACCTCTCAGTTCTTCCATTTCTAGGTAGTTCTTTTTTAGATTTGCAGCATAAAATCTCTTTTCCACTACACGAGTATTTATCTTGCAGTTCAATAGTAAAGTAACTTTCCCCATATTAGTATTACCATTTGTCCGAATTAATGCACCACTTGGTATTCCCAACCATTTTCTTAGACTCGCAATTTGAAAATGTCCAATTGGTTCTTTTCGATCAAAAAGACTATGTGTGATATCTTCGATAATAATATTAGTAGATCTGATACTTTTTAAATAAAATAATAGTTCATGATTTTTATCTATATTGAAATAATCCAAGTGGAAAACTGCCCAATCAGGTTTAATCTTTTCTTGTAGACTTTCTATAACGACACTAAAGTTTTTGTCTATTTCATAAAATTGATATGGTAAGTTAATAGCGTTTATTGGTTGTATTATACTTTCACAAAGATAATTTGGTAGTAGAATTCCTTTTAATCCATTATTATCTTGAAGACTTTTAACAAGTAACTTTATAGCAGTCCTACCAAAATTCAGTAGAAGGTCCGAATTATTTAATATGGAAGAACGTGTTTTCAAAGTATCTAGGGTGCTTATATGAAATTCGCTACCTATCTCCATACTCACCACTCCTATCCTAAGTGAATCTAATTATACTGAGCCCACCGCTTAATCCCTGAACGCTTTTCTGTCATCAAACTCAGCTTAAATCCTTAAATATAAATCTACTTCAGGTTAGTCTATGGACATATAATAATACAGGAGAGTCCAATTTCAGATACATAAACAATACCTTTCTACCAGAGACTAAAGATTAAAGATTAAATAATTAACGTAACTAAACTTGTATTTATATCAATCACTATTTTCTGAGCAATGCCTGCATTTCTAAAGCTTTTTTACAATTCCACTATTATTTCTACCATTGAATGCTTCCCAGTGTGCTTTTTAAATACTATGGCGAGTCTGATTAAATATAATCTAATTTAGTAATAGATTAAGTTTGTAAATTAAGTTTTTTTAACTAGTTTAGCAAACAAATCAATCTGCTTTTTCAAAACCTTCTCCTCATCAAACAATTCCTCAACAATTTCTCGACTTCTATTTCCATACTCAGCAACGAGCTCTGGATTTTTCAAAATAGAAATCATAGCTTTTTCTAGCTCTTTTGTATTTTCTCTTTCAACCAAAAACCCATTTTCTCCAGGGAATACTTCTTCTCGACAACCTCGAATATTTGTTGCAATAATCGGTTTCTCCATCGCCATGGCTTCAATAATCGACCGAGGTAAACCCTCTCTATAGGATGGTAGGACGAACACATCAGACGCTTTCATAATTACCGGTATATCTTTGCGAAAGCCAAGGTAACGAATGTTAGAGTGATTTAGATCATCCATCAGTTTTTGATAACTTCCATGATCTCTCTCACTTTCTAACAGTCCACCTATCAAGACAAGCTTTGCCTGTGGAAAGGTCGTTGATAAAGACTTAAAGGCCTCGACCAATTCGAAAACCCCTTTTTCTTTCACAAGTCTTCCAACGAAAGAGAAAATAAAGTCATTATCATTCAAATTACTTTCAGTTCGAAAGTTTTCTATTTCTTCATTAGTAATTTGATTTTTGTGAAAGTTGTTCCATATATCCACACCATTACTCAAATGGATTGTGTGTTTTTCAGGTTTAAAGTTATGGACTAACGAAAGCTCATAGTCTTCTTTACTTTGTAGCAACAACCAATCTGTCATCCATCTTGCAGCGTACTTCTCTATATTAAAGAATATATTATATTGCTTCTTGGACATTTCATCATGAAAGTAAAATCCGTGAGCAGTATATACAATATGTTTAACTCCAGCAAGTTTAGCCGCTACTCTTCCTAATAGTGCCGCAATTGGCGTGTGTACATGTACAATATCATATTTCTCTTTTCTCATCAGCTTATATAATTTCCATATGGACTTTAAATTCTTAAGGGGATGAATTTGTCGATCTATCGATACGTCAATCATCGTTAAACCTTGTGCTTTCAATTCAGTGAACCTTCCAGTATCCGTACAAGCATTATGAACTTCATACCCATCCTTCATTGATTTCAAAATTAATGGCTTTAAAAGGGCCTCAACACTTCCATCTATCGCACAAACCTGTAATATTTTCTTTTTAGTCAATTTTATAATCTCCACAGATCAATATTTTCCGGCTTGCTCTCTTTATCCAATACACTCTTAATATCCACAACAATCCCTTTGCCCTGTTTCAATAACCGATCAAACTGTGACCAGCCTTCTTCTAAATACTCTCTATGCGATACGGCTAAAATAACTGCATCAGCAGGTAATAGTTCTTCATTCGGAATTAATGAAACCCCGTATTCCCGAACAGCTTCAGCTGAATCTGCATGGGCATCTGTCACTTGAATATCAATACCGTATTCCTGTAATTCTCTAATAACGTCAATCACTTTTGAGTTTCGAATATCTGGAACATTTTCTTTGAAAGTTAAGCCTAGGACAGTTACCTTTGCGCCCTGCACAGGCATATTCGACTTAATCAGCTTTTTAACTAACGCGGTGGCAACATATTGTCCAATGCTATCATTCATACGACGGCCCGCTAAAATCATTTCTGGGTTATGTCCGACGGATTGTGCTTTATGTGTCAAATAGTAAGGATCAACACCAATACAATGGCCTCCTACAAGTCCCGGCGAGAAGTTCAAGAAGTTCCATTTCGTTCCCGCAGCCTTTAGTACTTCAGAAGTATCAATGTCTAGCTTATTGAAAATCATTGCCAACTCGTTCATAAGTGCAATGTTCACATCACGTTGTGTATTTTCAATCACTTTTGCAGCTTCAGCAACCCGAATAGAACTTGCCTTGTATACCCCTGCTTCCACAACACTGCTATATACTTCAGCAATAATCTCCAAAACCTCGTCCGTTTGTCCAGAAACAACTTTCATTATTTTCGTAAATGTTCGTTCTTTATCACCCGGGTTAATACGTTCAGGTGAATAGCCAACAAAGAAGTCAATGCCGGCTTTTAAACCTGAATGTTTTTCCAAAACAGGAATACATTCATCTTCCGTAACCCCTGGGTAAACCGTTGATTCGTAAACAACAATCGCACCTTTTTGTAAAGCACTTCCAACTGTCTCCGAAGCTTTCAACAAGGGTGTCAAATCCGGTTGGTTATGTGCATTAATAGGTGTCGGGACAGATACGATAATAAAATCGGCCTGTTCCAATTCCTTACTATCAGCAGTATAGTGGATCTCCGTTATTTTTAAATCCTCAAGCTCAACTTCATTTGTATAATCAATACCATTTAGCAATGTTTCAATACGATTTGTATTAATATCAAATCCAATTACGGGATGCTTTTTACCAAATGCAACCGCAACAGGAAGGCCGACATACCCCAAACCGACAACTGCTATTTTACGCTCACTCATTCAAAAATCTCCTCACAACTTAATTTGGTAATAATCCAAATACCATTCTACAAATTTCCCAACGCCATCTTTAATGGAAGTTTCAGGTCGAAAATCTATGTCGCGATAAAGATCTTCAACGTCTGCATACGTGGCTGGAACATCTCCAGCTTGAAGTGGCATAAAGTTCTTAATTGCCTTCTTACCAACCTTTTCTTCAATTGCCTCAATAAAATCCATCAGATTCACCGGATTATTATTTCCGATATTATAAACTTTGTAAGGGGCATAGCTTGAACTAGGATCGGGGTTCTTACCAGACCATTCGGGATTTGGATTTGCCTTCCTCTCAACTAGTCGACTAATTGCCTCAACAATATCATCAACATACGTAAAGTCACGCATCATATCCCCATTGTTATACACATCGATTGGCTTGCCCTCAATAATATTCTTCGTAAATTTAAACAAAGCCATATCTGGACGCCCCCATGGACCATATACAGTGAAGAAACGAAGACCAGTCGTAGGAATGTTGTATAGGCTGCTATATGTATGCGCCATTAACTCATTGGCTTTCTTTGTAGCAGCATATAAGCTTAAAGGATGATCTATGTTATCACTTGTAGAAAATGGTAGGGAAGTATTTGCTCCATAAACAGAACTAGATGATGCATAAATTAACTGTTCAACATTATTGTGCCGGCATGCTTCAAGAACATTCATAAAACCAACAATGTTGGAATCAATATATGCATGAGGATTTTCAAGGCTATAACGAACTCCGGCTTGTGCAGCCAAGTTAATAACAATGTCTGGTTTTTCAATTTCAAAAATCTTATTCATGACTTCTTTATTTTCCAAATCAATTTTATGTAAACTAAAGTTTTCATCTTTAATTTCTTTTATACGGTTTACTTTTAAAGAAACCTCATAATAATCGTTTAAATTATCGATTCCTATTACTATGTGATTTAATTTCAATAGTTTTCTCGATAAATTAGACCCAATAAATCCAGCAGCACCTGTAATAATTACTCTCACTACGAATCCCTCTTTTCTTTTATTAATACTACAATCCTACGATTTATAAATCTCAATTAATTCTAACGCTGCATTTGTAGAAGTATACTTTTTTCTTACTTGCTCACTTGCTACAATACCAAATTCAAGAATTTTTTCTTTTTCTTTCATTAAAGTCAGTAGTTTATTTGAAAGTTCTTTATAGTCTCCACAATTAAATAGATAACCGTTAATACTATCAGAAATAATCTCTGGTATCCCCCCAGTAACTGTTCCAACATTGGGAATTCCACGCGCCATTGTTTCAATAATGGAAATACCAAAACCCTCTTCTATTGACGGAAGTATATGGATATCGATATCATCAATTACTTCATTAATATCCGATTGGAAACCAGGAAAATCAACAAAATCATTTATTTCTAATTCATTTGCGTATGACTCCAACATATTGCGTTGTGGCCCATCTCCATATATTGTATAGTGAAAATCAGTGTATCCTAATTTATAGACTAAATATCTTATAGATCTTAATGAAGTTCGCAAATCTTTTCTATGCTCTAATCTTGCCAATGTTCCTATTCTAACTTTCCGAAAAGTTAACTGACTATATTTTTCTATAATTTCCTTTTGAGGTTTTATGTCTATTTCTGTACCATTATGAATAGTTACTAACTTTCTATGACTAACACCTGTCCATTTCAAAACATGTATTTTAACAGCATTTGATATTGCAATAATTGTTTCAAACCTTCTATAGATTAACCTTTGAATAAACCCGAAAGATTTATACTTTTTCCTTCTACTTGAAGTGCTATGTTCCGTAGAAATTCTTTTAATTTTTTTATAATGAGTAAATGAACTTAAAAAATTATATATGTCACTCAAAAACAAATGAGAATGTACTATATCTATTTTATTCTTTTTCAAATAACTTCCAAGGCGCCAAACCTTTTTCAAAGATAAGTTTTCATCTTCTCCTAATGAATAAAAAGTTACTCTTTCATCTAATTTATTTCTTTGCGCAATTTTATTAGAAACGGAACAAACATAAACTTCTATATTATTGTTCACTAAATTATTTGCAGTCGTAACAACATGTTTTTCAGCTCCACCTATTTGCAAACTATTTATTAATAATAATACTTTCATTTTGCAATCAACCACCTATTTCAATTCTTTGTCTCTTCTACAATTTACAACTATTCAATTAAACTTTGCGATATATTTTCAGTAATTGAATAATGGACTTTTTGGGGAGAATAAATAAAAATAACAACAAAATATGTTTGTAAGTATATTTAAATAGTTTTATCCAATAATAAATAGCCTTTAGCTTTTGTCCTGATAACAATAAATACATTATTGCACCTTGATATTTTTTTATTAAAAAATTTTTATTTCCGGAAGTTAATAAATGACTTTGATAGTTTTTAATAATACTTAATTGGAATGAAGCGAACTCCAATGATGAATTTACTTGTCTGTCTATATTAGTTAGTCTGTCCTTAGCGTCTTCACCTAAATTTACCAGCACTTCATTAACTACTGGTAAACCATAATCCAAGGCTATTTTATACCACAATAAAGATTCTGCTCCGATTTTATAGTTTGGAAATTTATAATCATTTACCTCAAGAAAAGATTTTTTATTAATTACATGAAGAAGATCGCCCTGAAGTTTACCTTCTATTAACTCCTTAAAAGAATAGATGTGATAGTCACATATTTTTTCCACTCTAGCATTTGAAATTAGAAAGTTAAATACTGGAAAGGAATTGTCGAATGATGTTTGGATAAAACTATTTATTTTTGTAAAAGCTTCTTCCTTAAAAACATCGTCATCATCCATAAGAATAACATAATTATTATCTGCAATTAGTATCCCAGTATTCCGTGCAATGCCGGGTCCGCCATTTTCTTCCTGAACTATATATTTTATATCGGGGTACTCTGAAATAATCTCATTTTCATAACTAGGTTCTGAATGATCATCAACTACTATTATTTGGTAGTTGGAGTATTTTTGATTTTTTACCGAATCTAAACATCTTTTTAATAATGTCTTTCTATTATAAGTGGTTATGATAACACTTAATGGTGTTTCCATTTTCAAACCTCCTTAGCATTTTTCCATTTATCAAAAGACTATATTGAATTTTACAAAAAAACGATTCTATTGTCTTTTCATTAAATAACTTGGGTATCTATAAAATTTAAAATATGCTGCTGCTGGAATAATAAATGTCATCCATTCTGCAAATTCTGTACTATATGGATGAAACAAGCCATTAATATTAAAATAAATTAACATTAAAATTGAACTAAAGATTATAGACTTTAAGTGTAAATCTGTAGTTTTCTTTGCATTCTTTAATATTGTCGGAAAAAAAGGTATCCAACTAAACGTAATCGCCATGTACCCTGTTAATCCTAAAAGACCATAATCACCCCATACTTGTAAATAAGTATTATGTACCACCATCTCCGAACCACTACTGTACACTCCTATCGTTGAAAACGACCCATTTCCAACGATAGGATTTTTTATTATCTCTGATATAGCTGAATTAATCATCATGAAACGTGATGAATCAACACTTTGTAAGCCTTCGGTTATTGTATTCGCATTCCAAAAAGATATTATACTCACACCTAATCTTGAACCTAAAATGTTTGTCAAATTATTAATAATAATTAATAAAGAAATTATAAAAAGAAACACTATAGTATATGACATTTTTATATTATTAAGATGATTTTTATTTATAATGAAAATAGGAATAACTAAGAGTAATAATAGACTTAACAAAAACCCCGTTCTTGATCCGTCCATATTTATTATTACAATGCTTAATAGAACCATAGTTCCTCGAAATAAAGGTTTGTCTTTACTATTAAATATAATTAATAAAACGTTGTAAAATAATGAAAGTGAGCCTATTTTGACCAAAGATCCTGGATAATTTAAAATTGTACCCCAACGCCCAGACCCTGTAAGTATTTGTGCTGTAGGGTAAATATTAAAGTATGCAATCATTAATAGAGCGAAATTAAGAATTGCTGATAAATTAAGAATAAAAAACACATCTTTTATTTCCAACGTTTTGTAAAAGACTATGTAATATATAGTTATAAAAACCAATGAAAACTTAATGAACTGAATGAACGGTTCAATAGTTGAACTATTGAAGCTACTTATTAAAAAACCTATAAAAAACATTAAAACGGAAAAGATTAAGAATGGTAACTTAACAAATCCTTTTTCTATAAAATCCTTCAACATTATTGGTAAAATCAATACCAACCAAGCTACCCAATGTATGTATGGATATACAGTAATTTTTAAGTCGGCTGATAGCGTTAAAATAACAAAAAGTGAAATCATTAATCTTCTCATCCATAACCTCTACTCTCAAAATCATGAAAAACTTTAATATTTTCCTGATTGATTGATAAGGGTCTTTATAAAACCCTAAATTTGTTCTTTTACATTCAAATAATTATTATTAGATCTTTTAAAAACTACTCCAGAAAAATATTCAGTACTTTTATTCAAGTTAAAAGTCTTACAGAATTAGTAATATGACAAGTGTGAAAAAAAGTATATTCAAAAGCAAAGTAATAAAAATGTTTTTGTATCCGACAACAATTAAAGTTAAATAATCCATAATCAGGCTATATACAAACTGACTAATAACCCACGAAATTGCAATAGAGTAAATGCCGTATAAATCAATTAATAAATAGAAACTACCTATTATTAATAGTAAAATTATGAAGTTAATTAATATTATTACTTTTAACTTTGAACTAGCTTGTAAGAATTCATAACTTAGATTAGTATGTGCATTTAAACATACCCCATATAATAATAAGTAAAATAAATATAAATCCTTAATTAACAAGATATTTGAAATATAGGGAACTAAAAGTACGGCAATTACGAAAAACAATGTATATGCAAACAAACTAATTCGTATAAATAACATTAATTTACGAATTAACACTTTAATATTTTTCCGATCTAAAAGTAACGCTGCGAATCTTGGAAATATTACCATCCCTAGACCATTAGATAAGAACCATACTTTAGCAGCCATATCAAATGAGGATTTATAAATTCCAACTTCAGTTATAGTAAAGTTTTTATTTACCAAGTAAGTTCCTACTGCTAAAACTGTTACTTGTGATAATTGAGCAGCTGACAGTAAAATTGACTGGCTGATAACAATTTTAAATTCGCCTTTTTGATAGTTAGGTTTCCACGCACCCTTTGGCAGTGGATCAAGATATTTAAACGCATATATTATGTCGAATAGTCTTCTAATCAGCACGATGAAAATAATCGGAAGTACAGATTTAAAAACTAAGACACCTATAATTAAAAATAAATGCCTAGATAATCCTGCAATTAAATTATACTTCGAAATAATTATAAAGTTTTCCTTACCTTTATTAAATGTTAGTAGTATTGCCACTGGTATAGATAACAGATAATCAGCAACTGATAATATAATTATTATTTCAACTATATTTCCTTGTTTACTTACAGGAAACACATAATTTGGAACAATATATAAAAGAATAGGCGTAAAAAGAATTAAAATTGCAGCGATTCTTAAATATATCCCAACGGCCAATTGCATTTCTTTTTTTTGTTTTTCTTTTCCAATGGATTGCGCAATGCTTTTAGTGAAATATTTGGATACACCCATTTCAACAAAAAAAATGTACGAGGTCAAGATAATAAATATCGAATAAATAGCATATCCTTCCACTCCAATCCCTTTTAAAGCCAAAGGGATAAAAGCAATTCCAACTAAACCATTAACCAGATTCACACTGTAAACAGATAATACATTTTTTTTAAAACTAGACATATACGGTTTCCTCAATCTCCAATATTTCATTTAATAAATCCGAAAAATTATGATCATACATTCTAATTTAGTTTGTCATTTATGCAAAAGAATTGGCATAGTTTCCATTCATAAATCCGAATATAATCAATTGTTATTATCAAATATCGCACCTTTTTCCTTATCTGTTGTTGCAAAAATTCTTTTTGCCGCTTCTTCTTTTCCGTATTTCTCTTCCAATAGCTTCCGGAAAATACGGAATGCAATGGCTGGTTCAGTTGTCGTACCTGACTTTGAAATCACATTGATGGAGAAGTCTTTATCCCTTAAAAGCTCAATGACATGTGTGATATATGTAGAACTCAAATTATGACCTACGAAAATAATTTGAGGGTAATTACGCTTTTCATTAGACAACAAATTGTAGAAACTGTGGTTCAGCATCTCAATCGCTGCACGTGCACCTAAGTAAGATCCACCGATTCCGATTACGAGGAGTAGTTCACTGTTTTTCTTAATCTGACCTGCATATTTCTGGATACGAGCAAACTCTTCTTTGTTGTAGGTACTTGGCAAGTCTATCCATCCCAAATAGTCTTTATGGGCACTGGATTCACTGTGCATTTCATGATGGATTGACTCCACTGTCTGCTCCAAGAATGAAAGCTTATAACTCCCGAAAAAAGGAGTGGCTTTAGAATAGTCAAAACGTATATGTGTCAATGCTACACCCCTAAAATGCACTACTAATAGTGCTCATTTCAAACCGTCAAGCCTTTCTGCACTTGAACGATTTTCCGATTTGCCAACCCAACCAGCACATCCTTAACTTCCTCACCATTCATCTCCGGAAGTTTCTCAAGCACATACTCCATCTCGGTCTTCGTAATCGGTTCTGCCTTCCCAACAAAAATCTTCGGGAACACATACTCGCTCTGTCGTTCATTGTCATTCAATAACTCTTCAAACAACTTCTCCCCTGGGCGAATCCCTGAGTAGTTGATTTCAATTTCGTCTTCACTATACCCCGACAGTTTAATGAGGTTTTTCGCGAGGTCGACAATCTTCACCGGTTCGCCCATATCGAGGACGAACACTTCTCCACCCGCAGCTAAAGTACCTGCCTGAATGACAAGTCGTGAAGCTTCGGGTATGGTCATGAAATATCGGGTCATTTCAGGATCCGTTACAGTAACCGGCCCCCCCATTGCAATCTGCTTCTTAAACAGAGGAACAACACTTCCCCTTGAACCTAAGACGTTACCAAATCGTACTGCGGCGAATTTTGTGTTGCTTTCTTTCGCTAAGTTTTGGACGATCATTTCGGCAAAACGTTTTGTTGCGCCCATGACGTTCGGTGGGTTTACGGCTTTGTCTGTTGAGATCATGACGAAGTGTGGGACTCCGAATGTATCCGCTGCTTCAGCGACGTTTTTCGTGCCGAAGATGTTATTCTTCACAGCTTCCATTGGGTTTGCTTCCATTAAAGGAACATGTTTATGTGCCGCTGCGTGATAGATGACGTCCGGTTTGTATTCATTCACAATGTCAAAAATACGCGAACGGTCTTGTACGTCTGCAATAATTGGAATGATTTCTGTTAAGTTCGACGCCTTTTTTCGAAGCTCTCCGTCTATATGATAGATTGAGTTTTCACCATGCCCTACAAGGATAATACGTCCGGGCATAAATCGACTGACTTGCCTGCATATTTCAGAACCAATGGAACCACCCGCACCTGTTACTAAGATAGTTCGATTCGTCAGTTTTTCGGATATGGCATCTAGATCCAGTTCGACTTCGTCACGGCCTAGTAAGTCTTCGATTTCAACGTTTTTCATATCACTGACGGAAACTTTTCCAGTCATTAAGTCTTCGATGCGTGGAATCGTTTGTGTTTTAACTCCTGTTTCAAGACATTCCTTCATTAAAAGAGACATTTGTTGTCGCTCCAAAGATGGAATTGCAATGATGATTTTTTCGATTTTGTTGTCTTGAACGATTTCAGCGATTTCCGTTGTTCCACCAAATACTTTTAGCCCGAATATTTCGAGTCCGCTTTTCTTCGGATCGTCGTCTACGAATAGAATGGGCGTCATGCCCGACTCGGGATTGTTTTGCAGTTGACGTGCCACCATACAACCGGCTTGTCCAGCTCCAACAATCATTGTCCGAGTAAGTACCCCACCGTTCCGGTTCATTAACGAATGACGCATCAAGCGCCAAGAAAGTCTCGATCCACCAATTAGTAAAATATGAAGCATCCATGTAAGGAATAGTGCACGAACGTAAACGTCTTGGTTGATGATGTATTGCACGCAAGCTACGACAAAAATCGTCAGTGTGACAGCTTGGAAGATCGATTTCAGCTCTCCTATGGACGCATACGACCACGCTTTACGATACAACCCGAAATGCCAAGCAAAAATATGATGTGCTATTTGAATGATTGCCGCGCTTATCAAAAGTGTTGTGTTCGCAAATACGTTAATAACCGGATGCAATATAAAATATCCGACGTAAATGGAAAACAACACGATGATTGAATCGACAAAAAACAACATTGTCATTCGTCTTTTAATAGTCATAAAGTCTCTCTACTCCCGAAATTACATGTTGAATTACATATTTATCACTTAGAGTAATATACCTATAAATATTTATAATCCTACTACAATAGTAGCATTCTACTCGTACGTTTGCCACCACTTTCTGTCTTCCACATTCCCCGGTTCAAGAAGTATGAAATCTTCGTTCGACACAATTCGTGCATTGTTTTCCAGTAGTATATCGACAGTGTCGTGCAGTTTTCGTTTTTCTAAAAAACGTAACCCTTTTTCAAAGTGAAAAGGACGTGTTTTTGCATTGTGTACGTCAGAGCCGTATGTATGGACGAGATTGGCTTCTACTAATTTAAGCGCCAGTCGCTGAACACCTTTACCGAAATGCCCGGATAGGCTTCCCGCCGTTACTTGTGCAAGTGCCCCGTGTTGGACGAGACGTGTCAGCCTGCTTGGTTTATCGGCGATGCCACGGTTTCGTTCAGGATGTGCAATGATCGGTATTTTTTTCAAACTGAGAATTTCTTGAATGACTTGGACCGTATAGGCCGGAACATTCGATGATGGCAGTTCGAGCAAAACGTATTTGGAATCGGCAAGTGTAAGCACTTCTTCGTATTTCAACTTTTTGCTTACGTACTCTTGAATACGAATTTCCTGTCCTGCGTAAAGTTGGATCGGCAATTCTAGTTTCGTTACTTCTTTTTGTAAGATGGCCAGTTGTTTGAGTACATCGGCTTTTGGTACATCATACTGCGGGCTGAACGCGTGTGGGGTTGCGATTATATCTGTAATTCCTTCGTTCACAGCTTGTCGAATGAGTTCTATCGACTCTTCAATCGACTTTGGTCCATCGTCTACATTTGGAAGGATGTGTGAGTGCATATCTAACATGTGAGTTCCTCGCTAACGATTCATTTTTAAATAACAAAAGAGTGATTGGGCATTTCAGCCCTCTCACTCAGCAGTACCATAGTATTGATAGTAGTAATGATCTTTGTCTAGAACAAAGTTGTTCAACACGGCACCTAGTATGATTGCCTGTGAGGCGACCAGTGCTTCTTTCGCCTTCAAAATGCTCTCTTTTTCAGTTTTATTCGCGCTGATGACTAGAATTGTACCTTCGCATTTATTGGACAGTATTTGAGCATCCGTTACCGAAAGAACTGGCGGTGCGTCAAAAATAATGAGGTCGTATATCTCTTTTACTTCTTCAATAACGCTGTCCATTGACTTAGAACTTAGAAGTTCCGAAGGATTTGGTGGAATCGGCCCACATGTGAGTATATCGAGATTATCGATGCTGCTGTGGTGGATTGTTTCCTCTAATGTTGTTTGACGTACCAATACGTTCGACAGACCAATCGTGTTTGTAAGGTGGAATGTATAGTGAACGGTTGGTTTTCGCATATCTGCGTCGATGAGAAGAACTTTCTTCCCTTCTTGTGCGAAAACGACTGCTGTGTTTGCTGCGACCGTCGATTTCCCATCTCCAGGTGAAGAAGATGTGAAAAGAATCGTTTGGATTTCAGCGTCCGGCATTGAAAAATTGATGTTCGTTCGAACTGTACGAAATTGCTCAGAGACGACCGATTTCGGGTTTACGTCTGTGATGAGTTTACGTGCAATCGTTTGAATGCTTTTTTTATTACTCCTTTTCATCATGCTCTCCTCCTTCGATTAGTAATTTCGAGTTTAGAATCTTTCAGGTCTTTATCCGAAATCGGACTGACGTGACCAAGGATTGGAATTCCAAGGAGTTCTTCGATGTCTTGTTCTGTTTTCATCGTTGTATCTAAGTATTCCAGCAAGAATGCGAGACCTACTCCGAGCATGAGGCCGATAACGGCAGCAATGGCCATATTCAACTTCGGATCTGGTTTTATCGGTGAAGGGTTTTCAGGAATTTCTGCTTTTGCAAGAATATTGACGTTATCGACGTTCATTAACGTAACGATTTCTTTTTGGAAGACAGATGCAATGGCGTTCGCAATATCGACCGCTTTGTACGGATTCGGATCTTGTACGGCGACCGTTATGATTTGTGAGTTTTGCACGCTGCTCACTGTAACTTTATTGTGAAGTTGTGTGTGCGTTATATCTAAATCGAGATCCTCTATCACAATGGATAGAATGGCAGGGCTTTTAATAATTCCGTTGTATGTATTAATCAGTTGTAAGTTTGTCTGAATATCTTGTGAGTTAAAAGAAGGTGATTCTGATTTCGTTTGGTTGACAAGAATTTGTGTGGATGATTGATAGATTGGTGTGAGTACTAAGAAACTAACAACCCCACTCACTGTGACTGCTATAACCGTAATGATTGCAATCAGCAACAGCCTCTTTCGAAGTGTTTTGAACAAATCTTGTAAACTAATTGTTTCTTCCATTATGTATTCGTGCTCCTTTGCCAATGTACGTTATGTATATGATTTCCAGTGTACCATATTCCTTCTTGTTTCGACATATGCAAGTGAATGAATTTGTGCCATAATTAAGAGAACACAGTAATATTCAACTAGATTACTTTTTGAAAGGGGTTTCCTATGACTAAAAAGGTTTTATTTGCATACATAGTACTAATTGGTTGTATTCTTTTATTAGTAGGGGGGTATTCGCAGTGGAAGGATAAGCTTTCTTCATTTCAAAGGGAGCGTCCTACCCAAACAGTCGTGTCTGCCGCACCGGTTACCGAGGTTGAACAAAAGGAGACTGTTGAAGAGGAGGAAGCTGCTGTTGAACCGATGGATTCGGTTCGTTTACAAAAGCTTACTGCTAATCAAGATGAATCGGTTCGTGCTCTCTTCCAGAAACGGTTGGATTCTAGTGAGAAGGTAGATTTTCTTATGATTGGGTCCACATCGATGGACTATGGTGATTCGGGATACGCAGAACGTCTGCAAGTAGCTCTTGGGGAGACTTACGCAGAATTCATAACCTTTCATAAAATTTCATTCGACGGAACGTCCAGCGAGTTCATGAAGGAAATTGAAGAAGAGAGAATTACGTTAGATGGAGATTATGATGTTGTTCTGATGGAGCCTTTCACATTACGGAATAACGGTAAAGTGATCATTGAAAAAGAGCATGCCCATATTAAAACAGTTCGGGGTCAATTGAGTGGGTTTGTGGAAGATTCGGTTCTCATCTTGCAACCGCCGAATCCGATTTATAAAATGCAGTATTATGAAACTCAAGTGCGAGCACTAAATACCTTCGCAGGAGCACAGGGCATTCCTTATATTAACCACTGGCTGGATTGGCCAGCTAAAGATTCAGCGGATTTGCCTTTATTATTGGGTGAAAATAGTATGCCGAATAGCGATGGTGCTGAGTTGTGGGCGAATGCGCTTATTGGGTATTTTATTGCGGAATAGGAATTAAAATCAGGATTCCTGCTAACCGCTGATTTCCGTTCCGACCGGACGCGTTCCACTAGCGAAGAATATAAACCATTCTTCTTAGGGCCGGGCGTCGAGCTTCATCCCGCTGGAGTCGGCGGTCTGCACTTCAATCAGCTAGAATGTAGAAAAGTTCGGCTTGACTGGAGCAAAAGACCAGTGGGGTTCACTGTATAATAAAAGTGTACTAAGCCAGAATCCCGTAGGGATTTCACTTGAAACTTTCTAATAGCGGTAAAACCTAATTTGGTGTTTCAGCTCCAAACATCACTCTTAAGGAAAACTAAAAAATGAAGGGACTTTTAAAGAGTATATAGATGGAACCCAGTCCTCCTGAACAATCTTACCTATTACTTTACTTACTTACTTACTTACTTACTTACTTACTTACTTACTTACTTACTTACTTACTTACTTACTTACTTACTTACTTACTTACTTACTTACTTACTTACTTACTCTTAAACATGCGGTGTTTCAACTGATTTTCAATTGCATTCTTAGTTGCTTGGAGTGCAAGGCGGCGACTCGGGGAGGATTGAGGAAGAATGAATTTCAATTCTTCCCGAGGACAGGTGAAACAACCAACGGCAGCGAAGCGAACGGGTTGGTCCACCGCCCGCCCTCCCGAACGCGTCCGCCTGGAACGGAAAGCAACGGGCTACTCGGAAACCTACAAAAAGTCCTCTCAAGATGTACAACTTCTTGAGAGGACTTTTTTATTGTGTACCCTATTAGTTCATCGCTTTTTTCAGAAGTTCATCACGTCTTGCTTTTTTTCGTGCATTGTAATCATCTGCATAGCTTTGTGCGTAGGATTTATCATAGCCGTTTGCTGCGAGATCTTTTTCGACAGCATTCAACACACTGTTGAACACAGTGTCTGTTTGTCCTTCGAGCGCTTCTGCTGCACCATAATATTTATTATAAAAGTACGGAAAGTCGATTTTTTTCCCTTGTGCTTTATTATCAGAGAATTCTTTTTTTGCACGGCCGATGAGTGAATTGAGTTTACCATCCGCTTGGGACTGCAGTGACTCGAATGCCGGTGTATATTTTCCTTTTATTGAAGCTACAGTTGTTTCTTTTGCTGCATCGTTTTTTCCAGATGTGCCTGTTCCTGGTGTACCTGGGCTGGATTCAGTAGTGCTTGAAACGGTGTTGTTATTTGAATTTGTGCCTGAGCTCGTGTTCGAGTTTGAACTCGTATCTGAACTTGAGTCGTTATCGGAAGTGCCACTAGTAGCAGCGTCGCTATCCGCAGTATCCTCTTCGATCTTATCGGGAGCAGGTTCTTCTCCGTCCACTGTAATCACAGTGCCATCCGGAAGCTCAATACTATAAGTATCCTCCATTATTTTATCAATTTCATTGTCCGCCACGTCATAATCTTTAAATTTAAAGAGATAGAGTAAATAACTTCCTGCACCAAGAATAATAATTAAAGAAATAGTTAAAAAGATTTTAAGACTTTTCTTCATGTTTTTACAGACTTCCCCTTCCAACCTATTATATATCTATTAGTTTATCATGAAATGGTAGTTTGGGGTACCGTCCAATCGTTAAACTTTTCTAAATCGAAACAGGTCCCTTGACGTCATGTAGAATGAAACGCAGTCAAAGAACACGAAAAAGCACAAGCACCGGACGAACCGGTTACTTGTGCATCAACAAATCACTTCTTTTTATTCTTATTATTATAATCCTTCTGTGCTTTCTGGATCCTATGCTCATCCAGCTTCTTAAACTCAGTTGGTCTCTTCACAAAACCTGTTTCCTCGCCAAACTCCGTATCGTAATTCAACTTATTCAACCGACCGCGCTCCGTCCGATCGACAACAACCTCGTCCACATCTTCCATCGGACTAAACAAAAGCCCCAAACAAACAATACCACTCAGACCTACAAGACCATAAACCGCTCGAGATAATAACGCACCCTGTCCACCAAATAGAGTGGCCACTAAATCAAATTGAAACAATGCAATCAAGCCCCAGTTTATTGCCCCAATGATCACCAACGCCAATGCAATTCGTTGTATCGTTCTCATACACTCAACCTCCTTCTTTCTAATTAAATACGCAACAAATATTTTTTCTCGCAATTTCTAACTTATCTTCTTCCAAAATCGATATTTCATACATAAAATTTAACAAAAAAAAGTGCCACAGAGATTTCCTCCGCAGCACTTATTTCTAAATAGATTTTACAACGCATCTTTAACTACTTTACTAATCAAACCGCCATCTGTTTTCCCTTTAAGCTCAGCCATTGCAAGTCCCATTACCTTGCCCATGTCTTGCTTACCGGAAAATCCGTTTGTTTCAATAATTTTTTCAATAACCACTCGAACTTCATCTTCAGTCAACTGCTTCGGCAAATACTGCATCAGTAGCTCAACACGGTTATTAAGATTCGTAATCATCTCTTCTTTATTCGTTTGTTTTGCGTATGTTAATGACTCGTGAGTTTGCTTAATTTCCGTTTGGATGATTTGCATCACTTCTGCATCGCTTAAGTCTACCCCGTCGTTTTTATCAATCTCTTTTTTCTGAATCGTACTAAGAACCAAACGAACGCTTGTTAAGTCCTCTTTGTTTTTAGCTTTCATTAATTCTTTCATCGAACCTTTTAGCTGTTCTTTCAGTGTCATAGTAAACTTCCTTTCCGATTTTTAAATCCAATACTTCGTATACCTAATTATATCGCACGTTTATTCCAATTGGAAAAAATTTTGATTTAGATTGGTCGGGAAATCGTTGATTTGCGCTACAGACGGTTGCTTTCCGGGGGGCGTGCGTTGAGCCGCTTCCCTCGCTACGCTCAGTCCAGGGTCTCAACAGTCACGCTAAATGAGGCCACTGAAAAACTTTCAGTTTTTACATCCACAACGGATTAAATAAAAAGAAAAAGAGTTGAATTCCATTTTGGAATCCAACTCTCTACTTTAATAAGGGTATATGCCCCTTATTTTTCATTCATCAGTTTGATAATTCGTTTAAGATTGACCACAAATATGGTCGCTGCACCTTGTATTTGCATGCCAAATAGACCCGAGGCAATGGCTTTTTTATACCCGTGTCTTTGTTTTAATTCGCTATTTTTTGCTTCTATTTTATATCGTTCTCTAGCCATTTTCTTGAATTGATCGGATTCTTGAAAAACCATTTGTTCTTGGTGTTCCGTAGATTTTTGAGCGACGTAAAATGATTTTGATTTTGCACCATTTTTATAACATCCCTTTTTGAAAGGACAGACTTTGCATTTTTCTACATCAAACATATAACGGGTTCTGGGATTTCTCTTATTTTGTCCGGTTATTTCTCTTTTGATATTTTTTGCTAAATGTCCGGCTTTACATGAATAGGTTCCTGCGTCTTTATTAAACACAAAATCTTCATTATTAGATCGAATACCATTAGATATAATTGGATGCAGCTTCGAGACAAGTTCAATTTGTCGTTCTTTTGTATAGGCAATATTTTCTTTTGCTGAGTAAGCTGTATCGCCGATTACTGTGTCTACCTTTACCCCTGTCAATTTACTTTTTTCTACCAGTTCCTGTAGATGTTTCCCATCATTCTTATTTCCCGTTGTGATTATAGCTGCAGTAATCAAACGTTCTTCATTCATTGCGATATGTGTCTTATATCCAAAGAAAGAGTGATCTGCTGTTTTATGCCCGAATCGGGCATCCTTGTCATTTGAATAGCTTAATTCTATTGTAAAGTCTTCTATGGTTTCTTTAAGGACGTTTAATCTTTCTTTTACAACAGGGATATCTGCATAATCGGAATGTTGTTCTACCGCTTCAATCACTCGTCGGCAGTATGTTAATTCTTCTTCAACATCTGAAGAACAGGGTTTTGTGGGGAATTTTTCCTTAAAATCCGGATTTAATTGATAAACTGCTTTTCTTACAGCTTTCGATTTCTCCTGGAGAAATTGATTTGCGGTCTTATGATTGTAACGAGCATTAGTATGAGTAGAGTCTACAATTATTGAACGACTTTTAATGACATCTTTTTCTAATGCGATTTCAATTGTTTTTGAAATCAACAAATCCATCAACTGATTATCTTTTAGACGACCCCTGCGAAATTTAGTTAAAGAACTGGGATTGATAACATCTTCTTCAGGTGTCATATTTAAGAAATATTTAAAAGACATGTCGAACTGAGAACGCTCCACAACATCCACGTCTGAAAGTTTGTAAATGGATTTTAATAATAAATACTTAAACATGCGGATTGGGCAAATGGCCATACGGCCATTATCGTGGCAGTAACTAGATTGCAATTCATCGAATACAAATGAAAAGTCGACCAAATCATTGATTTGTCTCAACAAATTGTTTTTGGGAACAATTAAATCGTAAATCACACTGAGTGGACTTAAATTGAATTCATCTTGAATTGAAATCATTCGTACTCACCTCGAAGTTATGTAATAAATTTATTATACAAAAAAATCCTTAAAAAGTCTGATAGAAATCGGACTTTTCAAAGATTTAATTTAGAATCGGACTTTTTCAGTGGCCTCACGCTAAATCCCCCAGGAGTCAACCGTCCTCCGCTCCAATCAACGGATAGTACATAATCAAATAAAGACTGTGACATCGGTTGACATCGGTGACAGTCCCCTTTACAACTCAGACACTATTCAGTCAACTACATACGCTTATTTCAGATTTGCATAGTCATAGAAAAAACTATTAGAAACCACCGTCCCACAAACAATATAAATCTCCAGTCACACCCCAAGGAGAGACCACTAAAATACAATCTAGGAAAATGAACTAATCCAGCGCCAAAGCGTCAAGCCTGAGCCGATGCAAGGAGATTGGCAGTGTACTTCTGCCGAGCTCCTTGCGTAAGGCCATCGCTAGCGCCAAGCGAATTTGAAAACCACACACCATTAGAAATCCCAATAATTCTTTATTATGGTTTTGCATACTCCAATATCGGGAATATGAGCTGGGAATCTATATACAACGAGAGAGGTGCATATTTTTGAGAGTGAGTGCGAAGTTAACTTCCTTCATTGTAGTAGTTTTGGTCACTCAACTATTTTTACCGCAGACATCAACTGCACAGAGTGAGGAGAGTTCTACATATATGGTCGTTTCATTCGATGGAATGCGCCATGATTTCACGAAGAACTACATAGACGATGGATTGCTGCCAAACTTTAAGAAAGTCGCGGATAGTGGCCTGGTTGCTGAGGACATTCGAACGATTTATCCTTCACTAACTTCAGCTTCCCACGCTGCGATGGCTACCGGCGCAATGCCTGGTAAGACAGGAATGATCAGTAATCACTTGCGCATGTCCAACACGGATTTAGCCGACAATAAAAGCGCATTTTTCTCACCGCTGGACGCCACACCGATTTGGGCAGAAGCGAAGAAGCAAGGCAAAACAACAGCAACCGTTCTCTTCCCAGGTTCCAATCCTTCACAAGGAAATAAAGCTACATACGCCGTTTATTTTGGAACGACATGGGCTAAAAACGGTTTGGATGATTTAACGTTTACAGTACCCATTGAGTGGACGGACCTTCCCGAAAGTTTCAGTCCGGTTCAGGAAGCGACTCTTACATTGAAACTGGAAGACTCAATGGATCAGAAAGTGTATATTTTAGCTGTGGATTCAACGGATAACGAAAAAAAGGACTACGATACGTTTTATTTTTATACAAAGAAAAATGGAGTAGTAATGGATTCGATTTCAGATTCCGAATGGGGTTCGATTTCATTTTTAATCAATACGGATCACCTCGCTGGCTTTTCATTCAAATTAAAAGAACCAGATCCTACTCTTGACAAAGTTGAACTCTATCGAACGGAAGTCACTTCAGCGGACGTACAAGGACCCGCACAATTTCAAAAAAACATCGCATCTGAATTCGGGTTTCTTCCTGTCCAATACGACGACGATGCGCTTAAAAAGGGTTGGATCACGCGCGTGGACTACGAAGACATTCAGGAACGTTTTGCGCAGTGGACAACCGATGTATCGCTGTATATTAAAGAACAGTACAAACCCGATATTTTATTCTTTTATTATCCACAAATTGACCATGAAGAACATAAATACTTATTAGTAGACCCAAGACAGTTGGACTATACAAAGAAAAAGTCGGCACAGTTTATGGAGTACATTACATGGGCGTATGAGCTTTCGGATCAAGCCGTTGGCGAAGTGTTGAAGACGATGAACAAAAACGATCGCCTTTTACTCGTTTCGGATCACGGTATGGAACCTGTCCACACGATGATTTCTCCCAATCATGAACTTGAAGAGGCCGGGCTTTTAATTAAAGACAAAGACGGTAACATTGATTCTAAAAAATCGAAGGCCTTTGCTGTCGCAAGTGGAGCCATTGCACATATTTACATCAACTTGGAAGACCGAGAGAAAAACGGCGTCGTGACCGAAGAGGAGTATCCCGAAGTTCAACGAGAAATCAAGGAGCTCTTTACCGATTTTAAGGCGACAGAACCCTCTTTCATCAACAGAGTAAAGTATTTATATCACAGATGGAACGAAGACATTCGTCAAGATGATGAACGCTCTTTCTTTAAAGTGTTGGCCGGGTCGAAAGAAAGTCCCTTCGAAAAAGTAGTTTCAGTTGGAGAAAAAGACGAGGACATGGAAATTCTAGAACACGAACAAGCCGGCGACGTGTTGTTGATTGCGAAGCAAGGGTATTACATCGGCCAAGACGACATCGGTTCCTCCGTCGAACTAGCAGAAGACCGCGGCAGCCACGGAGGCAATCCCGAGCGAACGGAACTGCGTCCGATTTTGTATGTGACGGGTGGTTCGTATTCTAAAGGCGAGATTAAGGAGGAAATTTCCACGCTCGATATTGCGCCGACGTTATATGAATTAATGGGGTTGGACGCGCCAGGGTTTATGGACGGGAAGGTTATTCGGGAGATGCTTGAGGGTGGGGAATAGGTTTGTGGAATGCTAAAAAGGTGTTGTCCAACCAAATTTGTCGATAGTCCAACCAGGCGTTGGGTTTGTGCAAGCAATTTTTATTTACTCCAACCAGATTCGTTTAGTACAACCAAGCAACGGGTTTGCCCAACCAAAACATTTTTAGTCCAACCAAACTTTTTTGTGTTATTATCACTCACGAAAAAAGTAGTCTATTTTTGATTTAATCAAGAAATAGACCATTTATCAAATAGAAAGAAGTTAGACATATACAAACAATGTCTAACTTCTGATTAATAATATTTATAATTAGTTACAAAATTAATTGCTATTCACTAACAGATGTATTCCAATAAATCGGGCCAGAAAGAGTAGTTATTCCTTCAACTTTATTTGATGCACCATATAAATTATTGTATCCACCTAAAATTGTAATTGGCATATGTTTTTCCCACGCGTATCCTTGTAGTTCATCCCAAATCTTTTTTGCGTCTTCATGGTTGTCTGATGTCTCCAATGAATGTAGTAATTCAGTCATTTTAGGGTCATGCATTCCTCCTGCAAAAGAAGGACTTAAGGATACTAGTTGTGATGGTGTTGTTACCGTAGACGATCCCGTAATAACCACATCCCAAGCACCAGCATTATTTTGCTTATCCAAAAGTGTAGGCCAATCATAAAGTTCCAATTTCACATTTACACCAATTGCATTTAATTGCTCCTGCATTACTACAGCCGCATTATAGAACTGCGGATAATCACGGGTAGTCATAATTCTATATTCTTCATTATTATAACCTGCTTCAACTAATAGCTTTTTAGCTTTTTCTGGATCTTTCTGATTATAAAATTCACTTCCTTCATTACTTGCCCAATTACTAACTTTATCGGTCATATAACCGGACTGAAGCCAGTATAAATCTTTATTTGCAAAAGATGTCATCATAATTTTATCTATATCAAGTGCAGCATTAATTGCCTGTCTCATTTCAAGTTTGGAAGAGAGTCCTTCATTTTCATTATATATTAAAAGCATTTCTCCATAAGTATCAAAAACCGGATATAAATCCTCTTCATTTTGTAGTTGCTCGTAGTTATCGAAAGGGATTGTGTAGGCAAAGTCATATTCCCCAGTCTTTAATCCATTTAAACGCGTAGAGGCATCCGATACAATGTAAAAGAAGATGTCTTTAACCAACGCTTCTTTATTCCCCGCCAATCCATCTGCATTCGCTTCCACGGGAACATAATCGTCAAATTTAGTAAATTTAATATACTGATCTTGTTTCCATTCTACAAACTTGAATGGACCTGTTCCTATATATTCCCCCACTCCATCTTCAGTAGCAGCTTCAACAACATCTTTCGGCATAATTGCTGCAGCCATCTTTGCTGACGCCATTGTATCCAAAGTAAGTGGAGAAGGTTTCATTAGTTGTAAAACCACAGTGTATTCATCTTGTTCTTCAAACGTAGCCCCTTCAAATATTGCACCAGTTATTGATGACTTTTCCATCCATCGATTCATAGATGCGACGACGTCTTTTGCTTTCATTTCATCCCCATTGTGGAATTTAACCGCTTTTCTCAAATGAAATGTATATGTTTTATTATCTTCGCTCGTATCAACGGATTCCGCCAACATTGGAACAGCTTTGTACTCAGAATCTGTTGTTAGTAATGTCTCGAACATAAGTCGAGCAGTGTCTCTAGCAACAGTAGCCGTCGTTGTGGGCTGATCGAGAGTAGGAGGTTGCGTAACTAAAGCCACATTCAGCGTGTCTTGTTTATTTGAAGTTTCATCTTTTCCGGGATCATCTGTCGTTTCCGAATTGCATCCAGTTAACATAACTGCTAGTAAAACAGTAAAAATCAGTTTAGTTTTAATAAACTTCATAATAAAGTACACCTCTCCCATATCTCATTTTGAGTTCTCTTCATTAAAACTTAAAACAGCTGAAACAAATACTTTAGCTGTAATCAACATTGCACTTTCATCAAAATCAAAGCGCGGATGATGATGTGGGTAAACGAGATCTGGTTCCTCCAGTTTTGCACCGACAAAAAAGTAACTGCCCGGAACTTCATTTAAATAGTAAGCAAAATCTTCACTTCCCATTCCAAGTTCCCTCTCCTTTACATTTTCGTCGCCTACTACACCACTTGCTATTTTTCGAATAAAATTGGTCTCATTTGGATGATTCCAAACAGCATCATAACCTCGATCATAAACAACTTCACAGGTTGCTCCACTTAATTGACATGTAGCTAATGCAAGTTTCTTCAACTCGTTTTCCATTAAATCACGCGTATCTGAATCGTACGTTCTAATAGTACCGCCAATGTAAGCTCCTTCAGGAATCACATTTAAAGCACTACCAGAATTAAAAGCGCCTACCGAGAGTACTGCTGGGTTTACTGGATTTACTTTTCGACTTACAATTTGTTGTAAATTTAGAACGAGCTGACTTGCAGTGACTAATGAATCTACAGTTAGATGGGGAGAAGCGCCATGTCCTCCTTTACCAGTTATTTTAATTTCAAAGAAATCCGATGCCGCCATTGTATAGCCTTCACGATAGAATACTTCACCAACTGGTAATCCACCTTGTAAATGGGCACCAAAAATCACATCCACTCCATCCAAACAACCGTCCTCAATCATAGATCTTGCTCCACCAGGTGGTAATTCTTCTGCAAATTGGTGAATAAAAACAACATTTCCTTTTATCTTTTCTTTATATTTCGCTAGTATTGTAGCTACACCTAACAAAGTTGCTGTATGTCCGTCATGGCCACAGGCATGCATCGCTCCAGATATTGTGGACTTGTAGGTAACCTCTTTCTCATCTTGGATGGGCAACGCATCAAAATCAGCCCTCAATGCAATAGTCTTACCCTTTTTACCTCCCCTTAATATTCCTACAACACCTCTTCCTCCTACACCCTTTCTGACCTCTAGTCCTAAATTTTCCAAGTAGTCTGCAATAATTTTAGGTGTTCTAACTTCTTGAAAAGAAATTTCTGGATGCATATGGAAATCTCTTCGTATTTCTATCATTTTCGGGAAAATCAGTTCTAAATCTTCGTGTAATTTATGGATATCCATATCATCTCTCCATTTCTAACTCTTTTTAAAGTTAATAAAGCAGCTACCAACATTAATTTTTTAAATTTCCAGCAACACTCCCATTATTCACTGTAGTAATAGTAGAAATCTTTGAATATAGTTTGGTTTTCTTATTTCCAATAATTAATAATTAACAAGTCGATTTTAAGTGAAGTTCCTTTTTCAACCGTGCAATGTACCGCACGCTTTTCAAAATAAACATTCGTTGGCACTATGTTTTCCTTATTAGGAGCCATCCGACTCAACCTCATTTACTAGTGTTTATTTATTAAACGTATACAAGCCATTCGCAAATTCAAGTGTGTCACGTTCAATACCGTCTATGATGACTTCAAAAATCCCTTGTTCATTATGGAGCCGATTGCTTTCGGTTTCTGAGACGTTTTCTATCGAATAGAATACAATTTGGAAATCTGAAAAGGATACAACAGACGCTTTCGCTTCATCATAGGCAACATCAAAATAATACGCCCATTTCGCAGCAAGTTCAGTCGGATTTTTGGCAACGATGTTCAACTGACTGATTTTTTCACTATGATTATCGGTATCTGCCAATAAACCACTTCTAACAAGACGTTGTACTCTTGCAGCATCCTTTTCATCCCATTCAATAATATAGGGTAAATCCAAACCCCCTTCAGGATCCTTTAGAAACAAAAGTTTCCATGAGATGAGCTCACCGTTTTGATCTTTTCTTTGCAAAACGACTGGACCTTCTGTAACGAGGCCTTTCTTTTCCAGCTTTTCTTTCACAGCATAAATGTCTGTTGTTCGTAAAATAAATCGGGCGAATCCTTCCTGGTATCCTCTATTGATGATGGATTGAATCATGCTCGATTCACCATGCGGGAGAGCTTCTAGAAGTTCTTTATTGCTGATGGAAAGAAATTCAACATATGAAAGACCGAAATGCAGTAAAGAATTGTACGTCGGCCGATTTTCATGAGATCCACCATTCCTTACATTCAATTGGTGATTTTTCAACTTAAGAGTTTCAGCTTCTGGACGTTCTAAATAATGGACAACATGGTCAAGCTGATACAATTCTCTTTGCACTCCCTTCTCTTAGTACGTCAAGGCACGTCGGTCTTTTGGATCTTTTTTGCTGTCTGCTCTCCAATTGGTTACCGGTGGAACAAGTTCTGTAATCGGCGTAATAATAAAGTCTAAGAACACAGGTCCATCTTGTTCCATTGCCCAATCGAGCGCTGGTTGAACATCACTGTTATTCAATATTTTTTTGCTCTTCAACCCAAATCCTTCTGCAATTTTTGCACCATCAATTTCAGAAAAGTCGACTGCGATGTATTCTTCATTATGGTAAAGCTGGTGTAACTTTTTGATCCAACCGTAGGCGTTGTTTTGGAAGAGCATGAACACGATTGGCAAGTTTTTTCTTCTCGCTGTTTCAAGTTCTCCTACCGACATTGCAAAACTTCCATCTCCAAACATCGAGAACACTTTCGACGCTTTTGAATTCCCGTAATAAGCACCAATTGAAGCGGAAAGTGCATATCCTAAATTCCCGTGACCTCGGTCAAAGACTGTTTGGCGGCTTGCTTTTTTAACTTTATAATGAGCGGCCATATACGGGTTTTGTGTTCCAGCGTCCACTACAAATAGATGATTTTCATCCGTCATTTTGTCTAAACAATTGATGATTTTAGCCGGATTGACAAGTGCCGAATCTTCATCCGCCTCTATTTGTGCTTGCTCCTGTTTTTCTTTCACTTTATCTTGATAAAACTCTTGCCATGAAACACTTGTCTGTGAATAACCCGATTCCTGCAACTCTTCATCCAAACCTACTAAAAATTGTTGGATATCGCACATAAACGCAAGATCTGTATGCACATTCAATTCCAAAATCTCTTCACTCATATCTACTTGAATGATTGTTGGATCGTCTCTGAGTAATGTTTTAGCTACAGTTGTTACGTTATTTAGTTTTGAACCCAACACAATGACAGTGTCCGCTTCTCGTACAACATCATTACTTTGGTCAGTTCCGCCGTTTACGCCAATGACGCCTACCGCATGTTTGTTTGTTTCTGCAATACAGCCTTTTCCGTTAATTGAAGTCGCAACCGGTATTCCGTATTTATTCGCAAAGTCTGTCAACACTTTATATGCTTGCGATAAATGCGCTCCGCCTCCAGCGAGAATAACGGGTCTTTCAGATGCTTTTATTTTTTCAGCAACTTCTTTTAAGTCTTCTGATTTAGGTGCATTAATATGTCTCAAGTAATTGGATTTTTTGAAATCGCTTTCTTTAAAATCAAATTCTTGTTCATGAATATCTTCTGGTATGGAAATATGAACTGCACCAGGGCGGCCGCTTGCAGCTATTCTAAATGCTTTTTTAATGACTTGAGGTGTTTTCGATGCTTTCCGAAGCGTCACATTCCATTTCGTAACAGCATTCGAAACCTCTTCTTGCTTCAATTCTGTTAAAGCCCCAGTGCCTTCACTTTCCGTTGAAATATCGGAAGAAAAACAAACGATGGGAATCGAAGAAGCCGTTGCCTCACTAAGACCCGGTAATGCATATAAAAGTCCCCCGCCGCTCGGCACATCCAAGACTCCCGGCTTACCGGACACTCTCGCATAAGTATCGGCCATATAAGCAGCATGTCGTTCATCTCTACACGACAAATATTGAATTTCATTTTGATGCTTTTCAAAAGCGTTGTGAAAATCCATACTTGTATCCCCAGGAACCCCAAAAACAATCTCTACATCATTAGCAATCAACAACTTTACTACCGCATCTGCTACTCTCATAATTTATTCATACCTCCTAATATTTTTAATTCGCAATTATGAATTAATTTGATTATATTAGTAGTGGTTATAAAAAGCAACAACTATTTTAAGTGCCACTAATACTATTTTAATGTTATAATAGAATTTAAGTAAAGATCTTTTTAGGACAAGGAGATATGAATATGGATGACATCGGACAAAAAATACGTGAAATAAGGCTCTCTAAAGGCTTAAAGTTAAAAGAGGTAGCAGAGTTAACCGGTCTATCCCAAGGTTTTCTATCACAAGTAGAGACATCAAAATCTTCAGTAACACTACAATCCATTTCAAAAATAGCAGATGCTCTAGAAGTAAGTAGAGCCTACTTTTTTGAAACTGAAGAAAAACCAGCTGCAAAAATAGAAATTGATAAAGAGAAAATCGAATCCAAGTCACATTTCAACTTTCATAATTCGAGTTTTGTATATCAAAGTCTGTCCAAAAAACTGGAGAATCCGTTATTCGAACCAATGCTCGTCGTCCTTATGCCGACCGACGAAGAAGTAAACGCATCCATTCACAACGGACAAGAATTCGTCTACGTCCTCGAGGGAACATTGACCGTCATCATAGAAGACGAAAAAGTCCAACTCGAAAAAGGCGAAAGCTTCCACATCAACTCAACCACACCACACACGTGGTTCAACAACACCACACAGCCCGTAAAGCTGTTATACATCTACGCCAAACACTAAAAAACTTGTGACCTCCTGAAAACAGGAGGTCACAAGTTTTTTAGTTCAAGGGGTTGAGTGGAGACAGTCCCCTTTATAAGGTGTTTAACCAACCAACGTCGCGTATAGTCCAACCAAGCACCGGGTTAGTGCAACCAAACTTTATTTAGTCCAACCAGATTCGTTTAGTGCAACCAAGACTCGGGTTTGTCCAACCAAGCACCGGGATTGTCCAACCAGAAATTTCTAAGGACAGCCACCACTTTGTCTTTCCTCTTTAATTACAGAATATCCAGTTGATTGGAGTGGATTGCGGCGACTCCAGCGGGATGAAGCAGGATAGGTAAGACCCCGCAGTGGAGCGATAGCGACCGAGGAGGCTTTCCTCCTGCCCCGTGGAACGCGTCCGCAAGAAACGCAAATCAACTTTGTATGGACTTTCTTCACTTGCATATTAACACCCTCAATCAAACATAAGTAACAAACCCATGTGCATTCGCATACAGCGCCGCACGAGTTCGATCCGACACATCCAGCTTCGCTAATATTTGACTCACATGTTTTTTCACCGTGAATTCCGTGATGAACAAACTATTTGAAATCTCTTTATTGGATAAACCTTTACCCATCTCAATCAACACCTCTTTCTCCCTCGGTGTCAATTGTTCTCTAGAGTCATTTATTTCAGTCAACGTACTGGATTCCATAATCATATCCAACACACCGGGATCGTAATATCTGCGTCCTCTACCAATCAGTCGCAAAGCATGTAGAAGTTCATCTGGAAAAGCCTCTTTTAAAATATAACCAGCAACCCCTATTTCTTTCGCCCTTCTAAACATATCCTCATTTGAAGAAGTAGTAAACACGACAAACTTACACTCAACCCCTTGCCTAAGAGCTTCTTCTATTAAATCCAAGCCCGATTCTGATCCCAATCGAAGATCTACAATAGCCAAATCAGGTTTGACCGAACTGAATAAAAGCAGCGCCTCTCTACTATTTGCCGCTTCGCCCAGAACTTCCATGGACCCATCTAACGTAAGTAGGGATTTTAACCCTTTTCGAACCAAAGGATGATCATCTACAATAACAACTTTCATTACCCAGCCACCTCTTCTTCCTTCAAAGCTTTTAGTGCAGGTATTTCAATAATAAGTTCCGTCCCTTGCCGAGTCGTTCCATCGATTGAAAATGTGCCCGAAAAAGCGGATACCAATCGTTCTATATTCAGAAGACCGATCCCCTTTTCTTTAATCAAACCTAAAGGCTGCTGAGTAATTCCCAGTCCATCGTCCTGAATGGCCAGAATCGTTTTGTTCTCCAATACCGATAAATTGAGTTCGATTGTAGTGCATTTCCCATGCCGAACCGCATTTCCACAAGCCTCGCACACAATACGGTACAGTGCATTTTGCAGCTCATCTGATATCAATAGTTCATTGCCAATCATTTGGTGATTTATTTGAATGTCATAAAGTTTTGCATATTCATCTAAATATGTTTTCAGTCGCATATAAAATGAGTTTTCCCCATTCTTTATAGAACTCAGCTGATAAATGGCTGCCCGAAGCTCTTTAATCGTTGTGTTCGCGGACTGTTCCAAAAACTTGAATTCTTGATTCATCTCACTATTTGCACTCTGGTTGTTTTTGACCCCTAAATTATGCAAAGAATATACGATACCAAACAGCCTTTGCGATACGCTGTCATGAATTTCATTGGCAATGCGGTTTTGCTCCTCAACTACGAGCATTTGTCCCGCCATATGATCCATGTGGATTCGTTCAAGCATGATTTCACTTAAATCCGCAATATACTCAAACGTTCGCCCCACCAATGAACCTGCACCGAAACTTGTCGATTTCACTCCAAGCACACCTACGTTCGTTGAAGTTCTAATGACTTTCATTAAAAAGACTTGATTATGAATGGTGTAAATAAAGGCCTCTTTCGTTCCACGTAAAACGTGCCATTCCTTTTTAAGCCCTTGTTCCAAATCGGGATTGTTTGTTGAATTGGCGAGATGACTTTTTTGATGATTACTGTCCGTTAACCACACAAACGATTCCGTACTTTGCGTACACTTCATGAGTGTTTTATTGATTTCATAAATGAGTTTTTCAGGGTTTTTATTGGAAGAAAGGGTATCGACTACATGATAAAGAGATAGGATATGCTCCAATCTTTCCTCGTACTTCATGTTCGCTTTTATCGATTCGGTATTGATTTTCAACAGTTCTTTTTGCTGTTTTTTGAGATACATTGCTTTTGCATCTAAATCCATCGCGAGTCTCGAAAAAAGTCTCACAAGTAATGTGATGAGTATGCATACTAAATAGAAATAGGAATTGTTTTGGACGATGGTTAGTAAATCGGTTTGAAATACGTTCTGCGTGATCCATGTCGCAGTGCCTAGGAAAATTGCCAGCATCGCATAACAATAGACGGGTGAGAGAAAAAGGGCTGCTACGAGAACCGGATTGAGCGCGTACCATATAAAAACGCTTGAAATGCCACCCGTTGGAATTAACAGCAAGGTCAATCCGATGAGTTCCGCCATCACGATTGCTTGTAAAGCCTTTGTATTCCCTTCATACTTTTTTTGTACTTTTGTGACCACCCAACCTACGATAACGAGCGAGCCAATGATTGTCGCATAAAAAAGAATCGAAGACGTCGGTCCAAATAAATAGAAGAACAAACAACTGAGCCCTAATGAAAGAACCCGATACAATAGAAGATATTGCATTCGTCCGGGTGGTTTCTTGCTTAATTCGTGAGTAAAGTGATTAACCATTTGCATTTGCAAAATCCTCATCTCCAAACACTCGTTTTAGAAGGATAAAAACTTTTCTGGCTTGCACCATAGTAAATTCCCCCTTTATTTTATGGAAAATAAAAGCCCAACTAAACGGAACAAATTGTCCACGTTTAATTAGGCCGGTTGCACCAGTTACTCCATACATCCAAGGTGCCCAAATAAAGGATGTACATCATCGTTTCCTAGATTGATTATTCGTTTATATTTATAGTATAACCGTGCCAGTTTGAATACATTGTCGTTTGGTGTCAGCAAATTGGTTCTATTTATGTATATTTTCAGAAGATTGTATCGCATTCGATAAAGATGATTCTTTTTACCTAAGCCCTTTCCTCTCTTGGGTTGTCCTTCACTCACACAACTCCAACACTATCCCAATTCTATAATGGATTTTGTCATTTGAATACTGACGAATGTTAATCTTTTCAGATTTATTTCGGTAGAACGGTGACAGTCCCCTTTACAATTCAGACACTATTCTGACTACTACTGTTTTCTGGTTCAATTCCTAAAACATTAAAAAAATCCTTTCCAAGTCACGAAAGACTTGGAAAGGATTTTAATATGTTGTTAATTTAAAGAACTTCTGCAAGTTATAAAGCCCTCTTTGATAAAATGTGAATCCGTCTTGATACTCCTCGAAATCCAATGTGTACACTGCGTCTTCATTAGTCCAAAGTTTACTGAAGTAGCTGTCGAGTTCCTGAACAAATTCACTCTCGGTTGGAGCAATGACTCGTAAGTTTGCTTCCAAATTGTAATTGTCCAGCGTTCTCTCAGTTAAATTCGCGGAACCGTTGGATATATACGTCTCGTCCTTTGTTTGAATTAGAACCAGTTTTGTATGATATTGTCCGACGACGGTATTGTACCAGCGAACCTTTATTTTGCCGTCTGTCTTCTCCACCATTTTCTGCGCAACCGGTCGATTTGGAAGTCCTGATTTTTCATTACCAAATGCATTTTCATTCGGATCCAAAATCATTTCCACTTGAACACCTCGATTTGCAGCGTCCACAAACGCTTGAATGATCTCACCTTCTGCAATGAAAAACATACCGAGACGAATCAAATCTCCTTCTTCCGTTTTGGCAATATCCTCAAGTAATGCATCTAAAATCTTTCGTTCAGTCACATATTGCACCTCATATTGCCCAGTACTTTCTTCTACATCATCAATACGGGGAAGCGTTCCACCGGTCGTATACTTTACAACGGATTCCTCCGCTTCTAAAATGTCGTTCAATACCGGTCCCGTTACTTTAAATGCAATATTACCATGAAAACCACTTGCATTATGTGGATTCCCTGAAGAAATCAGTCCTTCTTTTTCGGTAATGACCGCTTTACGATGGTTCGCTTTAATATTCATCATCGTCATATAGGAAGCGAGTTTCAACTTCGGAGCATCACTCGACATCGCATTTCCGATCCAACCCTCACTGCCAAAATCAGCCCAGCGAAACAGCGTTCGATACAAACCTGAATAGAGCGGTGTAGAATCACGAAGCTGATCTAAATCGGTGTAAACAACCTCGATGCCAACATCCTCCATTTGCTTAAACCATTTCGATTCATACGAACCGTATCCACTATTCAATGGATCGGTAATAAATACAATGGGCATTTCAGGATGAGTTTCTTTTTTCTTCACAAGATTTGCCGTCAATGTTTGAACAATTTTGGGAAATTCTATACCTTCATCCGAATAATGATCAAATAGAAAATAATCCAAGACAATAAATTCTTCAGCCTCGTCAATCATCTTGTACACTTCATCGAAAATCGCTAATTCATTTACGATGTTTTTGCCTTCTTGATCTGTCGCGAACGATAAATCCGTAAAAAACGTCAGATCATCTGTTTTATGTACACCACCTGCATACGAAATCCCTTTCGGAAGCGGTTTGTATGTATGCCATAAAATAACACTCGCATAAAGCACACCAAATATTCCTACACCAATCCATATTGTTTTCTTCCGTTTCTTCTTCACATACCCATCTCCACTCAAAATCTAAATAGTTATAGATGTATCCCCATTGTTGCAAGGTTGCAAACACTATCTTGGTGACAATCCTTTTTATATTTTAGAAACTATTCAGTCAACTCAAACCAAAAGACGGCACCCTACATTTTTAAGGGGGCCGTCGTTGTATTTAAATGATTGGCGTTTTGAATAATAACCATCGCTATTTGCTGGAATTCTTGTATTTGTTGCTGCAGGATTTTAAATTCTTGCAGCTCGGCAACTGTAGTATTGGCTTTCAATTGTTCAAGGTCCATCATTGCTTGTTTGAAGTTCTTTGCTGCCGGATAAACAAGTTCGTTAATCCAAAGATTTACGCTGTAATTAGAGTACGCATTTGTTGCTCTAAAACACTCCACATACCCCTGACATCTGTAATGATAGTACGTTCCTTCATTGAACGAACGATTGAAAGCATTCCATTCTTCTGGCAATGGTGCCGATAATCTTCCCGTAATGTGATAAGACAGGTTTTGAATCACTTGTATTTTCCCACTGAACTTGATCAACAGAATATAAATCTGTTCAAATACAGATTGAATGGTCGGTGCGGCTATAATCTACACCCCCTTAGTGGTGACAGTCCCCTTTACAACTCTTACACTATTCTGGCAATTCTAGTAATGGCGACTCATTTGTATTGTATGCTGATTTAGTTCTTTGAGTGCCAAACACTTACACAAAAACAGCCTGGAATTCAATTGAATTCCAGGCTGTTTTTATAGTTTAATAATGAGGCACTGTTTGTTAAACCAAAACACCGTACCAGATTACTTTAGCTAGAACTTCCACATTCCCAATTTCCTCGAATGGTATGACAACATCATACAGTAAAGGATTGGTAGATTCCGGTTTAAATAAAAACACGTTCTTGGCATCATTCTTTCTAAAACGCCTAATCGCATATGCGTCTTGGAAAAAGTATACAACAATATCCCCATCCACTAAATCCCTTTGTTCAACTCTTTTTACAACAATTGTTGATCCGTTCGGAAATAAATGATCCATACCGTCTTCGAGAACCACAAACGCTTCCAGACCATCTTCATTATAATAAGATCCTAAAAAGCTTGCTGGTAGTTTAATATACTCAACTTTTTTATCCGAAATCCCATTACACATAGACTGCGTAGATTGGGAAGCCTTTGTATACAGTGGAATCTTTACCGTTTCAGTTACGAGTAGAACGTCCTCTTTAAAAAAGTATTCCATAGGAACATTGAAATGAATAGCCAATCCTTGTAAAGCGCCCGCTCTAGGAAACTTATTCCCCTTTTCCCATTCGGAAATCGTCGCCTGACTCATACCAAGAACTCCTGCAAGTTCGACCATCGTTATTCCGCTGTCTTCCCGTAACTTTCTTAATCGTTTTGAAAACAATTCCTGTACCGTATTAACCATGTACAAAACCTCCAGTTATATTCCAAGGTGTGAAAACACCACAGTATTCAATTAAATTGAATTCCAGGGATTTTTCATGATTTACAAGGTTTATTGTTAGGTATCTTTGCGAAGTTCTGCCTCTATATCAAGTACCGTAAGTCAAATTAAAACACCATACCATATGACTTTGGCTACAATTTTCACATTTTGAATTTTTTCGAAAGGAACGACTATATCATATAATAAAGCATTTGTAGATTCCGGTTTAAACAAAAACACTTTCCCAGCATCGTTCCTTCTAAATCGACCGATTGCATATTTTCCATCAAAAATATAAATAACGATATCCTCATCCACTAAGTCTGCTTGCCCTATTTCTTTAACAACGATTGTTGAGTCTTCTGGAAACAGATGATTCATACTGTCTCCTGGAACTAAAAATGCATCTAGGTTTTCCTCATCTGCATAAGATCCTAAAAGGCTCGTTGGTAATTTAATTTGTTTAACATCTTCATCCAAAACATCGTCATTATTGGAAACAGCGCTTTGTAGGATTGTTGGATGCAGTGGAATATTCACCATTTCAGTTACAAGGAAAACTTTTTCTTTAAAAAAGTATTCCATCGGGACATCGAAATGGTTTGCCAATCCCTGCAGCGCGGCAGCTCTAGGAAACTTATTCCCTTTCTCCCATTCAGAAATCGTTGCCTGGCTCATACCAAGAATACCCGCAAGTTCAACCATCGTTAATCCGCTTTCTTCACGTAATCTCCTTAATCGCTTTGAAAACAAGTCTTTTACGACATTGACCAAGCATAAAACCCCCAATTAGACACATACTAGTTTCAGTATACAGCATTAAGTATGTATACAATACATGATTTAAAAAAGTATTTAATACGCCAAGTTGAATCAAAAGTACCTAATTATCACTATTAGCAATAAAATTAAGGGTTTATAACTATGAATTATGGGCTATACATACGTTATAGGTATTGATTTATTACTATTAGTAATATAACATAGAGTTAAGGAGTGATTTACTTGAATTCTGAAAATGGCGTTCCCTTTTATCTTATCCAAACCATTTATTCATTACGATTAAAAAGTGGTATGAATCCTTCTGAACTCGCAAACAAAATTGGCGTTACTTTGGAAGAATATGAAGGTTGGGAAAGAGACTCCTCCGATATTTCATATGAACACATTTTGAAACTGGAAGAAGTATTCCAAATACCATCCCGCTATATATTTTTCGGGAGCGATATTACGTTATACAATACTCAAAGAAATGAACCTAAATAATGTGACATTCAAAAGAATACTCTATAAACAAAAGCACTTTCATTGGAGGCTATCCTACATATGTGCACTGAGAATTCTTTAGATGAATTAAAAGAACTCTTATCCAAGATTATTGAAGATCAAACCTTGTCCCTTGAAACTGGATTGGCTGATTCATATGAATTACTCGCACTCGATCAGCTAAAAGAAGTTTATATTAAAAACAGCATGTCGCTCTTACATTCTTTAGAAATTATGCACAAAGAAAAAGTAATTGACACCAATCAGTTTAACAACCGGATTGGATCTTTACGGAACATCCTTGAACTAGCTCAAGAACTTTCATCGTTTGAAAAAAGATAACTTTTCATGCTTTTATGCATAGTATAACTCAATTGAGCACCGGATTCCCACTGTAAACTGGGAAACGGTACTCGATTTTTTAATTTATTTAAGGAGTTAGAAATGTGTGCTGACTTGCTGTATGTAAATTACGCCAAATTCGATTTAAATCGGATGATTCCATAACTGCTTCCATTCCGAAGTGTCGGAAAAGACGATTGGCACAGCCGATTGTTGTATCAGCAGCTTCTTTACAAACCTTTGAAAAGTTGTTCAAATCCGCTTCTTCCAGCATTTCTCCATCTTTATGCGTTTGCCAGATTTCCTGTAGTGTCGAATAAAAAACGCCTTCTATTTGATCATAGGTAACAAGCTCTTCATCTAAAATCGAAGTAATTGCTTCGTATTTATCATTCCCATCTTTCGACCACTGCTCTTTATTGGCCTCCAGAATTCGTCTTGCTTCTTCAAAAAAGCCCTGTCCAATTCCCAAACTCACCGCAGTAAATGAACTTTGTCCAAATTGCACAAATGGAAAAGTATGAACGATATCTCCAAATTCATTGGCATTCTTCATTAAATCAAACGTTCTCACTATAGGAACAAATGCATTTTCCACTCGAATGGTGTGACTCCCCGTTCCTTTTAACCCAAATGCATCCCAATCTTGAATGACGTCCACTTGATCGGGCGTGAAAATACACGTAACGATTTCCTCTGTACCTTCCAATTTACTATTCGCCGTAAACATCGAAGCATACGGAGCACCGCTGCAATATCTCCACTCACCCGTCACACGATAACCGCCGTTTTCTTTCACCGCAATCGCTGTCGAATGGGCACTTCCCGCAATGACTGCTTCCTTAGGGCTGAAAAGTTCTCTACACGTTTCTTCTTTAAAATTCGGGACAAACGCATTCCCCCCTGAACCGATTGCCACAAGCCAACCAAAACTACCGTCGAGTGCAGATGCTTCTTGAAAAACACGAACCGCTTCAGGCAGTTCCAACATTTTCCCACCAAGCTCTACTGGAACAAAACACTTAAACAACTTTTCTTCATAAGCAAATTGCAGCAAGTCATCCGGCAATGTACCCAACTTTTCAATCGCCGCCCCTTGCGCTTTAATCTCTTCACGAATCGATTCATTAAACATACTAGTATCCCCATTTCATATGTATTATCCTTTTTATAGTATACACCAAACAGGTGCCAGTCACTCACACAACTCGGACACGATTCGGACAACTGACTCCAGTAGAAACAAAGCCTTTATTAGAGATTCGAACTCGATTCAATTTGTTGATTATATACCTACACGGGTATATAATCAGGGTATAGATAATTAAAGGAGGAACTCGAAATGACACAAACAGCTACTGTATATACAACATCTACATGCCCATATTGCTCAATGATGACCAATTATTTAACGGAACAAAACATTCCATTTAAAGAAGTGAACGTGCAGACCGATCCAGCTGCAGGACAGAAATTAGTAGAAACAACTGGTCAAATGGGAGTTCCGCAAACAGAACTCAATGGAAAATGGATCCTTGGGTTCGATACGAACGGGATTCAGGAAGCATTAAAAGGATAAGTATTTTGAGTAATCTCAGAAAGTCCTCACTTTTTTGCAACTCATGTACCGAACAAACACCTGAAATGATTGAAAAAGAAATGAACCGAAAACTATTTCCACGCATTTGCATCGGACACGTGGCTTTATTTATTACAGGTGTCGCGATCTTGATCATGGAGTTTACAAAGTAATCGTTAATAGAGGAGGATTCCACAGACAGTACTTGTCTGTTGGAGTCCTTTTTTATCAGATTGGTGCCAGTCACTCACACGACTCCAACACTATTCAGACAACTAAATCGTATACTCTTTCCCGGCTACCGCAAGTTCTGCAGACCCCTTGTACTCCTGGATTGCGGCTTCTAGAATCTCCTCGACATTTCCGTGTAAAGGTAAGTGCGTGAGCATAAGTTGTTTTACATTCGCCTCTGCAGCTAATTTCCCCGCTTCGCTTCCACCCATATGGCCCGGTGCAACGCCGATATGTTCTTCAAACAAATTCGCTTCACTGATTAACAAATCCGCTTTTCTTGAAAAATCGACGAGTTCATCGCGCCACTCTGTATCGGCTGTCAGTACAACCGTTTTTTCTCCAACTGTGAATTTCATTGCTAAGCAATAAGCCGGGTGAATGGTTCTACAAAAGGACACTGTAAATGGACCGATTTCCACTGTTTCGTCTTCCGTAATCTCAACGCCGATTGTACGCTCTTTGTACGAGAGTTTTGCGAAATTCTCCTCATCCTGTCTATGTCCATAAATCGGTAACACAGGCGATGGATTGTTCAAGTAAAACTGAATAAGTCTGCTGTACTGAAGGCTGCCAATATCCGCAATATGATCCGCATGATAATGACTAATGACGACCGCATCTATCTTTTCTAGAGGCAAGTAGTTTTGCACTGATGAAAGAACCCCACTTCCACAATCAATCAAACAATGAAATCCCTCGTGTTCAATCAAAAAAGAAGACGTCGCTTCATTCGCTTTCGGGTACCCACCCCATATACCAATCGGAATAATCTTCATGTTTTCTCTCCTCACTAAATCAGTAATCTTATGTAGAGTGTACACGAAAACCACCGATTATAAATTATATTATTCTTTAATAAAATAATCCCAAATCCGCCTTTAATCCAAAGGTAGGTTTGGGATTATTAATGGAATCGGTTCATGGAACGCACTACTGAATATATCTTCTAACTTCGTCAATTTCCTGAAACTTGAAGCTGTTTACTAGCAATAGTTTCAAGGCAGCTGTATCCGAATTCACGATGCCTTCTTTAATGTCTTCTGGAACTTTTCCAAATCGTTCAATCAACATTTGAAGAGCCGTTTCAGAAAGTGCCGCGACTCCACCTTTTTCCATGCCTTTTTCCATGCCTTCTTCTCTCAACATATCAGCTAAAGTCCTAGCTACTTCACTCCCTTCTGGATAAGTCATTTCAAATCGCTGTATCATTCGTTCAACATCATTTTTTGTCAGGTCTTTTGCAGCACTAAATATATACCGTATCATCGTTTCAAAGTATTCAATCCCGGTTTTCTTATCTTCCAATTCATTTAGATATTGGATGGACAGAAGAACCGATTGCAAAAGTTCATCACTATCTTTCGTGTAAATATCACGAAGAAGCGTTAACAATATTCGTGTTTGTGCTTTTCCTTTGATTTCTTCATCAGCATAGGTTGACAGGTCAAACAGCAGATATTCGAAGTTGGGCACGTATATGTTCAAGTCTTCTGGAAGTTCATTGTATCCATTCAGCATAGCACCCAAATTAGTTGGTAAACGTCAATTTGACCGACCATGATGAATAACAAGTGGAATAATGATTGGCAATTCTTTAGCATTCTCTTTATTCGACTTAGCTTCCCAAATTTCAATCATATATTTTAGTAATTGAAAAGCAATCCCTTTATCCTCATAACATTTATGTTCAAACAGAAAGTAAAGGTAACCTTCTTTTCCCAAAATATTCACTTTAAATAGTAAATCCGAGAAGCTCTCAAGTAGTTTTCCATTGATATAACTATCTTTTTGTGGTTCTAAAGTGTTCACGTCAATAACTTTCATGATATTGTCTGGCAAGTAATGAGTTAGGAAATCCTTCGCTGTTGACACATTACCTAATGTTTCCTTGAAAAACTTATCATGCGGATTCTGTATTTTCATTGGCAAGACTTCCCCCTCATACCATTATCCTTACTTTATATTATACAATCTAACATCGGACTTGACCAATATTGTTGGTGGAGAAATTGAACTAGTTTGAACGGGTGACTGAACGGGTGACAGTCCCCCATACAATTCCCACACAATTCATTTCATCCGATTTTATCTGTGTGTAGTAAAAAACGACTGCTTTTCCACGATTTCTCTCACCGGAGAATTTGCTTGCACTCAGAATGATTTGGTTGCACTTAAGCTGGATTTGTTTGCAAGTCAGGACTTCCGACTCACCATATTTGAATCGGTGATGAATCGGTGACAGTCCCCCAAACAATTCTCACACAATTCACTTCATCAAAAACCCATTTAAAAAGCCTTCCAGCCGATTTCCGGGTTGGAAGACTCATTACTTCGAATATAAAACGAATTTCTGAATTTTACGGAGTAGAAATAAACCGAATTCCAACCAAATCCAACTATATAATAATGAAAATACGAATATTAGGACGAGCATAGTGACGCTGATTGAAGATGTGCTGCTTGGTCCGAAAACGGGAAAACCGAGTACATACAGCGGGATGCAAATGCCGAGGAATAGTAAAACACCATTCATGAATACGATTCCATAGCTTGAGGAAAGCGCACGGAAAGACCATCCCAAACCAAGTCCCAACAGACCTGTCGTAAATGGAAAGATAAATAATTCGGCTGGTTGAATGATCAGCAACAAAAGTATGCTTACAAAATATGTGAATACACCAGAACGAAACGATACGAGTGTGGCCATTAGGATTGGAGCGGTGGCAAATGGACTTATGAAGAATCCGATCCCTACCAACAATCCACCGGCTGATTGTAAAATAGCCGCGAATGCAGCCATAAGTGCTGCGAAAATCATTATTTTTGCCTGGGACCAATTTCGTTTTATATGCTGATGAATGTCGTTTGGAAAAGTAGATAGGGGTTTGATTACATAAATGCGTCTTCCTCCTCTCGGTTATCCATTGTATTCTTTATAATGAAGTACCTGTTTAACTCTTCGCTACTTTCCAAATAACGCCTGTGCCCGGGACCGCACTGCTTCCTGAAAAAACACCAAAATCCACAATATACATATCACCTTTCGGACAAAAAATGACGTCAATCGGTCGCTCAAAACCACCGCCACCCGTGAGTGATGCAGGCATTCCCGTTTTGTTGATGGCAAACAGGTTTACCTGACCTGTCGTCATATCGATCCACGAAATACGATGTCCCACATATGGAGTCAATTTCCCGCCTGTTGTGATTGGATCATTCGCACCGAATTCCGCAATAAATGCATTGTGGAGGGGCCCAAAGTCTGGATTCAAATTGAAACTAAAACCCATAATGGCTGAGTGAGGCGCAAATGTTGTTACCGGACGGGAAGGTTGCATAGGGTGATTAACCAGTAAAAATTCGGGCTGGGGCTTGTTTTCCGGCTTGAAACTCGACATTGTGACGGGCAATCCCCCCGTATAATCTGGAAAACCGTACCACATACCCGGTTGTATGCTGTGAAATTCATCCGGAGAATTGGCAATCGGTCGGCTTCCACGTTCATCCATTCCGTGATTTGCGGCAAACAGGCGATGATGTGCATCAAAGCGAAGTCGAAAAGGATTTCTGAGTCCCCATGCAACCAGTTCCAACTCCGAACCATCCGCATTTGCCCGCAGTATACTTCCGCTCGCACGCTTAATCCCTTTCACGACTTCACCTTTCGTACTTGGAACGTCAAAAGGAGAATATGCCCCCGTGATTACAGATTTTTTATTGCCATCCGCTAAAAAGCTAGACGTTGTAAAGTTTTTGCCCACAAGAGGGACGTCGCCGCCAGCATAATCATGAAAAAAAGGATGTTCCTTCACCCAATCATTGTCTTTGCCGACAACCCCGCTGTTCGTCGCAGTGCCCTGCCCAAAATACATTTTCCCATCCGGACCAAAAACGACGCGGTTGTTGTGATGATCGCCGTTACTCGGTAAACCTTCAATAATATCCCTTTTCGTCCCATCCGGTAAAATCATCGTTACATAGCGGCGATGCGCGACGTAAATATTTCCTTGGTGCTCCGTAATTCCAGTAAGTGGTGGATTGAAACCGTCTGCAACGAGAATCCACCCACCTTCTCCCAGTTTCCATACCTTCCCATTGCCGTCTGTAATGCCTGAATCCGCAACGAATAATTCACCTGCATCTGTAAAAGTCGCATTTATTGGAGTCGTCAAACCTTCCGCAAAAACCTCAATCTTATATCCAGGCGGAAGCGAAATATCCTCAGGATTCAACAAACGTTCATTCGGCATAAGTTGGTTCTTCACTTCTTTATGCCCCTTTCGATTTTATGATCAGTTCTCCTATACTTATGCGTTGGGTAGGGCATTTGTTCCTTTTTGGTGCCAGTCACTCACACAACTCGGACACTACTCTGACAATCCTGAATGGAATACAAAAAAAACACAGAGATTTCCTTTGCCGGTGAATTTGCTTGCACTCGGGGGCGTGTTGGTTGCACTCAAGTGGAGTTTGCTTGCGCTCAAGATGATTTTGCTTGCACTCAAGCCAATGTTGCTTGCACTCCACCCGATTTGCTTGCAAGTCAGGACTTTTGGCTTACCCAATTATCGGTAATAAAAGTTTGTATGCTTTCACGTCTGTTGATTAACCAGATATAGGAAACCGTTTCAGGTAAAATTATCATATCCACACAAGAAATTTGCGGAATGAGAAAGTCCCATCGAAAAGAATGGTATATATCACTATTGCGTGTTAGACTATTCTTACTATGAATACTCGGAGGTGAGGAATGATGTTGGATACTGTGTATGCACGTGGAAGCTTGTTGGAGTTTTTAGCCACTTCATGTGCGATTATTCATGAAATTACGCCTAACGGGACACGTCTGTCCTTTTTAGACAATTTCAGTAATCACACAGCTGTTTAGCACTCATTCCTTGCAATGCTTTTAAGGGAAAGATCGCTTACACGCGGTCTTTTTTTGTTTGTCTAGACTCCGGGTGCCAGACGCTTAAGTCATAAGCAATTGAGCTGTGTGGCAAAGAACGCCACGTCGCTAAATCGACTTATGCCTGTCGCGTCTACCGGGCACCCTGCGCTTTTCAAAGTTGTCTAGACTCCGGGTGCCAGACGCTTGGGTTGCTTCCAGCTGTGATAACAGAACGAGAGGAAGCGGAAAATATGATCTGTACAATACAACAAATAAGTAAAATGCTTGGTGGCAATACGATATTTGAAAACCTTTCTTTGGAAATAAAGACGGGAGATAAGTTAGGCGTTGTTGGACGCAATGGAAGTGGGAAAACAACGTTATTCAAGTTAATTTCAGGAGTAGAACAACCGGATAGCGGCGCGCTTCATTTTAAAAAAGGGTCGAAAATCGGCTATTTAGCACAAATTCCTTCATTCGAAAAAGAAACGACCGGCTACGATGTACTAAGCGGTGCATTTAAAGAATTAAAGGCAATGCAAGTGAAAATGACGGAATTGGAAATCGCGTTAGCCAATCCCACTACAGATGAAATGGATACGTTGCTTCGTGTATACGGGGATTTGCAGGAAGAGTTTGCCCGTCGCGACGGCTATATAATCGACTCCGAAATCGAAAAAATCATTAACGGTTTGCAATTGCAATCCTTTGTCAGCCGGTCTTTCGGGCAATTAAGCGGTGGAGAACAAACGAAAATCATGCTTGGTAAACTATTATTGACGAAACCGGACTTATTGTTATTGGATGAACCAACGAATCACTTGGATTTATTTGCAGTCGAATGGCTTGAAGATTTTTTAACAGATTATCCGGGAACAATCGTCATTGTTTCACATGATCGCTATTTTTTAGACTGCGTTGTAACAAAGGTTGCAGATCTTGAGGAAGGAGAACTTCATCTTTATTTCGGAAATTACTCCGCCTCCCTTCTGGAGAAAGAAGAACGTCTGATGCGGGAGTTCCAAAATTATGAAGAGCAACAAAAGAAGATTAAAAAAATGAAAGAAGCCATTAAGCGACTTCATCAGTGGGCAAATGAAGCCAATCCCCCGAGTGAGGGACTGCACCGACAAGCAAGGAATATGGAACGGGCGTTGGAACGAATGGAAAAGGTGCGAAAACCGCTCATCGATCCGAAGAAAATGGCGTTGTCGTTTGAAGCCGCCCCGCGAAGTGGGAAAGAAGTTGTTGTAATGGAAGGTATCACGAAATCGTTCGGACAACAGCAATTATTAAAGGCCGCCAACTTTCATGTATATTGGAAGGACCGGACAGCGATTGTCGGCCGAAATGGCAGCGGAAAGTCGACGGTATTGAAGATTCTATTGGGTGAACTACCGATTGATGGCGGGCTGAACAAATTAGGAAGCAATGTCAAAATCGGATTCTTATCGCAGCACTTTGAAATTACGGATCCAAAGGCTCGTCTCATCGATGTATTTCGACAAGAAGTGCAAGTAGCTGAAGGCGATGCGCGGCATATTTTAGCGAAATTCATGTTTTATGGACCCGATGTATTCAAGCGGATCGGGGATTTAAGCGGTGGAGAACGAATGCGGCTTCGTTTGGTCCAACTTATGCATCAGGATGTCAATTTCCTTGTACTGGATGAACCAACAAATCATTTAGACATTGAATCGCGCGAAGTATTGGAAGAAGCCTTGGAAGATTTCACGGGCACAATCGTCGCCGTTTCACATGATCGTTACTTTCTGAATAAACTATTCTCCCGTACGGCATGGCTGGAAGACGGAGTGATTACGACTTTCGAGGGGCCCTATAATTGGGCGCGGGACAAATGGCAGGAGCTCCAAATTCGAATGAAACCTGAAATAAATATGGTGCCAGCACCCGTTCTAAAACCGAAGATAGAGAGAATAAAAGAAGTCCCATCCGTAAATCCAGAAGAGGAAATCGCAAAGCTTGAACTTGTAATTACTTCATTGATAAAGAAAGCTGAATCTGAAACGGATTGGGTGAAATATGAATCGATTACGGCAGAGATTGCCGCTTTAAAAGATGAATTGGCAGCTTATTATGAACTATGGATGGGCGAAATGGAATAATACATGAATCCTGGAGAGGGAAGATTCCTTTTTGTACCGATTAGTTACTATAAAGGAACAGCTACCAGACCGATTTAAACGGCTTGACGAGCAAAAAGTAGAATAAAGAGTACCAGATTCTTAAGTTGTATCGAGAATCTGGTGTTTTTTTGGTGTTCTGGACGCTCCGACGGGTTTGCTTGCACTCGAGCAGGGTTTGCTTGCACTCGAGTCGGTTTTGCTCGCACTCAAGCGGCGTTTGCTTGCACTCAAAAGAGATCTGCTTGCAAGTCAGGACTTCCGACCCGCCAAATTATCCAATAAAAAACGTCCATTAAGCGAGTGGAGCACTTAATGGACATTTAACTTCATTTGACTCCACGCCTATTTCAAAACCCATATTCCTCATCTTTCACTTTCCGTATCGCCTCATAAGCATCCACGAGAAGCACGGTATCTTCCACCAAACGCTCCATGCGGAAAAGTACGTCGTCATTCACGATTTCTTTTCGGTGAAAATCCTGTTCTTCAATAAATACATACGTGGGCACAATATGCGCTTTCATATACGCTAAAATCGGTTTCAGCTGTTGCTCCACCATCAAATAATGCTTCGCCGTGCCTGCTGTAACAAGCATACTCACTACTTTATCTCGGAATGCATCGACCGGTAATAAATCGAAAATATTTTTGAGCGTAGCCGGAATCGAAGCTTGGAACGTCGGCGTCCCAATGATGATCGTGTCCGCTGCCATAATTGTTTCCGTCACATATTTTGTGTCGCCTTCATATTCAAAGTAATTCCGTCCATCACTGAAGACCATTTCAAATTCCGCAAGATCCAGCAATGTAACCTCTACATCCGGATACTTTTCACGAGTAATGTTCAGTGTATAATCCATCGCCGTTCTAGTTTTAGACCCTACTTTGGAGCCTGATAGTAATACGATTTTCATGCGAATCTCCCCTTATTTCCCCGCTGTATATTTCTTCACTGCTGGTAAGATTTCTGTTGCAATCAATTCAATATTTTTCATGATTTTATCAAAAGGAACACCGCCAAAGTCAATTTGAGCCATGAAACGCTGATGACCAAACAGTTCATATTGATAAAGCATTTTTTCAATAATTTGTTGTGGACTTCCAATCATTAGAGCATCGCGCGAATCCGTCGATTGAGCAAATTGTTGTTTCGGATAGCCGCCGCCTCTGAGAGCCATCATTCCTGAATTCGCATATGGATAATATTCACGAAGAGCATCCTGTGAAGTTTCCGCTGTATAAAATAAACTCGTCGTAGAAATCGGCAACTTCGCTGGATCAAAACCGCTGCGCTGCAACGCCTCACGATACGCATCGACCGAAACTTTAAAGTTCGCCGCTGGACCGCCAAGTGTTGTAAGCATCATTGGCACACCGGCATACCCCGCCTTAATCGCACTCGCAGGCGGTCCACCCACACCGCGCCAAATCGGCAAATGTCCGTTTTTCGGTTGCGGTAAAATCGTTGCATTTTCCAAAGGCGCACGGAATTGACCTTGCCACGTCACTTTTTCTTCGTCATTTAATTTCAGTAAAAGCTCCAGTTTCTCTTCAAACAATTCTTCATAATCCTGCACATCATACCCAAGCAAACTATAGGCCCCTATGCGCGAACCTCTTCCCGCAACAATTTCAGCCCGACCTTTAGAAATTAAATCAATCGTCGCGAAATCTTCATAGACACGAACGGGATCCGACACACTTAACACAGTGGCAGAACTCGCAATTTTAATCGTTTTTGTTGCTTGTGCAATAGCACCTAAAATAACGGTATGTGCCTGCGTTGTAAAATGCGTTTGGTGACTTTCACCAACAGCAAACACATCCAGCCCCGCCTCTTCCGCAAGTTTACTCGCCTCAATTAATTCATGAATCCGCTGCTGCGCACTGATTCGGCTTCCTGTTAACGGATCCAGTAAATGGTCCCCAATCGAATACAACCCGAATTCAAGTCCTTTAGTTTGATCTATGCGATATTTCTCCATTAGTATTCTCTCCTTTTTCGATGTCAAGTTGCTTTGAATTGATTAGTCAAGTGATGTTGTAAAAAAAATCACTCCGATGGCAATCCTTTTTTCTGACTGTGTTTATGCACACGCGTCATCAATCTATAGAGTGTTTTCTCTTCTTCTTTCGTTAATACATCTTCAAAAAAGGACGTTTGAAACGCCAGTTGAGCCGGCATTGCTTCTTCTAAAATCGCTTCCGCCTTCTCAGTCAAATTAATCGTTTTCGTTTTCCAGTCCTGTTTACGCACAATATAACCTTCCGTTTCAAGTCGCGCAAGCATACGAGAAATCCCGCCCTGCGTAACCGTCACTCTATCCGCTAATTCACTTTGTGTAAGTGGCTGGTGTAGTTGAATTTGTGCAAGTACATCAAATTGAGCCGTTGTTAAATCAAAACGCTTTAAAAAATCATTCGACAACTGGTTGCTTTGATTCGTAAACCGCATTAAGCGTAACCAAATCAACGATCCCATTGTATTATTACGCATCCAATTTTCCTCCCCATCACTAACCTGACAATCACTTTACTACGCAAGTGATTGGTTTTCAAGCTATTTGTCTTAAATTTGAGTGTCTGGCACTGCTTTTCATCTCACCGGGGAGTTTCCTTACACTCAAGATGGTTTTGGTTGCACTCAAGCCAGATTTGCTTGCACTCCACCCCAGTTTGCTTGCAAGTCATGACTTTCGACCGACCCGATTATCCTCTTTCAGAGTTTTTCTCGGTTTTCTTGGTGCCAGTTTTTTCTTGGTGCCAGTCACTCACACGATTCCGACACTATTCTGAATTGCGTAGGTGACTGGCACTTTTTCTGCTAGTCCAACACATAGCGTTCAAATAGTTCACGAGTAAGGTTGAATCGCGGGTTGATTGTATCGCTTCCATCTGCTTGAACGCCAATCACGACTGAAATATACCGTTTTCCATCGAAAACACCAGTGCTTACAAAGCAAGAATCGGCTTCATCTGTGTACCCTGTTTTCAAACCATCGATTCCCGCCATCGCTTGTGGCATGCCCGACAACATTAAGTTTGTAGCCCATAGTCGAGCGCCGTCGCTAGTTGTAAAATCCGTTATTTTTGTGAATTCAAGCACTGCAGGATGCTTGGCAATTAATTCCTGCGCAAGCACCGCAACATCTTTGGCGGATGAAACATTCGCGTACCCCGCCCCTTTGCCAATATAAGCCCCATCAAGGCCACTTGCGGTGAAATACGTTGTCGCCTTCATTCCAAATAACTTCGCCTGTTCATTCATAATTTCCACAAATGCATCTTCTGTTCCCGCAACCATTTCTGCAAGCGCAATAGCTGCATCATTTGCGGAAACCACCGTCATCGCGGTGAATAGTTCTTTCACGCTATATAATTTATCCGGCGACATCCCCAGTTTAACGACTCCCGATTGCCCAACCATTTGCTGCACATAATCCGTCGGTTCATATGTACTTTCCCAAGTCAGCGATCCGCTTTCAATAGCGTTCAGCACAAGATACTGAGTCATGAGCTTTGACATACTCGCAATCGGCAAGGACTCCGTACTGTTTTCTTTATAAAGCACTTTTCCTGTCTCAGCTTCAATCAAAATAATCGCTTTCGCGTCCTCATTCAAATCAACAGTCTTCGCCATTTCTTCCCGATCTTTAAGTACAAACGTTGCACCCAGCACACATACAAATAAAATAAATAACCATTTCTTCATTCCCCACACCTCTTAATTGCAATCATACACGCAAATAATGAAGAATCCTAAAGTACATTTCTTAAGAATTTCTTAAGATGCGAAAAAACCCTTCTGAATGTAAACAGAAGGGTTGCTAGTTTTTCGCATGAATAGTGTCGGAGTTGTGTGAGTGACTGGCACTTTCTCTACTTTAACTTAATCGTTATTTCACTTTTTCAGTAAACCGAGTAAAGAAGAGTAAGCCGTAACAACTTGTTGGTAATAACCGACTATGTTGTCCCAAACTGTTGTTTTAACAGCTTCTTTTGCTGGAGCTTCTGCAGCATCATCGCTATCAACAGCTTCTTCTGCTACTTCATCACCATCAGTAGGAACTTCTGTAACATCATCGCTATCAACAGCTTCTTCTGCTACTTCCTCACCATCGGTAGGAACTTCTGTAACATCATCGCTATCAACAGCTTCTTCTGCTACTTCCTCACCATCAGCTGGAACTTCTGTAACATCATCGCTATCAACAGTTTCTTCTGCTACGTCCTCACCAGCAGTAGGAACTTCTGTAGCATCATCGCCTTCAACAGTTTCTTCTGCTACGTCCTCACCATCGGCAGGTACTTCTGTAGCATCATCGCCTTCTACTACATCCTCACCATCGGCGGGTACTTCGACCACATTGCCAACATCATCTGGTAAGTTCATACCAAGATGATCTTGAATAATGAAGTCATAGTAATCAATTAAACTACTATAATTTTGTATTACAGATCTATATTCATTTACTTGCTCTTCTGTTAAAATAGTGCCATCGGTTGATTGGTCAGTTGACGTAGTATCTTCATTGATATTATCGTCGGCTGGCCATTCTGTTTCGTCTTCAATTACTGGTACGTCTGTCGCTTCATCTTCATCAACAGGTACATCTGTCGCTTCGTCTTCATCAACAGGTACATCTGTCGCTTCGTCTTCAATTACAGGTACATCTGTTGCTTCATCTTCATCAACAGGTACGTCTGTTGCATCGTCTTCAATTACTGGTACATCTGCTGCTTCATCTTCATCAACAGGTACATCTGTCGCTTCGTCTTCATTAACAGGTACGTCTGTTGCATCGTCTTCGTCAACTGGTACGTCTGTTGCTTCGTCTTCATCAACAGGTACGTCTGTTGCATCGTCTTCACCAACAGGTATGTCAGTTCCTTCGTCTTCATCAACAGGTACATCTGTCGCTTCATCTTCATCAACAGGTATGTCAGTTCCTTCGTCTTCAATTACAGGTACGTCTGTTGCATCGTCTTCACCAACAGGTATGTCAGTTCCTTCGTCTTCATCAACAGGTACATCTGTCGCTTCATCTTCATCAACAGGTATGTCATCATCAACAGGTACATCTGTTGCTTCATCTTCATCAACAGGTATGTCAGTTCCTTCGTCTTCAATTACAGGTACGTCTGTTGCATCGTCTTCACCAACAGGTATGTCAGTTCCTTTGTCTTCATCAACAGGTACATCTGTCGCTTCATCTTCATCAACAGGTACGTCAATTGCATCGTCTTCATCTATAGGATCATCCGAATCGCCCTCATTGGGTGCTTTTTCCAGAAAGTTTTTATTAGCAATTGCACGCATTACTTTTCCTTTTTCAGGTGAACCAGGAATGCTTGTTGCAAAAGATGAGACCTCTTCACCATGATTTTTAAACTCTTTCTCCTCACCCTTTTCGGCAGCTAAAGCTGAACCGCCCGCTCCGAAAATAGCAGCAGTTATCATTGAGCTTGACATTACAAACGGCAAAATCTTCTTATTTTTATTCGTATTCTTCTCTTGTGGATTAGTTTCTTTAGACATGAATCATCAGACTCCCTTTTTTTGTTTTTTAATTTCGACTACTAAATAAGAAAATGAAATAACACTCATTCTATTAAGTCGTTTTGTACATCTACCTCCTACTAAAGCAAAAGCTAAAACCAGGGTCAGTGTTTTAATATCCGTTATGAAGATTTTCAATCGAATAATTTAGCAGTGCCCCGTCTGCTTGTTAACTACACTAACAAATGAAAACAACTCAAGTGTTACAACCAAATAACAATTTTCCATGGAAATGTTATCCTATGTCACAAACGGAAACCACTCCAGTAGTCCTTACTTATAATTGGCCAAAGACCAAAAAGAGGGCCTATTCTGATAGACTTTCCCGGTTAATCCAGTTTACTCCTCTTTTTGAGATCCAAAGTCAAAGCCGTATGCAGACGTGTTGTACTACTTTACTAACATCATTATTGAATGACCCAAATGGCCTGACGTTATTCGATTTTAATATTACAGTTGTCTACAATTCTGGTGCCAGTCACTCACACAACTAAGACACTACTCCGACAACAAACGTATAGGAAACTATGCAAAATAAAACTTTGATGCCAAAAGTGGTGTGATTATTTCATTTTGGGCGTATATTCAAGGTTAAAACCTAGTTATCTAGTTATCAGATTAATTAACACAGTTGTGACAATTCTTCATATTGAGTATGATGAGGTAAAAGAAAGAAGTGAGTCTTATCGTAGCAATATTTAGAAGTGTTGTAGTAGAAATGGAATGTCCCATGAAGAAATCCGCGATCTTTCAACGTCTGGAAGGAATTGCGTATGGCTAGGAAGAATAGAATATGGAATCCCCGTTACTTCGACCATGTCATCATGCGTGGCAACAATCGACAAGATATTTTCCGGACAAAAGCAGATTTCGACGAATTTTTCCGGGTCCTTCACTACGCATATATGAAATACCCCTTTCAAATCGTCGCATATTGCATCATGACCAACCATTATCATCTACTGATCAGGTCGCCAGAAGTTCCTTTAGGTAAAATAATGGCACTCATCAACCGCCGCTATTCGGATTATTTTAACAAGCGATATTCGTACTCTGGTTATTTATACGGAGGCCGCTATTTCGCCAAGGTCGCCGCCAGTACTCATTCTTTATTGGAAGTAAGCCGATACATCCACCAAAACCCCATTGAAACAAAAATCCCTATGGTCAGTAAAATGGAAGAGTATCCATACAGCTCCTTTGCTCTCTACCACAGCAAAAAGCCATCCCCTTATGCATTCCTAGATCTTGAGCTTCTGCCATCCCATCTGCCTCCCCCCTATTCGAAATGCAACAAAGGATATCACATCTTTTGCAACGAGAAAAAAGATGCCGCAATTCACGTGACATCTTTAGACTAAAAAACAGTGCATCAGATCATTCACTTGATCTGATGCACTGTTTTTCGAATTGTGCGAATGGTTCCCGAGTTGTGTGAGTGACTGGCACCGTCTAAAAAGCCAACACCAACCAGAAGTTTATATCTCCAAGTTTTCACCCATACTACGGATACTTGTTGTTTTAGGGGTGGATTGTTTGGACAATAAAGAAATTGATGCCGTTTTTCCATTTAAAGTGGAGGAATTAGAGAAATTGGTTAAAAGTACGTTTGAACATAATTCTGCTGATGATTTACTCTTTTCTATCTACGAACATCGAGGAAAGAAGATTGCTGTATTTGGGATTTCCTATTTGATGGATACAAATAAGCTAGAACGTTCATTGTTGGAACCCCTCATTAACCATAGCAAAAAGTGGACAAGCCAAAGCTTATTAAATGATATTCCATTAGGGAACGGGTCCTCGACTGCGTCATTCCAAGCAATACTAGACGAATTACTGACCGGTAACGTTTTCATCTATATAGAAGAAGAATTGAAAATTGTGTACTACACCCTTTATATGGAGGAAAAACGCAATGTAGAAAAATCCGAACTCGAATCCGTCGTAATCGGCCCGCAACTAGCCTTTACTGAATCTTTAAACACAAATATGAATATGCTTCGCAAGCTCAATAAAACCCCGGACCTCGTCTTAGAAAAGTTGATTGTTGGTGAAATAGTTCCGTGCGAAGTTCGATTGGTTTATATAAAATCAATCGCCAATGAAACAGATGTAAATACGATGCGTCAACGAATTCAAGATTTAGACATTGATGAACTAGAAGATAGTACTGTTTTAAAACAATACATTCATGATTCCTCGTTGGCTCTATTCCCACTATTTTATGAAACAGAATTACCAAGCCGACTAAGCTATGCAATCCAAGAAGGTAAAGTAGGCGTTCTCGTTGAAAATAGCCCACTCAGTTTTATAGCTCCTTCAACATTTTTCAGTTTTTTTGAATCTATGGAAGATATGTATATGCGGTGGCACATCGGATCTGCTTTACGGATTTTAAGAATGTTTGCCATGCTGATTGCACTTTTTTCCACACCAATCTATGTAGCTATTCTGACCTATCAGTATGAGCTTCTTCCAACCGAATTGCTCATTTCCCTTGGTAAGTCCAGAGCTGGCGTTCCTTTCCCACCTATCATAGAAGCGATATTAATTGAACTGTTCATTGAATTACTACGTGAAGCGGGGGTAAGACTTCCGACAAAAGTCGCTCAAGTTATGGGAATCGTTGGGGGAATCGTTATTGGACAGGCAGCTGTTGAAGCTGGGTTAACGAGTAACGTTTTAATTATCGTTGTGGCAATAGGAGCAATTGCTTCATATACGACACCTAGCTCTTTGATGAGTTCTTCTCTTCGGATTCTACGCTTTCCATTGATTTTATTAGCAGGACTTTACGGACTCGTTGGCATTATGTTTGGTGTTTGTCTATTACTGATTCATCTGCTGAAACAGACTTCATTGGGACGTTCCTACTTGTCACCCATTTATCCATTTAGACTTCAAGACTTTAACAAAGTATTTTTCCGCTCACCCCCTTCTAAAAATGACAATCGTGCAACAATGTATCGTCCAAAAGATACCGTTCGATTTTCGCAAAAAAAAGCGAGTAAAAAGCATGATATAGATGAGTAGGTGGAATGTATGGAAATAAATATAAAAATAAAAAAAAGCCTCCGTATCCGAGCTTTTCAACTGTTTTTTATTATGCTTGGAATTCAAACAGGTGTGGGGATCTTAGGAGCACCGCGCTATATTTTCGAAAAATCACATCATGATGCGTGGGTATCCGTATTAATCGCCTTTGTTTATATGCTCATTGTTCTATGGGCGATGTTTCTCATTTTAAGTCAATATGAGAATTCGGACATTTTCGGTATTCAAGTGGATATCTTTGGAAAGTGGTTCGGAAAATTCCTTGGAACCATATATCTCTTTTGTTTTGCAGCTGAATTGCTTTCAGTCCTATTAAGTTACATCGAAGTTATTCAAGTGTTTATTTATCCTTCAATCCCCCCTTATGTCATGGCTTTACTGTTACTAATATTAACCGTTTCTACTGTTAGTGGCGGTATTCGAGTTGTTGTCGGTGTTGTATTCATATTCCTATTGTTAGCGCTATCCATTCTTTCTTTATTATATGATCCAATCTCAAGAATGGAAATCACACATTTCCTTCCAATGTTTGATGCATCCTTTACAGAATTACTGAAAGGCGCTAAAACAACTACTTATACTTTTCTCGGTTTGGAAATCCTGTTTATTATCTATCCATTTATTGATAATAAACAAAATGCGAAGCTCCCTGCCTATTTAGGTGTATCTGCTTCCGCATTCCTTGTTTTACTTGCGACGGTTATTTCAATTGGTTATTACAGCCCCTATGATTTCGACACAATGAAGTGGCCTGTTTTATCCATATTTAAATCTGTTTCCTATTCATTTATGGAACGCTTTGACTATTTCGTTGTTATAGAATGGATGATGCATGTCATTCCAACGATGGTATTGCTTATGTGGGCAATTACGTATGGGACGAAACGATTATATGCCATTCCACAAAAAACGACGTTATACGTAGTCGCAATTTGTTTACTACTCATTTCCAGCTTCATAAAACAAAGCTACAAAATCGAAAACATTACAAATCGTATATCTGAAGTTGGGTTTTGGATAATATTTGTCTATCCAATCGTACTGCTTCCTATTGTTTTAATTAAAAAGAAACGGCAAAAACCTAAAGGGAGTGCAAACTGATGAAAGGCATAAAAGTATCGATGTTATTCCTATTCAGTCTACTTCTTGTAAGTTGTATACAAACCCAAGAAATCGAAAAGTTAGCAGTGATTAACGTTCTAGGAATCGATCATTTTGAAGAGGACCAAATAGAACTCACCGTAGCCGTTTTTCAGTTTTCTGCACAATCAGAGGAAATTACTAAATTAATGTATGGAAAGGGAAAAACGATTAAAGGAGCCGCGGATGATGTAGAAAGTTCTTCTACTTTCAGATTAGCGCCCGGCAAAACGAGATTATCTATTTTTGGGAAAGAAATGGCCGAAATAGGAATTTTGCCTCTTTTAGATACAGCTGTACGTGATGCGAGACTACCTGACTTAATGTATTTGTCGGTCAGTAAGGCAACGGCTAAAGAAATCATTTCTACTGGTGCAGAAGAGCTGACCGTCGATGTCGGAGAATTACTCCACGGAATCATCAAAAATCATTCTACAAATCATAATGTTCCCCGGAGAACAGTACATGACTTTTTACGTATTTATCACGACATAGGACATGATAATGTACTACCACTATTTGAAATTCAAGACAACAACCCGAAACTAACGGCCATTGCGGTATTTAAAGGAGATGAATTTGTTGGAGAAATGACGCTTCAAGAAGCGCTCTTATTGAATTTAATGGATAAAACCGTTAAAGGAGAAAATCTGGATTTGTCACTACCTATTGAACCATTTGAAAATCATCTTGAAAAAAGAGAAGACCGAGATCAGAATAAGGAGGTCGAGATTTCAGTCTTAATTAACAAAGGAAAGAGTAAAACAAAGTTAGTTGATTTTGAGAATCAGATTTTTCAAACGAACACAAATATGGAAGTACGTTTATTAGAACAATCCGCAGGAATTAACCTTGAAAGTCCACATGTTCTAAAACAAATTGAGAAGGAAATAGAAAAGATAATGAAGAGTCGATTTGAAAAACTTTTAAACAAACTTCAAAAGCTTAATGCCGATACTTTTGGTTATGGACGCTATTATAAAAGTCATGAAAAAGGCAAAGACCTTACAAAAGACGAATGGCGCGAAAAGTACCCTGAAATCGATGTTCAATTTAATGTCAGCATAAAAATCCTCCGCCACGGCGTGAAGGACTGATGTGGTTTTGACGTGGTGACAGTCCCCTTTACAATTCAGGCACAATTCAAATCACACCGATATGAACAGTATAATTTCACTCCATTCTTTGCGAATGACTTACACTAATTAACTAAAAAAACAGCGAATCCAATCAAGTTAATTGGATTCGCTGTTTTTCTATGTGTGATTGACTGACATCCTGAAATTAATGACTAGCTACATATAACAAACTTGCGGATTTCAACCTTTTTCGAACCGCAATTCCAACCGACGCCGCCAGTACTGCTTTTATGATCCCTACTGGAATAAACGGTGCAAATCCACCCATAAATGCCGCTTGCCATGGAATTTCAGCAATGAACTTTAACCAAACTGTTCCAAAAACTAATGTGATGATCATCCCGATAAGATTGGCAATAATTGCATTCCGTACTGTGAAACTCGTTTTTTCTAAATAATAACCAATGATAAATGCTGCTGGTATAAAGCCAAATAAAAAGCCACCCGTCGGACCAACCAAACTGCCTAAACCACCTGACATACCCGCAAAAACAGGTACGCCAACCGCTCCAAGACCTAAATATACAAGTACAGAAACTGTCCCGTACTTAGCCCCCAAAATCGTTGCAGCAAGGCCGATTGCTAGTGTTTGTCCTGTAATTGGAACAAGTGGCAACGGAATCGTCACTTGAGCCAACACTCCAATTATTGCTGCAAATAACGCCGTGACAATCATCATTCGCAGTTTTTGATTTGATTCTGTCATTATGTATATATCCCCCTTTAGGTTAACCTTAATGCTTTAAAGGTTAACTCATATTCTATACGAATCGAAAGGAACTTGTCAAATACTATTTTGGGGTCTAGGTTATGTGGGCCTAGTTGGATACGGTGCCAGTCACTCATACAATTCCAATACTATTAAAGTCAAAAATATACCTCATTTCCCCCTATCTATTGAACATTCTTTTCATAACTTAACCTTCTCTTAACCTTGCTCATTTATGATAAAGACGTTTTAAAGAATAGGAGGAGAAGAAGATGAAGAAAACAAAATGGTTGATTGGTACATTTATCATTTCAATTTCAATGTTATTAGCTCCAATGGCTCACGCGGATTTTTCAGACGTTCCTGACGATCATAAATTCAAGAATTATATTGATCATTTAGTTGAATTGGATGCAATTGGTGGCTATCCGGACGGGACATTTCGTGCAGAAAGTAATGTAACACGTGGCCAAGCTGCTAAGATTTTAGCAGTAGCACTTAAAATGCCTTTGATTAATCCAGCAACTCCGACGTTCAAGGATGTACCAAAAACAAATGGTTTCTATACCTACATCGAAACACTTGCAGCAAAAGGAATCATTGCCGGGAATCCCGATGGAACATTCAAGAGTCAAAATAGTTTAACTCGGGCACAAGTGGCTGCAATTATTGCAAACAGCTTTGATTTGGCGGAGAGATCTTATGTTGAATTCAAAGATGTTGACCGTAACCAATGGTATTATCTAAACATAGACAAACTGGCAACTTCTGAAATAACAGTAGGTTACCCTGGAAATTTGTTTAAACCGAGTGGAATTGTAACCCGTGGAGAGATTGCAGCTTTTATAAGTAGAGGAATCAATGGCTACGATACAAGTAAATACGAATACCGAAACGTTTTCCTAAATATGTCCAAAGCTCAGGTAAGGGTTATTGAAGGCATTCCGTCATTAGAAAATGAAAAGTACTTGGTGTACAACTCTGTTAAAGGAAATCCACTAAACGCCAAAATCACTTATACTTTTTTCTACGGCGAGCTTGATATTATGGAATTCGATTTTGATTTAAGTCATATTCCTGCTACCGAAGCTGCAACAGAAGCTTTCTTCAACGACATTGTAAATAAAACATTTAAACCACAGTTCGGAGATGTTACTTCCAATGAAAAATATGAATGGATGCATTCGGATTTCACCAAAGACTCACTCTATGCATTTTGGTTTACACCTACAGGAAACAGAATTGAATTAGTACTTCAAGTGAAATCTGTAGAAAAAGGACCAGAAATGATTTTACGTGTTGTTCGATAACTCTTTTGAGAGATTTTAATTTTGGTAATTAGAACAACAATGATAACATGTAAAGAAAAGGGAGCGAGTCTTAAAAGACCTGTTCCCTTTTTCTTTTCAGAACCACGCGCTAGTAAGCACCCAATATCAGTCATAATAATAGATCTCAAAGTTTAGTTTGGAACTCTAACATTTAGGGTAAACACTAGATTAGGAGGAGGTTTTCTTCAAGTGTTTATAACTGAGCATTCCCTACTTATGTTCAGGAATAGAAATCCCTTCTATTCTATTATTCTAAAAGGAAACAAGAGTTTACCTAGCGAAAAAAGTTTACAATTTCTAAAGGAGGAAATAAACTAATGACGAATCATTCAAAGAAACGCAAATTTTTAGCAACATCAATAACAGCAACAATGGTAGCTGCAGCAGTAGCTCCAGTAGCAGGTTTTGCCGCAGCACCAGGGCCATTCCCAGACGTTCCAGCTACTCATAATTATGCAGGTGCGATTGCTGACATGGCAAATGCCAATGTCATCGAAGGTCTACCAAACGGTAACTTTGACTTAGGAGGTCACATCACACGATCTCAAGCAGCACAAATGGTAGCAGGTCTGCGTAGTTTACAAACTGGTGCACAAGCAAACACTACAAACTTTGCTGATGTTAAAAGTAATGTATGGTATACAGGTGCGATAAACTCATTAGTATCTGAAGGAATTATTGCAGGAATTTCAGCAACAACATTTGCACCAAATGAAAAAATTACACGTGGCCAATTGGCACAGTTATTAGTGGTAGCATATGATTTACAAGGTGAAAATGTAGACAACGTTACATTGCCATTCACAGATATTACGGGTGATGAATGGTATGCAAATCCGATCAAGATTCTATATAAACATAATTTAATCAATGGTCAGACACCAACGAAGTTTGGTCCTAAAGACAACATGAAACGTGGAGACTTCGCATGGTTAGCCGCTAACATTGATTACGCACAAGGTAATAAACTTCCAAAGCCTACACCATCAGCACCAAGTGTGGAATCGATAGAAGCTATTAATGCTACTCAAACTGAAGTTAAGTTTACCAAAGCAGTAGATAAGGCTAGTTTATTTACAACTGGTTCAAGTGGTGCTTTTATTGGTACGGCAACCGTAACAATGTCAACACTTGATGGTAAACCTGCTGGTACTTATTCAGGAAAGTTGTCTTCTGATGGGAAAACACTAACTGTTACTACTCAAAATCCTTTATCGAAACGTTATGACGTTGTAATTGACGGACTAATGACTACAGAGGGAGACAGCGTGGCAAAATATGAGGAAACGATAACAATTTCTGCAGATCAAACTGCACCAACTATTATAGGAACTGAAAAATTAAATGCTTCTAAAGTGAAAGTTAACTTCTCAGAGCCAATGAAAGCATTCACAACAGTTACTTTTAAGTATGCGGATAATGGAGCTGCGATTGTAAATGGTGCGGCTGCTGGACAAATTGCTGCCGCAATTACTGCCGGTGCATCTGATGTTACTTTCTCAATTGGTGCTAATATTGACGCATCAAGAGAAATTATTGCTACATTTATCGGTGCGGAGGACCAAGCCGGTAACCTAATATCGCCAAACCCAGCAACAGTTTCATTCATGAAAGGTGCTGCTGATGGGGTTGCCCCAACAGTAGGCCCAATAACTCAAACTGGTGCTAAATCCTTTTCCATCAAGTTTTCAGAGGAAATTCAAACGCCTCCAACAGTAACCGGTACTGGTTTAGCTCCAAACACCGTTATGAAAGATGAAACTGATCCTACAGTGTATCACTACACTTTAAATACTGGTATGTTACCTGTTGTCGCTACAACACTATCAATTGGATCCTTTGATGACTTGAGTGGAGAAAATAATCCTGGAACTACTAAAGTTGTAACATTTACTCAAGATACAACTGCACCTCAAGTAACTTCTAGTGCAGTAGTTAAAGATGCAACAAGTAAGAAAGAATATCTAGAACTTACGCTTGATAAAAATGTTGATTTAATTGCTGCATCTAGGATAGCAGGAGGAACAACAAATGGTTCATATATTAAAAACTCTGTAACAACTGCAATTGCTAATGGATCTCTCGCGAATGCACCTATTACTTATAAGTCGCTTGGAAACAAAAAAGTAGTTCGCTTTGAATTAAAAACATTACTCGGAAATACTATGGACGTTAAAGATGCCGTCTACTCTCTTAATTTAGCTATCAGTAATATAGTAAGTGAAGCAAATACACCAATTACTAGTGCTGGGGTTACATTTACTCGCGGTGAAGACGGAGTAGTAGCCAATACAAATACGAATGTTTTAGGGGCTCCTGTAGTAAGTGCTGTAGCTAATGATAATAGCAAAGTACACGTATTGTTCCCGGCAGAAGTAGATGGTGCTTCTGCGGTTGATGTTTCTAATTATTCAATTGACGGCGCTGTAATTGAATCAGTAACACTACAACCTGTCTCTGGAGGAACTCAGTTAGCAATACTAAATCTAGCAGCCAATTCCAATACATTTACGGGTGTTCGTAATAGTATGGTAAGTGGTGTAAAAGCTATAAATTCATCCAAAACAATGCTTCCATTCTCTAGTACACTAAACCTTAAGGAGAATGTTGTTCCAACAGTAACTTCCGCTCAGTTAACAGACGTTGATAAAGTGACTCTTACTTTCAGTGAATCGGTTACTACAGCCGCCGTTACTACAGATTTCGAATTACTTATCGGTGGTTCTGCGGTTGCAACTAAAACAGTAGTCACTACAGATGCACAAACTAAAAAGTCAACTATTGTATTTACTATAGAAAACCCTGTTAGTGCAGCAAACATCGCTACAGGATTATCATTAAAAGCTTTAAGTGGTTTAAATATACTAGATGATGTTGGAAATAATCTTTCAGTACCTGCTACTATTACAATTACTCAATAAATTATTTCAAGTTTTAGCCGAAGAAACTCTCTGATCAGTTGAAACTTAAATAACTAAAGCTCTGTAGAGATAACTCTCTACAGAGCTTTTTCTATTCTGAGTGGAAATAGTTTGGTGTGGAGTACCTGTGCATGAAAAACAACGAACAATTCAACCAACTGTATATACATTCAAATCTAAAGACTGCTTCAGCATATACCTTATAAATATGTAATTGGAGTGTATTGTAAGAATACTATTATGCATAGGCACCCAAAACTAAATTTTACCTATGCTTTTATTTTAAGTAGATGGTCCGTCCTACTCCCCAATCTACTGCATTTCCTGTTTTTTCTGTCGCAAATCGAATCGGGATAAGTGTCCTGCCATTTCGTATGGTGGCAGGTACATCTAGTTGAATTTTCGTTCCATTGACGTAAACATCTTTATTGTTGATTTTCATTGTAATGCTTGTATCTTCTGAAAAAGCTTGAACGGTTTGTGTTTTTTCATCCCATGTCAATTGAAGTCCTACTTTCTCAAAAAAAGATCGGGCTGGAACAAGCATACGTCCGTTCTCAATGGTTGCTGTATCTGGTTCAAACGCCAAAAGTTCCTTGTTAATCGTCGCTTTCAGTTCTTGTGTTTGACTCATATAAACAGTTGAAATAGATGGTGACAGATTTTTGAATAAATCAATTGATATATAAGTTACATTCGATTTGGTAAAAACATCATTTTTAGTATCTAGTAATTTATTGTTTAAATAAATGGAATGATTAAACGAATTGAAGGTCATCGTTTTTTTATTTCTGTCTAATTGAGTTCTTTTTCCATAAGCCTCCATAAGTAATTTTTTCGTATCAGCATATCTCTTTGTTCGGTCTCCACGCAGCATAACTACAATGTATTGATGATCGCCATTCATTGCAATGCTCACAAGGTTATGTCGAGCTAAGTCAGTGTACCCTGTTTTTCCTGCTTGAATCGAAGGGAAATAATGAGCACTATTCCGGTTGATAATCTCGTTTGTACTACTCCAAGATTTCATTACCCTCACACCTTTTTTATTCAGATAGCTTGTTAGATAATAGGGCGTCCTAGCTATTTTAAGGAACTCAGGATGCGTAGCAGCCTCTCCAACAATCAGAGCAAGATCTGAAGCGGTTGTATATAGATTTTTGTTATGATATCCATGCGCATTGGTAAAATTCGTATGAAGTGCGCCTAATTCTTTTGCTCTTTGGGTCATCATTCTAGCAAAGTTTTGTTCTGTACCACCGATGTGTTGGGCAACAGCTACAGCTGCATCATTCCCTGATGGAAGCATCAGGGCATAAAGAAGCTGTTCTAGTGTCATGACATCACCTGGTTTTATCCCTGCCTTTGAACTATCCGATGGAACATTTTTCACTCCATTTCCGATTTTAACAATATCTTGTAAACTCCCTTTTTCAATAGCAAGTAGAGCTGTCATAACTTTTGTCGTACTGGCTGGATATAATTTCGCATGAGCATTTTTTGAAAAAATAGGTTGAGCGTGGTTGGTATTTTCGACTACTAAACCCGCATATGTATTAATTATAGGATTCATTCGAAAAGTATCTTCCACATTTCCAGATTGTTTGGGTAGTTCATCAACTAGATTAGATGGTTTCTCTATATTATCATTAGATAAATATAGATTTCCTGAGTCCATACTCAAAGATAAACTTAAAAATTGTGCAGCATCTTGAAGGGGGATATACCCTTTCCCCTTATATGAAATTAGACTTCCACCTTGTAAAGTTTGAAAATCATTATATTGAATAAAGTAGGATTCTTCATGTGCTTTAATCTCCTTTGGAAACTCCATCGCATTTCCAATATTTACAGGTAATATGAATATAACCGCTATAAATAAGGCTATTATTTTCTTCGGCATGTTTTAAACTCCTTTTATTTTTTGATATTCCAAATCAGCAACAACTTTACAACAAAACACAACTTTCTACCCGTTTTTTTATAATACATCTATCTACATATTACTAGTAACCTAGGCAAAAGGAAAGGTATTTTTCTTCCTTGGGTGAATATTCGGAAGGTTATAAATATATTTATATTGACAAACATTATCGGAACTGTAATGATATTTGTAGGGAGAATTTACTATAATGGTAAGAAAGAGTAGTTACTTTTTTTAGTATAATTATAGAAATTGAGGTGGGCAAATGAAAAGATATCTTCTATTATTTATGGTTGCTATTTTCCTAATCTTCGTTCCTAAAGAGACGAATGCAGCAGAAAGTCAGCTTATTATTATTAATAAGTCAAATAACCAACTGGCCTTTTTCGAAGATGGCGAGTTAGTTCGAACTTTCCCGGTCGGAACGGGACGCTCTAAGGAGCTAACACCAGAAGGGACATTTCCAATTGTGAATAAAATTAAAAATCGACCTTATTATTCCGGGGGGATTCCAGGCGGAAGTCCAGAGAATCCATTAGGGAATCGTTGGCTTGGCTTAAAAGTACGCGGGACCAATGGCACTACATACGCGATTCATGGCAATAATAATCCAAGTTCCATTGGAGAGTATGTTAGTGCCGGCTGTGTTCGGATGCATAACGAAGATGTTCACTGGCTGTTTGATCGTGTACAAACAGGGACAAATGTAGTTATTTTAACTTCTTCAAAGTCATTCAATGACATAGCTATAGAAAAAGGATACCGGCCAACACCTCCGGTTAAGGTAATGCTTGATGGAAAAGAAATCACAACAAGTGAAAATGCAATTATTGAGAATGGCCGTGTATTAGTTCCAATGCGTTCGATTTTCCAAGAACTTGGAGCTACCGTTCGTTGGGAAGCTGCCACCTCTTCAATAACCGCTACCAAAAAGAGCGATACCGTTCAGTTAAAAATCGGTTCCAAGCAAGCAATGGTTAATGGCCGTTCGACTGTTCTAGAAGTAGCTCCAAAAATCTATCAAAGCGTTACTTTTGTCCCTACTCGATTTGTAAGTGAATCACTCCGTATTAATGTGAAATGGGATAGCTCAAGTAGAACGGTTATCTTGACTACACCAAAGGCTCCTTCAAAAACATCCATTAGCGTTTCGGTCAATAGTAACAAATTAACCGAAACAGGATATCTCACTGAGGGCAGGTCGTTTATTCCTGTTAGCGGAGTTTTCACTTCACTAGGAGCATCCGTTTCTTTTAATGGAACGACATCGACACTGACAGTTACAAATGGTGGCAATGTGCTAGTTTTGAAGGCTAGTAGTAAACATGCGATATTAAATGGTCAATCAATCACTCTATCAGCTGAGGCTAAAATTGATAAGGGACGTTTTTATGCTCCAACCACTTCTGTAATACAGGCATTAAACGGAACCGTTATGTTTGATTCGAAAACGAACACAGTAAACATTACATTACAATAGGATATGGAAGAGTTCTTTTCCATGTATCCAGTTATAACTACCCAAAGAAAAAGGATCTCAATTAAGAGATCCTTTTCAGTTTACTCCAAATTAAGACAGCTTATTTCAATCTTTGTAATGAAATTTATCCACAGGGAACAGTTCCGGTTTCAGGTGAAATCTCCTCGGATTTACTTTTTGAAGTAGACCAGCATCAATCCATGATCAAAGTCCATATGCCTCCAAGAATTGTGATGCTAGTAAGTTAATCTCATAGAAGTCATCATCACCTAAGATAGGACGTTTGCCCATGAAGGTGTAGGACTCAATATATTCTTCTGAGCTATATTTTCCGCCCAAGAGAAAGTTTCCCTCGTGGTCATACGCGACTATTGAGACCTTAGTTCTTCCCGGAATTCCATAATCAGGGATGAAGACAAGTACTTCAGTGATTTTTCCTCCGCCAGGAAGAGATTTGGTGTATGAATAATTAGTGAAGCCTATACCCTTTTCTACTACACTTGCTCCTGTTGGAACTGCTGACACCAACTTACCTAGTGTAGGTAAGTTCCCAATATATATAGATCGAGTAGAACTATCCCACTGAACCTTTTCACCCAATGCCTCACTAATAAATCTTAGAGGTACAAGCGTTCTTCCGTATTGTACTTTAGCGGGAACAGATAATGTTACCGTTTTCCCATTCACTTTTGCATTTCTAGATCCAATCTTCAGCCAAATTTTCGTATTGCCTTTATGAGCCTCTATTGTTTGGCTTTTCGAGTTCCAGTTTACACTAGCTCCCAATGATTCAAAAATTCCCCTTAGAGGTGTAAGCGTTGTTCCTTTTTCCACATCTGCCTGATAACTATACTCTTGTCTTTGACCATCTATGTATATTGATACCCCACCTTGTACGTATACTTGTGCTACAGATGCAGCATTAACACTATGACTCCCTAAAGCAAAAACGAAACAAAAAATTAAAGGTAAAATAACAAATCTACTATATTTTTTCATAATTCTCCTCCTCAACTCAATCTAACTCTACTATACTACAAACCAATTGAATTTGTGAGATAGCTGTGCAAGAAAAAAACGACAAACAATTCAAGCAATTGCATATACATACAAATACGAGGAGTTTTTCAGTATATTTCGAATAAATATGTAATTGGATTGTATAGTCAAAATAACTTTACATACAGGTATCTAGAGTGAATGGATTCTACGGGGTACCTGTTTCAGGAAAAAAACCCTTCAGTCGAATACTCGATTGAAGGGTTGAATTAGATGACGTGAAAAGGATCTTAGATTATTTTATTCGAATGAGAATGTATACGTGTCTGCAAAGGCTTTGCCATCAATTGTACCTGTTACCGTAAATTCGATAGACTTTCCATTTAAGAAATCTATTGGAGTTTCTTTTGAAATATCTTCTCCAGATACTACAGCATTAACTTTCACTAGAGCCTTAGTAATCATGTCATCAAAATTAATGACATTGTTATTCACTGACTGTTGTGAAGTTATATCAAAATTATCTCCATTAATTGTTAGTTTATAAGTTACAGCAGCAGTCGAAACTACTGTATTTGACTTAAACGCATTAAATACGGTAGTTGCATCCGTGGTGAAATCACCAAGTTTCTTATTTCCCGTAGTATCTACAGTGAATGTATTTCCCGTTAAACTCTTTATAACACCCTCGCCTTTATTCAAGTACGCGCGAAGTTGATTATTCAACAATTGTTCTCCAGTTAGATTAGCAGCAGGTGGAGCTACAACAGTACCACCGCCACCAGGTGATGGTGCTACCGGTTTCGCATCAGGGTTTGTTACTCCGTCGATTTCGCCGATGTTGCCTTTGACTGCGCTGTAGTTTTTAATCAAATCTTCTACTTTTGCGCCTTTAGGTAGGACGATGTTGCCGATTTTTGCGTTAGTTCCTAAAGTAAGGTTCGAGTTTGGTGTGCTGATAGTTAAGCTGACGACATTACCATCAATTTTGATGTTGGATGCGCCGGTCATTATTGTTACCGATGGAATTGAAATTCCTTTATCCGCTACTAAATTGACGTTGGATGATACTGTAACCGCTCCAACTTTTGTCGTTCCTCTTAATTCAAGTGTAACAGCACCCGTTTGTGATAGGTTTACAGCGCCAAGTACCGAGTTATGGAAAATAATTTGTGCCGCCGATTCTGCTGCTGCAGCTGTTGAAAGTCCTGTATTTCCGGATATATTTGAAGCGACTTTTGCTAATGCACTAGCCACAGTTTTATCGGAAACATTTGTTGCTCCTTTAACTGTAACACCATCAGCTTTGAAGATGTGACCCACTGATTTTCCGATTTCCAAACTACCGTTAATCGTTAAGTTATTCAAATTAACGTAGTCGCCGTTAATAACTATATTTCCTACAAATGTAGATTTTTTACCGTCGAGTACAACGTTGTTTTTAGCGTCTCCACTTGCATTGATTTCGATAGATTTCACCTTTGTAATTACATCGTCTACTGTCTTAAATTTAATTACTGCACCTTTAAGGGCTGCTTGGTTAGAAGTGTTAAATAGAGTTTGTAAGTCTTCTGAAAGTTTGTAAGTTCCAGTTGACAACTCTACTGAATCTGCTGTTACGCTTATAACTTCCGCCTTCTCTTGAGCAGCTGTTTCACTACGGACAACAAATGATGCCATTTGTCCACGAAGAACGGGTGCATTTGGTGAGAATGTTGTGGCAGTTGTTCCTGCTGTGATGTTGTTTGTTAGTAATGTTTGAACATATCCCGCATATGGAGCTTTAGCATCAACGTCCTTAAAGCGTTTATCCGTCAGAGCTTCTCCTTCGAATTCAAAGCCAAGCGTGATGATTGTCGCCATTTCAGAACGTTTCAAAGTTTTTTCTTGTCCGAATGTACCATCAGGGAACCCATTGATGATCCCTTTTTGCGCTAGTGCTGCAATTGCACCATAGTAATTATCCGTTACTTTTAGATCAGTGAAACCTGGGTTTTTAACGTTTTTTGTATCCAAGTCTAAGACGTTAGCAAGTATTATTGCCGCTTGGCCACGGGTAACTTCTTGATACGGCTTATATGTACTGTCAGGGAACCCTACTATAACCCCGCGTTCTACTAATTGTAATACGTCTTGGTAGAAGTATTGTCCTTTCTCTAGATCTTTAAGAGTTGGTGCTGCTGCATCTGCAAACGTTGGAACAACTGCAACGAAAGCCCCCGTAGCGACGGTTGCTGCAAGTGTAGCTTTAAAAAGTTTCTGGTAAGAATTTGAATACTTTTTCAATGTTATTTCCTCCCTATAATTCATGTTATTTATTAGAACATTCACATACCCTCCTATTTTACCATACATTCTCAATTTTAACCTTACTATTAATTTGGTCTTTGGAAGTTTACTAGTTCCACACACTGAATAATTTATTCCTTCAATAATTGATAGCCTATCATCGAACCATCGAATTCAAATAACTCCTGTAAAACATCACCATATATTGTACAGACCATCGCTGTATGAATCGCTACAATACAGTATTCCTTAGCTTTTTCCTCTTGCATTAAATGATTCCAACGACCTCCGTTCTTTCCCTAAAACAGAAAAAGCCCCCCAACCAATCTCATGGTTAGAGGACAATCTCTTTCATTCACTTCTCCATCGTTTTGACTAGTGTATTAATTCAGTGTTGCACAGAAATCTTAGTGTAATGTGTTTCATTCTAAAATATCTATACTAATTGCAATAGGTAAATCAGACCCTCCAGCGTGCATAAACTTAAGTTCTATAAATCCTTTTTCATCTGTAACTTTTCGTTCTAAAACATTAACGACATCTATCATAGGATTTAAAGTTGGTATATTTAAAACACCATTTTCTGTTTTAACCACGCCGGTATATACGCCACCCCTACTACCAACACGTACTCTAATCTTTTTATCTTCGTTTGTTTTATTAACATAAGGTATTTTAACAGTATAAACTGCACCGAAGTGTCCCCTGTTAGCTAAAGACTCTGCGTTCTTTACTAAGCTTGTGGATTCGTTGAACAAGTTGTCTGTCAAACCATTTGATATATTATATGATCTTTCAGAACCTTCACCTACGTCATAAACAGGAAATGTAGTCATGATTTCAGAACTACTCCATACACCTCTTGGATGTCGTCTAATAAAATCAAGCGGGACCGGAATGGATTTGATATCTGTCAGGATGCTATTATCCAGCGTTACAACCGTTCTAATTATATAATTCAATTCTCCGGTACCTGAAGATTTAATAACAGTAAAGTCATTTAGAAAGCCAAGCATGTCTCGAGGTTTTAAGGTAAATGAATCTAACACGATGTCTTGGCTATCACTATTTATAAATTTCTCACTCAACTGATCATTTAAAACAGCTTTTGCAACCGGAAGGCCCACTTCATACCTATAATTTCTGGCACTGATCTTATGAACTCCTTTTAGTTCCATTAATTCAATTGTGTTCGTTTCAGATAGATTTTCAATTGTAATGCCAACTGTTATATCACTGTCAAATTGATTGGTGTGCCAACCAAATACACGATGTTCTATTGACTCTTTATTTTCACTAATAACGTCATTCCATAACGTAGCATTGTTTTCTTTAATGGTATTCAAATCTAATGTCTCTGGATTATCGCTTAACATTAATCTTCTATTCCCCACTATTTGTATATTACTTGCATCTTGAATATTCGAAATAAGACTCTGTTCTTTTTCTAGAAAATCAGAGGTAATCTCTGGCATGATGATATAGATTTCATTTACTTCATTATCATAATAAACTTTTCCATTAAATGCCTCACCAACGAAACGTAAGGGAATAATTGTTTTGCCTTCATAAACAATGGGTGCCTCTTGTAAATCAATTTCTTTATTATTAATCCATGCTCTATTAGAACCAATCTGTAACTTTATATCTTGATTGCCTTTGGTTGCATATACAGATCCTTCTTCTTGATTCCAGACTACTTCTACTCCCATTGCCTCAAACGTTTCTCTAATTGGAACTAGTGTAGCTCCATTTCTAATAATTGGTTTGACAGGATAATCCACTTTTTCACCATTAACATAGATATCCGGGGGCGTCGGTTCAGGTTCGGGTTTAGGTTCAGGTTTCTCCGGGTTCGGCTTTTCTGCCGGATTCACAGGAATTGGTTTTGCCACATAATTCTTATCTAAATTAATACTACGATATAAGAACTCGGCGTACTGCTCTCTTGTCACTTTGCCAGTTGGTATATATGTATTATCTCCTGAACCAAATGTGATGCCATTTGAATATAATGCTTGTACACTTTCACTTGACCAGTGTCCTTTTTTCATGTCCCAAAACAAGTCGTCTGTTTTCACTTTTAAACCAAATAACCTTGTTAAAACAGCCGCCATTTCCTCACGTGTGAGCACACCATCTGGATGAAATATATTTGCAGCTATTCCGCCCATATAGCCGAGTTCAGACACTGCTAGAATCTCTTTTTCAAACATCGTATCTTTTACATCTGCATACGGATTAGTAGTCACTTTACTCGTGTCTAATTTCAAATAACGCGATATAAGTGCGGCCACTTGTCCACGTGTCACATTATCCTGAAACCCAAATTTGCCATTGCCGTATCCTGAAATAATATCGTTTTCAGCTAGGTACATAATTGCGTCAAATGAATAATGATTTTTTGGGACATCTGTGAACGTAACTCCATGACTTTTAACTTCCTCGGACTTTTCTTCTTCCGCTGCAGAAACGTTAATCAACCCTAGTGAGCTACCCAATAATAGTACTATCGATAGTGCCGCAAATGCCTTGTTCTTAATTCTCACTTATTATTCCCCTATCGTGGATTGTATCGAATTAGTACAAACTTTAATACACCACTTGTATTATTCTCTCTATTAGTGCGTAATTATCAAATCGGATAATTATGTTTATTATAGCATGTTTCGTAGGGTTTTGACATAATCAGCCAATAGAGAAAATAACTCTCCACAAGCTACATCGTCAACAATCAGTACAAATTCCCGTCTGATTTTAGGGCATCTGTGTGGGAAACAACAACGAACAATTCAAAAAATTTTATATACATGCAAAACCGACACCTTTTTGAGTGTATACCTAATAAATATGTAATTGTAGTGTACAGTCGGAATACTTTCATGCACAGGTAACTGAAAAAATTGCTATCACAAGTATTTAGACGTTCTTTAGGGAATCCTGTGAATAATTCAGGTTTCGGACTCCATAAAAAAAGGACCCCATTAAGGCCCATTTATGATATTAATTATTCAACAGTTGCTACCAAATAAACAAAGGATTTTTCATGTGTTTATTCTGTAAGCTACAGTTTCTTATACACTTCTCTTTTATTTTAGAATAAATATTTTTAGTTAAGCGAATCCAACAGTGTCGCCAATTGCGGATGGAGCTTCAACGCATTTAGAATACTAGTTAGAGCTTGTGCACGTGTGACGTTGTTCTTAGGATTAAACTTTCCATCTGATTGGCCATTGATAATACCAGTTTGTACTGCAGCTTTAATCTCATTTGCTGCAAATGATCCCTCCAAGTCATCAAAATCGCCCTTTGTGTTGTCCTTCGATGCATTGTTAAGGTTCAAGATCCGCGCCAGCATGGCAACCATTTCCTCGCGGGAAATCGTATTATTCGGCCTAAACGTACCGTCCTCATACCCCGTGATTACTCCAGTCATTGTAAGATTCTCAATTGAGCCTTTTGCCCAATGGTTCCCAATATCCCTCAATGCAGGTCCAGCATTCTCAATCCCCTTAATATCGAACACAATACCCAGGATCACTGCAAATTCAGCACGAGTGATCTTACTATCCGGCTTGAAATTTCCATCGCTGTATCCTTTGATCATTTGTAACTTTAAGAAAGTGTCAATGCTTTTTTCAGCCCAATGACCTTTTGCATCCGAAAAGTTGTTTGTAATTGAAGTTCTATTTGCTTCTTGAACGAGTGTCTCAATGTACTTAACAACATTGACATCACCTTTCCCTACACTTAAATTGAACAATTCCGATATAGGTGTAGGGTCAATTGGTTTAGGAACAATTGGTGTCGGGTTATTATCGTGTCCGGAGGGGCGATTATTGATGGTAACGACTTTCCCCCCTACAACACCGGATCCATCATGAGATGTTGCCTGAACTGTAATCGTCCCAGCTTGAGTTGAAACGAGTATACCGTCAGCATTAATCGTTGCTGCACCTGTACCAGGAATGACCGACCAACTAAAGGTTTGATCCGTTGCATTGATAGGAGTTACATTTGCATTAAACTGAAGAGATTCTCCGACGTACATTGTTGCCCCAACGCTTGAAACGACGATAGCATCTATCAACTGCGGACGTGTAACATTGACTGTATAGGTTTTCTTCGTTCCATCTTGCGCAGTCACAACATAGCTAATGATATTTGATCCCACACTTAGATTAATCGGATTGTTAACTGGCGTCCCATTGAGATGTAACACAACCGTCGCTTGACTATCATCAGTTACATACGTAGCCGTGGTGTCAGAAACATTATTAAGTACTGTCCCTATATAGTCGTACACATTTCCGCTTACAGAAGGGTTGAGAGTAATGTCGCTTAAATCAAAAGAATTTAAGGTAGTATTATTTGATTTCGGTGTGATAGTACTGGAAGGATCAGACCCCACTGAAGTGCCTATGCTGTTTGTCGCTGTAACCGTAAATGTGTATGGCGTGCCATTCGTTAAGTCAGTAACGGTAAGCGGACTGCTGGACCCCGTGGCTGTAATTCCTTCCGGCAACGACGTTACTGTATAGTTCGTAATCGCACTTCCACCAGTACTTCCCCCTGCGTTGAAGCTGATCTCCGCTTTTCCATTTCCAGCGACAGCAATCACACTCAAAGGAGCGTCAGGAGCTGCGGGTGCATACAAACCAAATTCACTTATTTGGCTCGACAAAGTAGTATTGTCAACATTGGCTGTAAATAATACTCTAATATAACGGCTTGTTATGGGGTGATCGAGCGTGATATTTGTGTGATTACTTAAATTAGAAGTTACTGAAGTACCTGCATTGTCCATAATAGAGGTATAAGTTACCCCATCTATACTCGTTTGCAATTCGTAATCTGCATTTCTATGAATATATGTCGTAAGCGTCCATCTACCAATCGTTGTCATTTCTCCTAAGTCTACACTCAAAAATCTAGGGAATGCCGCGCCGTTACTGCTAAACCAAAAAGTAGAATCATTCCCGTCGACAGCATTTGCAGTTGGATATAAGGTTGATAATGTCGAATCGCTAGCAACTGGTTTATTTAAAGCCAAGTTATCTGCGGAAGCCATCGCCTTATTGGATACTAAACTTCCATCCATACCAAGTAAGACATCCAAACTAATCACCATAATAAAAATGATTTTCCAAAAACTATTCATAACATCTCCTCTTTCTATTTTTCAAGAGTTAGAACGAATGCTTGATCAAATACCTAATCAGGATGTTGTAGAATTGTTCGATCTTATCGGTTAATTAAATATCAGGCAAGAACGAGACAAAGTATATAGCGATCAGTCAAAAATCGACCTTAAAACTCATTTTCCTAGGTTAATTATATAATTATTTTGGCAATGTGAATACTGAGGAATGTTAATAATTCAATTTTTATTGAAAGAAAGCTTAAAAAAGGATGTCTATGTTGAATAACCTGCCTTACACAGCTTGTTTCAAACTACTTAAACTATTAGTTAACATGAAAAAAACCTTCCAACCGATTGCCCGATTGGAAGGCTGTAATTTCGTACTTGTTTTTTTATGGTACCTGTGCATGAAAAAACAACGAACAATTCAACCAATTGTATATACATGCAAAATCAACACTTTTTTATGTATATACCGAATAAATATGTAATTGTAGTGTATAGTCAGAATAGTTTTATGCACAGGTACCCAAAAATTCAATCCCAACACAAGAAAAGCCCTTCAACCGATTATTCAGTCGAAGGGCTTGTATTCTTTGGTGTAGTACTCAGTTGTCAGAACCATGTCTGAATTGTATGAGTGACTAGCACTTGATGTTTATATTATGGTTTTAAATTTCCAGCAACAACAATAATAGGAGCTGTTGTATTACTTGGAGGTGTTGAATTAACTGCCGCATATCTAACAACAATTGAGTCTCCAACGTTTACAGCAATATCATCAGCAGCTGCAGCATTAGCGATATTAACAAAGATTCCGCCATTAATGCTATATTCTACTGTACCGTCTGTTGCTACACCAGTTAACTTAGTAGCGCCTGTAGTAATAGTAGCAGCTGCAATTGCAACTCCAGTTGGTGCTGCTAAAACAGAACCAATTGTAATAGTTTGCGTATCACTAGCGGGAAGTGTAGCAGTAGCTGCTACTCTAACTTTAACGTTTGTAGATGGATTAGAAGCTAAAACAACTGATGTAGCACCAGTTGGTACAGCTACCCAAGTACCGTTATCAACGCTGTATTCATGAACATCTGTCACTGAACCAATAGTTTTAGTAGCATAAGTAAATGTTGCAGAAGGTGCTAATGCACGATCTTGATCAATATTTACCCATGCTGTTGTATTCAAGTTAACATCAATGTAACGTACATACAATTTATCCCCAATTGTAGGAGTAACTGTAGCTTCTGTTGTAGTACCAACTGTGAATACAGTTCCTACACCAGAATTTCCGAATGTTGAATAAGGATTAGCAACTGTTGCTGGTAAAGCACTAACATCAGATGAAGCTGAAACTAAGAATTCTACTTTTACATTTTCATTCGTAATAAATGCAGATGTAATGTTTAATTTATCAGTCGCAGCATTGATAAAGCTAAAGTTAGCCTTAACTGGTGCAGCAGATACGATTTTATCAGTTACTGATGCATTAGTGATAGACAATGGAACTCCTAATGCAGATTTAGTAACATCTACTCCAGTTTTAGTAGAAATAGTTACTGCTGTCGAAGTTCCATCAACAGTGTATTTCCCATCAGCATTTAATGCATCTTCTAAAGTAATTTTAACTAATTGATCTCCTACAGCTACACCTGTTAAGTCATGACCAGTGCCTGTTTTAGCTAATTTGTTTACATCATCGTCAGCAGTAACTAACTCTGCATTAGCTACTTTAAGAGTTTTAGATCCAGCAGTTACTACAAAATCACCATTAAATACGTTCGCTAAAGCAACTGAGGGTTCAAAGTATAGCGTTTTCGTATCGTGTGCCATTACAGTTCCAGCAGATACTGTTGCTGCTGCATTAGCTACTGTAAGAGTTTTTGCAACATTTTTATTACCAGCCAAGTCTTTAACATCTACAACGTAGAAGTTAGAACCCCCTAGTAATGATGCAGCTGTTAATGAATTACTTGGACCAAAATTAGCAGGTAAAGTAATATTTACAGTCTTGGTACCGACAAATTCGATATAAGAAGTTGCAGGTAAAGTTTCAAAAGTTGAACCATTAGTTGTTGAATAACGGAAATTGCTTAAATCAACTTCTGATTGATTAATATCTTCACTGAAAGTAATTGAAATAATGTTACCACTACGAACAGCATTTCCAACAACTGTAGGAGCAACTTTATCTTCTGTATCTAAAGATACAGTAGTATCCGTAATTTTGTTTTTAAGGTATGTTGTGTCAATCACATCTTTAATAGTAATGCTATAAGGATTGCGATCTGCTCTGATATCACTTGTAAGAGTTAAAACAACAGTAGTTTTATCTGTACCTTTATATGCTACACCAGATTTACCAAGTGCTACACCTTTAGAATCAGTTACAGTGTAGTTAGCTACATTCAACTCCACAGCTTTAGAGAACTTAAATTCAAGAGTTCTTGCATTTACTTGTTTTACAGATTGATACTCAGGGCGAACTGTATCAACAGTTGAATTAACTTTTACTTCATAATCTACTTTAGAATTTCCAGAGAAGTCTACAACTTTATCAATTTTCAAAGTGTTTTCTCCAGATGGCAAACGATTACCTTCTGTAAATGAGAAAGTCCATACAGAAGGATCTAATGTTGATTGACTTTCTGTAGCGTAATGTTTAGTACCATTGTTAGTCCAATAAAGATCCATATCTGCCGGAGAAACTGCTTTAACTTCACGATCAAATTTAATTTTCACTTCTTGTTGTGTAGAAGAAACTACAGTGTAACCTGGTAGAGCTGCATCTTTTGTTACTGTAAATTTAGATTCATTTAAACCAATGCTATATGCAGCAAAGTCTTTAACATTTGTAGGGTCAACAACTAAAGTATATTCACCATCAGCAAGTGGAGAACTTAAAGCGATGTTAACTGTTTTATTCATATTCGAAAGTGTAACAGCACCACTACGAACAGCATTGTTAATTTTGAAATTGCTAATTGAGGCAGTACCAGTAGCGATTGGTTCAGTGAAAGTAATTTTCACTAATTCATTACCAACAGTTTCTACTGATGCTACTTGAGGTAATTGACTGTCGCTAACAACTACATCATATAGTTTAGTATCGATATTCGCTATGTTTTGAACAGCAACTTTAACTTTTTGTCCTTGTTTAGGAGTGGCAGCGTTGAAAAGTGTAACTGTTTTTTTGTCATCAGATAATTTGAAATTATCTTCATGTACAGCTACTCCATCAATTAAGAAGTTATCTTCAGTTGCTTCAACTTTACCATCAAATGTTACTGTAACTTCTTTAAGGTTAGTCGCACTTACCGAAACAACTTTAGTTGCTGTTACTACTTCTTCTACAGGCTTAGGTAGTTTTTCACCGTGTACATAATCAAGGTTAGCAGATAACCATGCAAAGTCGCCGCGCTTCATATCTTCTTTAGGACCAAACTTAGTTGCTGATTGACCTTTAATTAGACCTTCGCTGTGCAAGATTTTGATTGATTTTTCATAAAACATACCTTCAGCAACGTCTGTGAATGGTAATTCAACGTTATCAACATTTACTTTTTCTAAACCGTAAGCTTTTACTAGTAATACTGCTAATTCTCCACGCGTAATTTTAGCATCTGGAGCAAATGTTGTTGCCGTTTGACCAGCAACAATTTTCTAAGCTACTAATGAGTTAATAGCACCTGTATACCATGCATTGCCTTTAACGTCTGTGAAATCTGTTGCATTAGCTTCTTCACCAGTTTTCAAGTCAAGTAGACCTGCAACCATTTGTGCTGCTTGTGAACGTGTGATTTTTCCACCTAAGTCAAAGTTACCGTTAGGCATACCTTTGATAATGTTAGCTTTTGCCATATCAGTAATCGCACCTGCATAAGCGTGATCAGCTGGAACGTCTGGGAATGACGCCGGCGTTGCAGCAAAACCTGCTACTGGTGCTACTGCTGCAGCTACCATTGTTGCTGTTATTGATGATACCAAAAATTTACGCTTGTTTGAATTCTTCGTCATGTGTCTTGTTCCTCCTTTAGATAGTAAAACTTTTTGCTAGAAGTAGTGTTATTCGTGTCTCGAAAGTATTTTGCTACCAGGTAAACCTCGTATCAAATCTTTCAGATCCTTATAACAAGACTAGCAAACCACTATAACAATAACAATATAGTTATAGTACGAGTATACGTGACATTCATAAACTAGTCAATAGTTTCGTTGAGTAGTTTACTTTCAGTAGACATATATCCTCACCAACTAACACTATACTACATTCGCTAGATAATATCACCTCTAATTATCTATTACCTATCATTTCCTCTTATCTTTTAATCTAGTGTCCCTATTTTCCACGTCATCTTCATATCTTGTGCTATTCATAAGACATTTGTAAGGTTTAGTTGCCGTTAAATAATTCAATGAATTTTACTCGTTTCATTTTTTTCTGCCGCTTTAGCCAAAAGCAATGCAAATTCTGCCCTTGTAATCTTTTTCGTAGGTTGGTAGGTGCCGTCAGGAAAACCTGTTGCGATATTCATTCCTTTTAAAATATGAATCGCCTCAGTAAAGTATTGTGCTTCTTTTACATCGGGAAATGGTGAGGTTGCGATTTTAGTTAAATTGAAACCTTCTACTAACATGACAGCCGTATCTGCTCTTATCATTAAATCACTTGGACCAAAATCACCGTTTGTATAACCTCTGATGATTCCACGTTCACTTGCTTGCGCAATATAACCAGAAGCATAATGCTCCTGAGAGACATCGTTAAAAATGGTCGGTCGGCGAGTTCCTTCTATATGTAGTGTGCGACTGATCATCGTAATTGCTTCTGCCCTTGTTATTTGTTTACTTGGATAAAAATTCCCATCTGGATAACCGCTAATAATCCCTTCCTTATATAAAGTCATAATCGCCTGTTCACTCCATGAATTCGGTTCAAGGTCGGGAAAAGCAATTTCAACTACACTTTTAGGCGCTTGAACCAGCCCGTACCCGAATTGTGAATCTTTTCCCAGTGCCCCTAAATCCATTGCATCTTTCTGCATAAGTGAGCGTATTTGTTTATTGTTTAACAACGGATATGCTTCTTTATATAAAGCTGCAATTCCTGTTACAAATGGAGCTGCCATAGACGTGCCACTACTCGTTGCATATGGTTTTTTTGTTGGATTTTGAATGTACGTGCTAAAAACCTCTTCACCTGGCGCAACGAATTCTAATGAATTCCCGTAATACGAAAAATCGGATTTATCACCATTTTTATTAATCGCACCAACAGCTATAACCGCCGGAAAGCGTGCTGGATAAAGAACGTCAACCGGTTCAATGAAGTCTATTAACTGATTGCCTGCTGCGCCGACAATCAATAAGCCATGTTCATACGCATTGTTAATCGCTAATTCCATAATGATGGATTTTTGTTGTGTTGTAATACTTAAATTAATAATATCAAGATTATTAGCAACAGCCCATTCAATCCCTTGAATGACATCCGAGTTATTTCCGAGTCCGTCGTTCCCCATTGCTTTTATCGCGTACAATTCTACCTCTGGTGCAATACCAATAGTACCAAAATCATTATCTCGCGCTGCGATGATACCAGCGACATGTGTGCCGTGACCATTATCATCATCATGATAATCAGTCGGTGAACCGATAAATGAAATCCCACCGGCAACTTCTAAGTCTGGATGGTTTTTGTCGATACCTGAATCAATGATGCCAATTTTAATTCCTTTACCTGTAAAACCCAACTTATGCGATTCAGATGCGTTTACTTCTGTAAAGCCCCAATCTACGATTTGCATATTAGTAGAAATGACTGAATCTGGCTCAATTGTTTTTACAGTGTGATGTTGTCGAAGTTGTTGTTTGACTTCTTCAGTTACTGTTATGGCGACAGCGTTATAGTTGGAAAAAGTATGATGTATTTCAATTTCTTCATTGTTTAGTAGTTCATAATTTATACGTTCTTTAAAAGTAACTATGATTCTCTCTTGTTGATTTTGTTGTGCAACTGTATCTGTTGTTGTAAAGGATATAAGAGCAAGTAAAAATGTAAATACAATTATTAAAAACGACTTTTTCTTCATAACACAACCTCCTCGTGATCAGTATTTTCAAAACCAATTTATCTTTCTTATCCCACAAAATACTCCAAATTCTTTCTTGCTGTATAAAAAAACAAACCGTTTCTCATTAGAATCTCTAAGAGAAGACGGTTCATTCTTATTAACTAGTTATCTATCTAGTTATCTTTCTTTCCATCTGTAATAATCCATAATACCCGCCGTAATTGCTTGAGCAGAAATGTCTTGATATTGTTCTGACCCCAGTTTCCCTGCATCAGATTTATTTGAAATAAACGCCAACTCAATTAGTGTCGATGGAAAAGTCGTGCGGAGAACCGCAAAATTCGCTGTTTTCACACCGCGATTCGTCGTGTTTAAAGCTTTATACAACCGATTTTGAATGAATGTTGTCAGTTGTTTACTATCGCTCACTTTTGTAGATACGTTCGCTAATCTATAAAAACTTTCTGTTCCACTTGCGTTGCCATTTGAAAATGAGTTCATATGAATACTAACGAATGCATCTACATTTGCTTTACTAGCAATATTTACGCGTTCTTCTAAACCAACGTATACATCACTTTCACGCGTCATTTTAACTTTAACATTTTCTTTTTCTAATAACTTTTCGACCTTCTTAGCAACCTCAAGCGTGACTATCTTTTCAACTAAACCGTTACCAGCTGCGCCTGGATCATACCCACCGTGACCAGCATCGATTGCGATGTGACGTTTTGGTAGTTCTGGCTTATTTGGTAGTTCAGCCTCAATCGACTCATCACCATTTGCGCTAACTAAATAATCCTTATGAACAAATCCATTTACCGATGCCGTTTGCATGTATTGCCATATGTCATTAGAACCTGTCGTCAGGACTCTTGTGTTGTTAGTCAATTTACCAACGACAGCATGTTCCATTCCCGGGCCTGAGCGCACATTTAATGTTGTACCTTCAAGATTAACAACATACTCGTTCACTTTTACTTCTTGTCGATATGTAGGATTTATACTTCTTGCTACCAAAACACTAAATTCAGCTCGATTGATCTCTTCGTTCGGTTTAAAAAGACCATTTCCAAGTGCAGTTTTGACTCCATTTGAGTACAATGCATCTACTGCCGAATAAAGATTTTTATCCTTTGGGGATACGTCTGAAAAAACAGCGGTATTTACCCCTTTTAATTCAAAGGCCCTTTCCAGCATAATGGATATGTGCCCACGAGTTATTTTATCTTTTGGGCGGAATGTTCCATCCGTATGTCCCGAAATAATCCCGTTTTCAACTGCCGTGGCGATATAACCTGAACCAAATGACTTCGGGTTAATATCTGAAAAACTAGGTTTTCGAAAGTCTTCCTTTAAGTTTAAAGCTTTTCCAATCATATATGCCACTTCTTCACGTGTAACTTTATTGTCCGGTTTAAATGTATTATCCGGATACCCAGAAATAATACCTCTTTGAATAAGATTGTTAACCTCTTTTTGGACATCAGCTGGTATATCAGTTAGGGATGCAGCATGTGTTGGTTGAAACGGAATCATAAGGCTAAGCGCTAAGACGATGATCATTTGAAAAATAATTGTTTTTTTGAATTTCATTTTCTTAGTTGTCCCTCCAAAGATAGAATAGTTTGAAACCCCTTACAGATTCGTTCTACTGTTAGATCATTCCCAGTAAACGAGAAAGCGAGACTTTCGTTTTGTCTAACTCTCCTTTTTACTTTTAAAAACCTTTAGTGCTGCTTGGGCTGTGTTTTGCGCTTCTTCTTTATAATGAGAAACTTCAGCACCTAATCGCCTTTTTTCTTCTTCAAGATCATTTGTCATTTTAGTGAACATATTTGTTAAATCTTCCGTATCCCAATCATCTTTTTCAATACTTCCTACGAGTGGTTGTCCACATATTTCGGAAAATGAATCGATTTTAGGATCGTAGGATAAGGGTAGAAACGGTGTGTTCACAACTGCAGCAAAAATTAAAGCGTGTAACCTAATCCCAATTAATACTTCGGATTCATTAATCATTGCAATTTTCTCGTGAATAGATGCATCATGCGGCGCGATTTTACTTTCACTATCCATAAGATTGACAATTTCTTTAGATGTGGTTAAATCATACGTACCGTGCATCGGTATGAACACAATTTGATAGCCTTGCTTTCCAATGAAGGAAAGTGCCTGTGCTAATTTTTGTTTGTACGTGTTCGTTGTTGGCCAGTCACGAACAGATACCGTAACGACTGGCTTAGTAAACTGCTGACTTGTAAACCACTCACTCGATTGTTGAACAAGGTCAATTCCTAATACTGGATCAGGTACAATATCGATGCTCTCTTTTATACCTATTTGTTGCAACAAGTGTTTAGAATCATTGTCACGCACAGTTATGGTCGTATTTTTTAAAGCGTTCTTTACGATTAAACGTGACAACTTATGATTGAACGGTCCCATACCTTGTGCATAAATGAAGACCGGCTTTCTATAGAACTTCGCAATTTTGATGATACCGGCATAATACGGGATCGTACGAAATCCCGTCTCGTCCTGCATCAAACTACCACCACCGCTAACAAGACCATCACTCATCTTAATAGCCCGTACCACGTCTTTCAACTTCCATCGATCAACAGCTTTCACATGATAACGTTCGGCTGTCACTTTTGGATTGTTTGACAATACGGTAACTTCCAAATCGGGATGCATTTTTCTTAAAGACTGGATGATTGCATAAAGTATTGCTTCATCGCCAATATTGTCAAATCCGTAATAACCGGAAATTACTACTTTCAAGATTTACACCTCTGCTTCAAGTAGCGATTATATATGCCCGTAGCTTTTTTTACGATATAAATCAAGATTAAACCGAACACATACCCAATTGCCAATCCTAAAACACTTCTTAAAAGCGAGATATATAGCGGAATATGCATATGTGTAAACGTGTTGACTAATGATATAAATCCAATAATACTTGGAATTAGTAGAACCATTCCGATTGTTTTCTGACGCGGGTAGACATAAAGCGCCAGTACAAAAAGAGGGAATCCAATAAGAAATTCTTTTGTTCGTGGTCGTGCATACAACCATTGTTCTAGCAATTGTCGAATTGTTAGTTCAAGATCACTTGCTACGCCTGCATTACCTGACCTACCAATATAGTAAACGACCAAAGCAAAAATAACAATAGCCAATGCGGCATGTAGGTATAAAATCGGCTGCTTTGCAATTTTCTTGTAACTGCCATAAAGCACGTATAAACATAAAAAGACAATCGGAATAATGAGTAATAACTTTACACCTTTAAACAAATTAACCCCAACTAAGTAATCATTGCCATTTAACAAAGATATGACGATTGTAATTCCTATGAAAGCAATGAGAGCTGTGCTTAAATAATTGCGCAGAATGGATTTCTTTGTCGATTCGTCCATACTCATCTTGACCCATAAAACAGCAAATACCGGTGTTACTATAGCTGTTAATAAAGCAAATGCTTTTAAAATAAACATTACTTCTAATAGAAGATAAGCAATTGATAGAATTGCTAGACCGACTCCAACTGCTATTGTTAGTTTACGTATTTTAAATATTTTTTCGGTTGCAATCATTATAAATGCAATGAGTGCAATGAAAGCTGTTATGTAATTCAATAACGATACTGAATATTTATCAAATGGTTTCACTTCGCCTAAGACAAACTGTTTCGGTATTTGATTTTGAACGTCTTGTAAATATTTTTCGACCTTCATTAAACTTTCTTCTGGATTCTCTTTATCAAAGCGTAAAAACAAAGAACGGATATTCCGTTCCTTTACAGCACGAACAGACCGATCCACAGCAACTGCATGCTTCTCTATCTGACTTAAATTAATGCTGTGCATTCTGATTATATTCATATCCATACTATAAGCTAATGTATTAAAGCCGCCTTGTGTATGCCCTTCAATCTGGTATACATTATAATTAGCTTCTACGAGTTGCCCAGCAACTTCTTTGATTTTATTCGGATTTTGCATTCCAAATACATGCTTGCCCGATGGCACCACTCTACCACCTGATTTCCCTCTTAGGGCTATGGTTTCTTCTAAAACCCGATCTACATCAGACTCTTCCAAACTTGGAATCCTCGGAATGAATGTCAAACCTGCCTGCTTAATTTCATCAATCGTATCATTCGAGTAACTAAGTGTTTTATCCAAAACCTCATTTTTTTCACCAGGAATATAGAGCATTTTTTTACCTTGTATGGATACTGTTTCAAGTTCTTTATCCTCAAAAAAACGACTTAAATCACTCGTTAAGTTTGTTTCATTTAGTACATGAATATAGAAACCTTGAGTACCATGCGTCATATCTATATCCATTTCATTTGAAAACAAAGCAAATTCCCTTACTCTTTCGGGACTTAAAATAACAATATCTCCCATTAGTGATAATTCGACTAAAGTAATCGGCTCTAAACTAATCGACTGGACACCCGCATTTTTTAGACGTCGCATGATTTCGGTAGTTTCACTATCCGTACTTATCGCAAGTTCTGTTATTTCTTCATACGGTACAATAAATTCATAGACATTATTATTCCATTCGGTTGTTATTCGTTCCCAAACGGCTGGCAACGAGAGTAGTAAGGATACTGTTAAAATGATCCACAATGGTTTTTTAAACATGTACTTCTGTTTCCCCTTTCAAGTTCGCAATTTACTTCTGATTACTTTTTTAGTTTTAACAGTATATTTTTCAAAACTGGGATTTTCAATAGATCTTGACGATCAATGACGTTTGTCACCATTAAACTTGTGAAATATACAATCACTCCAACGAATATTGCACCTGCTGAATACAATAACGCTGTTTTCCGACTCCATAATTCGACCTCAAAGTATAATGTTGGCACGCCAATCACTGTCGCCATCAATAGTGTCGAAACAACGATCATAGTATGTTTTTTCGACCACATTGTAAAGGTTGTTCTGCGATTCATAACATAACTGTTAATGAAGAATATAAGGATATAAATTAGTAAAGTTGAATAAGCTGCCCCGACTAAACCTAGTTGTTTTATAAAAACACTGTTTGTTACAACTTTCAGTATGACAGCAGCCACGACGATATAAGCCGCATGTTTTGCTAAATTCATCCCTTGCAGTATACCTGTCCCTAAAATCGCAAGTGATGTAAAGACTGAGCTGATTCCAATTACCGCTAGTACATAGCTTCCTTCAGTATTCGTAAATAATGCAATATTGAGCGGCACAGTCAATGCAAACAAACCAAATGCTGCTGGCCAAGAAATAAGATGTGACACAAAGTGAGTTTTTTCGATAATTCGCCTTGTTGCTTTCAAGTCATTTTCCGCTAATTTCCGCGTAATCAATGGGATTAACGGCAAAACCAATGAGGCTGACAGGACAGTCACAATTTGTACGAGCGAAAGACCTCGACCATATATTCCGTATAAGTAATTCAGTTTACTACTGTCAACATTCGCATTTAATAAGCTCATAGGAATCGTTAGCGAGTCCACTAAGTTCACCAGTGCCATCGTGATTGCACCGATACTAATTGGAAGTGATATGAGTAAAATCAGCTTACTTGTTTTGATGAAATTTCCAAATGAGAACGGCGGCCGTTTAACCACATTTATTCTCTTACGATTTTTCTTAAACAACCACTGTAAATAAATGAGCGAAGCGAGTGCACCCAAGGAGGAGCCAATCATAATTCCCCCAGCGATAGATTCACTGCCGTAATTCTTACCGACTAAAACAACAGCGAGGATGAGGATGAGACCCACTCTAACAAACTGTTCGATGACTTGTGATACAGCTGTCGGCATCATATTTTCAAACCCTTGAAAATATCCACGATAAACGGACATGTACGGAGCGATTAATAACGTGATCGACACTATGATCAAAGCCGGTTTAACGCTTGGACCCCCAAGTAAGTTCGCAATTTGGTTTGAAAAAATCATAATTAATGAGAAGCTCAAAACACCAAATAATAAAGTTAAAACCGATGCCGTTCGGTAAATTTCGTCGACCCCATCGTGATCATTCTTAACTCTAGCTTCAGTAATCAGTTTAGAAATTGCTACTGGAATACCTGCCACAGACAAAGTTAAAGCGACCATATACACAGGATAGACAAGCGTGAAAATACCTAGAACTTCATCTCCAGCGATATTTTGTAATGGAATGCGAAAAACACTCCCAAGTATTTTAGAAATAAGTGTCGCAATCGACAAGATCAGTGTGCTTTTAACAAATGTATTATTCATTCTTTAGAAGTTCCTTTGAGTTTCTCTTTAAACACTTGAAGGATAAATTGTGGAATTGCAATCGATCGCTTGATACGAACCGGTTGTTTTATAATTCGATACAACCATTCTAAATTCGCTTTTTGCCATAGTACAGGGGCTCGTTTAACGGTCCCGGCAATCACATCAAAACTTCCCCCTATGCCAATAAAAATTCCCTTGTCAAATAAATGAATATGTTTTGAAATCCATTTCTCTTGAAGGGGTGCCCCAAGCGCTACAAAAACAATATGAGGTTCTGCCTTGATTATTTTTTGTGTAATTTGATCGTCTGACCAGTCAAAGAACCCATTTTGCGAACCAACGATTTCTAAGTTTTCATAGTCTCGTTCTACGTTTTGAATCGTTTTATGAAGCGTATCTTCTGTTGCGCCTATAAAATAAACTTTGTAACTGTTTTGATTTGCTAATTTCAATAGCTCCAACATAATTTCATATCCAGACACTCGTTCAGGTAATGGTGTTTTTAGTAGTTGAGCTGCTTTCACAATACCTATCCCGTCCGCTGTTACATAATCTGCTTTTTGAATGTCCTTCATATACTCTTCATCTTTATTAGCATTCATCACAATTTCCGGATTCGCAGTTACGACGAATCTTTTTTTATTATGAATAATACTATCGTGTAGTCTTTCAACTAATTGCTGAAGTGTTGTATCTATAAATGAGACGCCTAGTATCTTTATAAGTTTTTTAGTTTTAGTCATTAGTTCTCTCCATTTACTGTACATGTTGTACATTTTGTGAAATCCATCTACATTTATACGTGAATTCCCTATTAGATACTATAACATAAATTTAATTTTAATTTTACATACTTATTTAGACTCTACTATCATTTGTTTTTTTTATTTGTTACATTAAGAGAACAATATAATTATAGGAGGCTATTACACATGAAGAAAGCAATTGTTTTCAGTATCGGTTTTATTTTCATATTTTCCCTACTATTCCCACAAACATCTCACGCAAGTGATATCGATGGGCATTGGGCAAAACATGATATACAAGAATTGGTTAATAGAAACATAATGGGTGGTTATGGAAACGACGTCTATTTGCCAAACAATAACATTACGCGTGCCGAGTTTATAGTGCTTATTTTAGGATCCTTAAACATTAATGCTCAAAAATACAACAATCCATTTAAAGATGTGATTGAAGGTAAGTGGTATCATGAGTCTGTAGTGACTGCTGCTCAAATAGGACTTGTCGCAGGTACTCCCTCCGGTAATTTCGAACCCAATAAAGCCATTACAAGACAAGATATAGCAGTCATGATTACGAGCGCATTGGAAATGAAAAATATTAAATTAATAGAAAGCAGCGATCTTTTCCTAGATGAAAAATCAATCAAACCTTATGCTAAACCATCTGTAAAAAGGCTGCAGCATATAAAGATTGTTGCAGGTAAAATCGCAGGTCCGAATAACAAATATTATTTCAAGCCGCTGGATAATGCCACACGAGCAGAAGCAGCTGTAATGCTCGTCCGAATGCTAAAAGCAATTGAAGAACCAATTCAAGTGATTCGTACAGTTCCATACAACTATGATTTTAAGCAAATGGTCGATAAACAAATGGCAATTACAGGTACAGCAAGACCAAAAACAGACATCGCAGCCACATGGTATGAAAGCAGCCGTAAAATGGTAGAGTATTATGCGAATCCGAATAATTTCAAAGACAGCGCAAACGGGATCTATCAATTTCTCGTATTATCGGAAAATGCCGGTTTAAATAAAGATGAGATAAATGAAGTATTATCCGATGGTGGCGTTTTAAGAAATAAAGGAGACGCATTCTTAAATGCCAGTCGTACATATGGCGTGAACGAAATGTATTTAATTGCCCATTCTTACTTGGAAACAGGGAGAGGAACATCAAGTCTAGCAACAGGAAAGCTTATGGTTGGGGTAGACAAATCCGGAAAGGCAGTTACGGTAACAGATTCAAATAAAGATGAGCTGATAGATATTAAACCAGTTTTTAATTTATTCGGTATTAAAGCAAATGACAGTTGTCCAGAAGTTTGCGGCTCAATTCATGCTTATGAGCAAGGTTGGTTTACAGTAGAAAAGGCGATTGATGGAGGAGCGAAATTTATCGCTGGAAATTACTTCGATAGAGGACAAAATACCCTTTACAAAATGCGCTGGAACCCTAGTACGCCAGGTACTCACCAATATGCAACAGACGTGGCTTGGGTTGTGAAGCAGACAAATAGAATGAGAGACATGCTTGTTGAATTATACGACAAATCTAACAATGTTATTCGGATTTTCGATGTACCACAATTCAACAATACTCCAGTAAAAACAGCATTGCCAACAGGTGAAGAGATTTTCCTAATCGATACCAAACATCCATCTGTAGGAAAGAAAGCGAAGGCGACTGCGCCATTTGGAGTAAACTTCAGAACAGTCCCAACGACTTCATCAGCATTTGGAAATACAATCATTGATAAACTACCATTGGATACAGAAGTGGTAATTATAGCAGAAAATGCGAATTGGTTTAAAGTAACAGTAGACAATAAAGAAGGCTGGATTTTCGGTGAAAACCTCGCTATTGAGGGAGTGTTGAGCACTAGCGCCGTCTCAAGTACCACTGAACTAAAAGAAGAGACTTACGAGGTAAGTTCTACACAAGAAGTAATTAGTGGAAAAGCGATTGAAGAGGCCATTACCTTAAAACAAGAGCCCAATGAATCTAGTTCTATTCTGCTAGAACTTCCAATTGGAACTGAAATCGAAATTCTTGAAGAGGTAAACGGTTGGTTCAAAGTAAGCTTTGATGATCAAACAGGATGGACTCCAGTTGAATCCATTACTAATTTAATAGAAGCAAACTAAATACAGAAGAAAATACAGAAAAATCCCGAAGAGATGTTTTATCTCTTCGGGATTTTTTATTGTATTAATAAAATATTTACGGGAACCAAAAAGTTCTTCTATATTTTCACTAGCTGGATTCGTTCCAAGCCGTTGATGGATTTAATCGTGGTTTTCAATTAATTTATTTAAACGATTTTCCAACTCATCCTTCTTTATTAAAACCCCAAAATCATCTGGTTCTTCAACACCGCGCTCACCATTAATTACATGAGCAATCATCGCACCTACATGCGGATAAAAGTGATGCCCATCAAAATAATTCTCCATGTTATTTGTGACAACATTCGGATACATAAAATGGTGAACTTCTCCAAACACTTCGGTTATATCTTCAAGCCATCTCACATAATCAGGATAACGCCCCTCTTCAAGCAAGGCATCGAATAGCCCCGTATAAATTGGCGTCGTAAATAGAATAAACTCGGTGTTCGGATTGTTCCTTTGTATCGTTTCTAACATCTCTTTAAATTCTTCATTATATTCATACTTTCCATCTTTATAAAACTCATTACGAAACTTGCTTATTTTTTCGACTGTATCTTTCTCTTTTTGTTGACTGTCGATTTGTAAAGCGTCAGCGACATTGCTTCTATTATAATTTCTCGGTTCTACAATGTCTCCTGCTTTGGACAAATTATAATTACGTCTTGAATAGTTTAAAACATCGAGTGATAATAGATTTTTGTATCTATAAAAAGGCTCTTTTACTTGATCAATATATGTGTTGAAGTCTGATTCTGCACTCGTTTCAGCAATACTTGTTTTAAAAAAGTCAACGCCAATGATAATTGTATCCAAATCCATCCCTTTTTGAGTTTTGGCAAATTCGATCATCGTATCATAATCTTTAAAAGATAAATCAGCGACGGCATAATTGTATACTTTTCGATTACTAAACTCATTTTGATTGATATATGTCGACCTACTGCTTCCTATCAGCAAAGTATCATAATCATCTTTGTTGAAATAAAGGTTGTTTGTTTTTTGTTGTCGTTCATTAATAACAGTTTGCACCTGATTGTATTTATGATTCGAACCAAATGTCCACATAGGATCCATCCAATAATTAAACACCGCAATCGGTAGTATGCAAGCTGCTATTAATAATATTGTAGTTATCGTAAAACCTTTTTCTGTCATTAATTCACACCCTTACAAATAGAGGCTATATTTAAAAGTTGAAATATAAAAACTCACTTACCTTTTGCAACTGGAAAACAGAATAAACAAATAAAATAGTCGTAAATAAAACACGATATATATTTGGCTTGAAATTACTTCCTAACTCATTTGTATTCTTCGCAAACACAGTTATCAAAAAGAATAAAACCACCATTAGTATGACGACTAAAACATTCGGAATTGTTATCATTTCAAAGCTTACAATAGGTTCACTATTAAAGAAGCTTTCTGAGATTAATCCTTTTGAGAACACTGAATCACCAAATCCAAACATAGCTTTCATTACATTTAAAGCCACTTGAAAATCTGGTGCTCGGAATAACACCCATGTGATGTTTATAAATTGAAACGTTATAAACCAAGCAACCACTTTAGGTAGTACAAAGTCACGTGTAGACCACCATCTATAGATTACACTGGCAACTCCATGTGCTAGCCCCCACAGGACAAACGTCCAACCAGCACCATGCCAAAAACCACTTATAAAGAATACAATTAATATATGGATATACGTGCGACGAATCCCTTTTCTACTTCCACCTAACGGAATATAGATGTATTTCGTTAGGAAACTCGATAAGGTAATATGCCAGCGCCTCCAAAAATCTTGTATGGATAGCGCTTTATAGGGTGAATTGAAATTAAAAGGTAATTTAATATTAAACAGTAACCCCAGACCAATCGCCATATCAGAGTATCCGCTAAAGTCAAAATAGATTTGGAGCGTATACGATAAGGATGTGATCCAAGCATCCACCATCGACAATTGCTCAGAAAGTCCATAACCCGTTGTTGCCCATACAGCAAAAGTGTCAGCAATTCCTATTTTTTTAAAGAGTCCAAGTGTAAAAATAAAAATACCTAAGCTAATATTACTATAGTTGATTACTTTATTTTTCCGGTTTTCAAATTGCGGAATGACATGACTATGGTGAACAATAGGACCCGCTATAAGTTGTGGAAAAAAACTCACAAATAACGCATAGTTTAAAAAACGGTATCCTTTCGTTTCGTAACGATAAGAATCCACTAAATACCCAATTTGTTGGAACGTAAAAAAACTGATAGCGAGCGGCAATACTAAGTGTAAAATAGTAAGGTCCGTCGAAAAGATTGTGTTGATATTTGTAATAAAAAAATCATAATACTTAAAATAGCCCATTAAACCAATATTGAAAACTAAGCCGATCACCAAACTGAATTGGCGATAGGCTTTATTTTTCAATTTTCCAAGCAATGTTCCAATAAAGAAGTTTACAATCATCGAACTTAAAATTAAAGGCAAATAAATGGGGTTCCACCAACTATAGAAAAATAGCGAACCCGCTAAAAGCCAAAACTTAGATAAGTTAAAGTTGATTTTATTAAATAAATAATAGCCTACAAAAACAATTGGTAGGAATACAAATATAAATTCAAAGGAGTTAAATAACATGTTAGACCGCCTTTATAGATTAACTGTTTATATTCAACCATACTATCGCTCACTAGTTTAAGGCGTTCCGAAAATAATCAGTTACATTTAAAGATGTTTTTTACATGATAAAGTGAAACCTCATTCAACGGGGACTCACAGGACGGGCTGTTTTTAGTTAGTATACCCGTTAATACTTTTTTAATTTAAAACCTTATCTAGAAAAACAGAAAACTCTGCTCTTGTGATTTTATTGTTCGGTTTAAAAGTCCCATCAGGATAACCACTCGTCAACTCACTATTCACTAATTCAACAATGGCATTATACGCCCAATGTGAAGAATGAACATCACTAAATTGTTTCGATTGATTTGACGTTTTAGTTAGTTCAAAAGCACGACTCAAAATTGAAGCCATTTCCGCACGCGTTAATGCCCCATTCGGATAGAACATGCCTTTTTCTCTTCCAATGACAATTCCCTTTTCTGCGACTGCGGCAATATCATTATAAGCGAAGTTTTTTTCATTCACATCTTTAAATGGATTCGGCTTTGTTGATGTTAACTTTAAAGTTCGTGCAATTAAACTAGCCGCTTCAGCACGTGTTAAAGAGTTGTTCGGCTTAAATGTCCCATTAGGATAGCCTTTAATTAAGTCACTCTTATATAAATATTGAATTGAATCTTTTGCCCAGTGATCTGTTTTGATATCGAAATAACTAGATTGCTCGTATTCGTCTGAGTAAATTGCTTCTAATTCAGAAAAGTAGATGACACCTTTTTTCTGTAATTCAGCTGATGGTTGAGCAATGTATATTTGTTCAAAGGATAAAGGCATCGTTAAATTGGTCGGTAATTCCGCTTTTACGTATCTCCAGCCACTCCAATTTAATCCTAATTCACTTGTAAAGTCTATTGTATGACTCTTTCCTGTTCCGTCAATAATTGAACCACGTAACCAATTTTTATTTTGATCTCCATGTACCCAGACCCCAAGGTATTTAGGATAGCTATCCATTTTAATTAGACTTTTTGATTTTAAATAAGCTGCTTTTACTCCTAATTCGCTTGTGGTGAAATCATATTTCACTTTAACGCTTTGTTTACCAAAACTCTTATTCTCTGCAACTGAACTGTTTTCTAGCGATGCTTTAGCGCGTGCTGTTGTAACTGTCCAATTGTCAGTATTTGTAATAGGATCTAATAAAATAGGTCTTGTGTCCGCATCGAATACTTGTATTTGAACTTTAGCACTTTTATCTCCGATTTTGGCCACAACATTGCCAGTTCCATTATTCGTAGCAATAAATTTATTTCCTTCCATTTCACCGATGTTTCCCTCAACTTGCCATGTAATATTTTGAGCCGAGTATTGGAAAGGATTATCATAAATGTCTATTGCTTCTTTAATTTCTATTACAGCAGATCCACCTTTATTAACAACTTGCGAAAGTGAATCTAGTTTAAATGATTTAATAGTTCCAGGTGGTGCTACACTGACCGCTTGCATGATTGCAGAAACACGTCGTTCGTAGCCTTCGGAAGGAATGTTTATCATTTTAGGAAATAAAGATCCCGGTTGACTTGTCACCATTGTTGTTGACCCGCCGCCATCTAGATTAATTGCACTTACTGCACCTTTTGCAATTAATAATTTTGATAAGTCTTGTAAACTTGTTCCGTTACTATGGCCTGCTCGTCTTCCATCAACAGTTACAAGAAAAACTTTTGAACCAGTTGCATCAATTCCTATTGCTGTCCTTGGGTGTCTTGATGCTACAAATGAAGAAGCTGTCGGCATTGATATATGGGTTTTATTATCTTTAACTAGTAAAGGACCAGCGCCTAAAATATACTTCGCATCTTTCCATTTTTGATCTATATTTACGTTTAAAGTAACTTGTGTGCCTGCTGTTAACTCTTCTAATTGACTAATGATGGCTTTATCATGACTAGAGATAACAAATCCATCCGCTGGCACTTTAGCATCTGCTGCTTGTCCCACTTTAGTTATGCTATGTATCGTTCCTGTTATTTCATCACCAAACGCTAGATTCGCCGTGTTTTTCGAAGCATTAGTGACGACGATTTCCACACCCCACGCATTTGTTTTAGTCGTGTTTACCGCAGAGGTATATAAAATTGTTTGCCCTTCTGCTCTTTCCCTATTTACGCCCTCTAAGATTATCGGATTACTTCCTGAAAGAGATAAAGTTAATTGTGTCGAATAGTAATCTGCAATCGCTTTTCCTGATTTGGAAATACCAAAAGCAACTGGGCTTTGAGTCGGACTCTCATAATTGCCACCTAGAATGCCATAGTTTCTAATAACATTATTCTCAGCTATTAAGTTAACCGGACTCCCATTGCCCCCAAAAAAGGCAGCATTTGTCGCACCAATAACACGGTGACCTAAATGACTGTTTTCCCGTGCAAAGGAACTTGTCGTTTTTAATTTATAAAGTGGGTTCGGGACCCCAATTTCTAATTTAGTAAATGGATCGTTCAAGTTTATATTTAATAAGTTTACAGACTGATAGACTGAATTCGTTTTATAAGATTCATGAATATGCGTAACACCTGGTGATAATTTTGTTTCATTTGAATTTGTTTTATTTTGAAAAACAGATGCTCCAACGAATGATGCCGTTAGTGCCAGTTGTACACCTACAATTACTGAGAAAATATGTATTATTTTTTTAAACAAAGTACTCCTCCTAAATTCATTTCTTATTTTATTTCTAATAATTAATCACTGTTCTACTATAGCATTCTTTTCAAACTAGTTTTTTGTGATTAATTATAGATTATCATATTAAGTCGAACGATAGGTAGATAAAAAAAATAACGCTAGTGAAGTCCCATCAACATCTCCGATTTTCAGGAGATGTTGATTTTCTTTCACCAACGTTATAAATTACAGAACTTATAAGTTTAGGGCTATTTACTATTTTGATTCGTTTAATGAAAACTGATTTCTATTCCATTTGTCTTTCGGTCATAGTCAACAACCGCTCCTAGTACTTCTGTGATAAACCTGATTGGCACAAATGTGGTACCGTTTCGAATTTCGGCTGGTACGTCTATTGTTCTTTTTTCATTGTTTACATACACAACTTTTGATCCTTCGGTTAGTACGATTTTTTTGTCGCCACTACTAATTGCAATTTGTTTTTTCTTTTTATCCCAACCTACAGACGCGCCAATCGTTTCGCTAATAAATCTAAGCGGCACTAGTGAGCGACCATTCTTCTCATAAACAGGGGCTAACAATTGTAATGCGCCCTCCTCATCAAAGACTGTTATATCATCAACAAATAGATTTAATGAGTTTTTCTTAGCTTTAGTAATATGTGGTCCCTTTTTGAAAGAAACCTCTTTTCGTCCAGCTTCTCGTCCTTTAGAATCATAAACAATTGCCGTGAATTTATTGCTACCTGAACGTAATTTGTGATGTTCTAAAGAAAATTGATAAGGATACTCTTTACTTTCGGATAGCTTACTACCATTTAATAGATAAACAACTTTACTAATTTTCGGATCATATGTTTTAACGAATCCTGATCCATCAACTGAATGATATAGTGTTGTATTTTGTTCTAAAGGCACTGAGATTTTAGGCTTTTTCTCATCTTGGCCGACAAGTGGACCATTCACAACATTTGATAAATAATAAGCATCATTCAAAGTTTGAGTATACGCACTCAACATCGAAGTATTCTTTAATAAATCAAAGTTGTTTAATCGTCGGTCTTCCTTAATATACTGTCCATTAATTGTATCCACATTAAACCAGTGGATTGATTTCACTTTAGGATATTTCATTTTCAAGCCTGTGTAAAACATCTTCATTTTTGTGATTCCAAATTGAGTAACATCTTGATTTCCAACAGAAGTAAAGTGACTTGCTGCATATTCACCAATCATCATAGGTTTTTTAGTTGCATATTTATTATAAAATTCATCTATTAAGTCAAGCGGATTGACATGCTCTGCTGGTTGACTAGAATCACCGTTAAAAAACGGTACGCTGTATAAATTTAGACCAACCCAATCCACAAATTCGTCGCCGGGATAATAATCATCAATATTATTAAAAGGTACACTGTTCGGAACCCATGCCATTGCAACATTTGGTGCTTCTTCTTTCATAATTTTATGTACGAGTGCGAATTTCTTTTTATATTGGGCGGGGTTATCATGCCAAGCAACCCAAGGACCGTTCATTTCGGAAGCAAATCTTAAGAATATCGGAACTCCTGAAGCCTTCGCTTCTCTTGCAAATTTACGTAAGTACTCATTATCTTGTACTTCATTTAGTCCCTTATTCGGCTCGAGTGCGAGTTGAATTGCTCCACCGGCTTGTTTAACCTCATTTGCAAACTTAGTTGGAAATGCTGTGCCATAATTATGATAAGTAAAGTAAACAGCGTGTTTCTTCTTGGTTAGTTTATTAAAATTAGTATACTTATCCACGTAATTACCAAGTAAACCACCTAGTTCGATATAAGCACCTACATACATACCACGTTCAGGCTCATATTTACCTAATTCCTGCTTCGGCAATTGAATGTCTTGATTCGTGTAAAGTTTGATTTCTGTATTTAATGCATCCCCGATATTTTTAACAGCTTGATATGTATCCATATCACCTAAAGAACGATAAATTTCGGCTTCTAAATAATACGTTTCAGCAGCTTTTTGGTATTGTTTTGTTTTTTCATAACTAATCGCTAATTTCCTATATGTACTAGCTTTTGATGAAATTTCTGTAGCTTTTTTAAATTCAATAATTGCTCCTGCGTAATTGCCCTTTTCCATCAATTTCACACCTTGAGTGAAAAATTTCCACTCACTTGCATAACTTTTCTCTGGAAGTGAAAATGTGCTAAACATTATGGCAAGAATGAATACTAATATTAATTTATTTTTATTCTTCAATTAATTCTCCCCTTTTTTAATAATTTACATTTCACCAATACATTACCATGTCCTCAGAAAGTTATCAATCTTAATTAGGTTAAAAGTCCCTTCTATATTTTCTATTTTTGGCGCTTATCCACATAGATATTTTATTTATTATATAGATTATTATATTAAGTCGAACGGTATATAAATAAAAAGTAGCTCAATTGGGTATACATTGATTAACCCCAATCAACTAATAAAGGAGTGCTCCCGATGAGCTAGATTGTTTTTATCCTTACAATGCTCTTCAAGCAAAATTGGAATATCATAATAAACGTCAAAACTGTGGCTATAAACGCTCTGTAAACCTTGACGATATCACACATATCCTTGTTCATTTGAAGAAAGGCTGGTCGCCAGAAATGATTGTGGGACGATATGAGAAGAAAGTTGGAAAGCCTTTTCCTATAAGTGTTTCAAGTATTTATCGATATGCAGCTGCTGGGTTGTTTCACCTTTCGCAAAAGCTTCTTATCCGCCAAGGAAAGAAATTGATAAACAACTTACAAGAGACCCGCAGAAAAATGCCACAGTTAAAAAAGATTCACGAACGTCAGGCTCCAAGAAGTTAGATTGGTCACTGGGAAGTGGATATAGTTATTGGAAAAGCTCATAAAAGCCAAATATTTACGCTTACAGAACGAATGAGCCGTTTCAAAATCATTCAAAAGCTGTCCTCAAAGTCTGCAAAGGAAGCAGCTACAGAAATCGTTTCCCTCCTAAAAAGCCTGTGAAGTCAATTACTGCAGACAGGAGAAAAGAATTTCATATGTGGATAGAAGTTAAAAAAGGACTTGAGATTCCTTTCTACTTTTCAGATCCTGGTGCTCCGGGACAACGAGGCATTAATGAAAATACGAACGGTCGAATCCGACGAACATATCCAAAAGGAAATCATGGTGTTTTTATTGAATTTCAATAAGTCCCTAGAAAAGTGCTTAATTTCAATACACCTTTTGAGATACTGATGAACTACCGTGTTCGACTTGAGTTGACAATTTATAGTACATAATACGAGGAGTTGAAATTTAGTTGAGGACTTTTAAAAAGATAATCGGAATTGTAGCAGTACTACTGCTTGTTTTTGGTGGTCTTGCTTTATTAAAACTTTGGCCATCAAAAACGAATAATGAGACGTCTGGAATTGTTTCTAAGGATGAAGCTGGACGTAAATATTCTATGGATGTTGTCTATGATGGTAACCATCACAAAATTAACTATCCCGTTTTCTACAAAGATGATCATATATATATATCTTTGAATGACTTACAAAACATTGTTGATATGGATACAAAAGAAGACGGAAAAAAAGTCACTATTTCATATAAAGATAATGTTTTAAGATATGAAGGAGCAGTCATACAAAATAGCAATGCAAAAGAAAACGAAGTAGATAAATACATTATTAAAGATGAAATTATATTTATCCCTGACAGACATATTGAAAAGTTTCTCGGCATTGAAGTTGGTTATTTTATGGATGAAAAAACAAACACAATATCTCTTAAAAGCCCTTTGGAACAACAAAAAGAAAACTATGATCAAGAGATTGGAACAACACTATTCTTACACAAAGACAATGTCCCTCTAGAAAAAAATGAGCCGAGAAAAGGGTTGTATTTAGGAGGATATGTTTTACAAGACGAGTACATTGATTTGAGTATGAACAAATTTAATGAGATTGCTAATAAAGATCATGCAACTTATTTTAAATATGTGGGATATGGAATACCCTTTCCAAAGGAATGGGTAGATGAAGTTATAGCTGTTGGTGGCTTTCCACAAATAGCATGGGAACCAAACAATGGACTTGAGAAAGTACAAGATGATGAGTACTTGCGACAATTTGCACGAGATGCAAAAGAAGCAAATGTACCTGTCTTACTCAGATACGCTAGTGAAATGAATGGAAATTGGACGGCTTACTCTGATAATCCTGAGTTATACATTGAGAAATGGAAACTAGTTCATCGAGTCATGCAAGAAGATGCGCCGAATGTAATGATGCTATGGAATGTATTCACAATACCTGAACAAACGATTAATGATTTTTATCCTGGAGACGAGTATGTAGACTATGTAGGCCTAAATATTTATAATGTCGTTTATCATAATGATGAATTAGTTGAACCCTCTCATTTCGAGGATCCTTTGCGGCTTTTAGACTACGTGTATAATACGTACAGTCATAAAAAGCCAATTGTAATAGGAGAATTTGGTGCAACAAATTATAATGTTACAGACGGTTTATATCATGTTGACTTTGCAATTGAAAAAATTAGTCGAATGTATAAACATTTGCCGCATTTGTATCCACGGGTGAAAAATATTTATTATTTTGATGTGAACAACTTAGTTAATGCCCCTGAAGGCAGGAAAATCAATAATTATGCAGTTACAGAAAATAAACGAATTTCAGAAGCATACGTAAATTATATTGCACAGGAAGAATACCTATCTGGACTAGTGCAGGATACTTCTGAGAAAGAAGTGTTTTCATACCGTGATTTCCTTTTTTACTATGAAGGAGAACTATTTGTTGATACTCAATTTGTTTCCGATTACTTACAAATGGATGTCAAAGACAATGGTGCAAAATCATATAAAATCACATACAACGGACAAACTCACCAAGTTCAAAAGGAAAGCTTAAACATTGATAAAGCAGCATTTTTTGAGAAAAGAGAAATTAATGGTGTTTTACTGAATGAACTGTTAGAGAAATTTCAATTAAAATATGAAGTAGATAATAATGATATCCATATTTTCTATAACTAATCTCAGACACCCTATAGAAACGCAAAAAACGCCCTCATGTGAAGGCGTTTTTTTGTTGTTTCCACAAATATTCGGTTGCTTCAATTCAAGTAGAAGGCTAATTCACAGCATGCCAAACTATAAACCCTTATTTAGCCTCATTAGCCTTCCAGTCATTAACCCACTTCTCCATACGGTCCATCGCAATAACAAGCTGATCATAGGCATAAGCATAAGAAATTCGTACATACCCTTCGCCGAGATGCGTAAACGCAGTACCCGGCACAACCGCAACACCCGCTTCTGGAAGAAGTCGATGTGCAAATTCATCCGCTGTCATATTCAAGTGTTTCATAGATGGGAAAATGTAAAACGCTCCGTTTGGCTTAACGGTATCAAAACCCATCGCAACAAGACGGTCGTACACATAATCACGTCGTACGATATACTCTTTATTCATTTCCGCCGGAGTATCTGCACATTCTGTGAGAGCTGTAATTCCAGCGTATTGTGCAGATGCATTCGCACAAATCGTACCGTGCGCATGTAATTTAACAGTATGTTGCATCCACTCTGCTGCACCGAATAAGAATCCAAGTCTCCAACCCGTCATCGAATGGGATTTGGAAAGGCCGTGAATAAGGAATAACTTATTTCTGATTTCCGGATATTCCGCAAACGACTTATGTTTTCCTTCAAACGTATTTTCACTGTAGATTTCATCCGACACAACAAACACGTCGTGACGCGCAAGTACTTCAACGAGCTCATCCATCGTATCGTGTGGAAGCGTAACACCAGTTGGATTCGACGGATAACTGAAGACAATCGCTTTTGTTTTCGGTGTTATGAGTGCTTCAAGTTCTTTCGGGTCTGGAATGAATCCCGTTTTCGTTGTGTCCAAATAGACGATTTTAGCACCTGTAAGTGTAATCAGTGGGTCGTATCCTGCAAAGATTGGTGCGGGTACGATGATTTCATCGCCTTCTTCAAGAATTGTGCGGAACACGATGTTCATTCCACCACTTGCACCTGCAGTTATAACGGTTTCCGTTTGTGGATCGTATGTAAACCCATATTTTTTCTCAAAAAATTCGCTTGCAGCTTTACGAAGTGCCGGTAAACCAGAATTGAGCGTATAACCTGTTTTATCTTCCCGAATCGCTTTTAGTCCCGCTTCTTTCACAAGTTCCGGAGTTGGAAAATCCGGTTGCCCGACCGTTAAGTTAATAGCGTCTGGGTAGTTGCTCATAAGATTTGATATTTTACGTATGCCCGAAAGTTCAATTTTCTCTACAATCGGATTGATTGTTAATGCCAAAATAATTCCCCCTCTTGTTTTGACTTACGTTTTCGCAAGCCTCACATCTATAGAATACCGAATTGTTCGATAGTTAGATAGTGTTATGTTTGTTTTTTATTCGATATATTCCGTTTTTTTCTCTGCGACCACATGTCTTCTGCGGCTCCAGAACCTAAAATTACACCTGAAACAATTAGTACGAGTCCGACTAAGTGTCGGTACGTGATGACTTCACCAAGTAAAAGAGCTGCGAACAATAATGAGAACAACGTGTTTAAGTTAATGAAAATTGCCGCCTTAGACGGTCCTACTTGTCCAACTGAATAGTTATACAGCATATGTCCAACAGCGGTTCCGAGTATCCCACTTGTGAAAAATGCCAACCAAAACTTAGGCGGAACAGTCGCAAATGCTTGTATTTCACCAGGTTCTTGAACCAGTCCGATGATTAGTAAAACGACACTTCCGACGACAAACATATACGCAGTCATCAGCCTTGGATCCAGTGTTGCTGCAGCTTTTGCAATAACTAGAAACGACAACACTTGCGCTATGATGGAAACAAACACAAAAACATCACCAAGTGCGAGACCACTTGCGCCGCCGCTCGCGAGAACGACTGAACTTACACCGAGTAACCCGAGAGCAAGCCCACCCCACTGAACTTTCGATGGGTAATTTCTCAAAATGAGCGATACAAAAACTGCGGTCAGTACTGGACCCATTCCCAAAATAAGTCCGGCGTTCGAGCCACTCGTTCGGGCTAGACCCATCGATAGAAAGTAATGATGCATAACAACGTTTAGTATTGCGCCGAGTACAATGTATTTCCATTCTTTCCGAGTCGGCCATCGAAACAGTTTGAATATGAATAGGATAATAAAGACGGTAATTCCCGCGGTAAGTATACGAAACGTGGTCAGAGTTACTGGGTCAATGACGGTTACAAGATATTTTACTAGCGGTAAGTTGAATCCCCAAATGAGCATTACAAGCGTCAGTACTATGTAGATATTACGCATCTTCAAGTAAGGATTCCTCTCCTTCATTCGAGTTTAGTCTTTGATATATAATATATTGCCAATCTTGTACCCATTCATTGTACAACAAAAACCCGTCCCGCAAATTGATTTCCATTACTTAATCGTAAAAATCCCTTCAAATTAAGAAGGGATTTTTTTGAATGCTATTCTTTAATTGTTTACCAAAGCGCAATTGCTCCGTCTGTTCTCGCTTCGGTTCCACCAGAAAGTACACCGGTTTCCGGATTGCGCCAAATGATTTGGCCGCGCCCAAATGAGCCTGTATCAAGTGTCGGGACAATTTCGTGCCCGAGCCGAGTAAGAGCTTGTGCGAGATGGTTCGGGAAATCCGGTTCTACATGAACAGTTTTCCCTTTCATCCATTGCCAACGAGGAGCATCCAGTGCCGCCTGCGGATTTAAATTGTAATCGATTGTATTAATGGCCACTTGGAAATGACCTTGGGGTTGCATATATCCACCCATAACTCCAAATGGACCAACTGCTTGGCCATCCTTAGTTAGGAAGCCTGGAATGATTGTATGGTATGTGCGTTTTCCTGGTTCCAGTGCATTCGGATCCTTTTCATCTAATGAAAAATCGGCTCCGCGGTTTTGCAGCGAAATCCCTGTACCCGGGACCACAATCCCTGAACCAAAGCCCATATAATTGGATTGTATGAAAGAAACCATATTGCCTTCATTATCCGCAGTCGCCAAATACACAGTACCGCCTTTTGGTAGCTCCATAGGTTCTGGAAGTTGTGCTTCGCCAGTAATTTCCCCCGCTCGTTTCGCTGCATATTCTTTAGATAGAAGCTCCTCTACCGAGATTGGCATATCAGAAGGTTCTGTAATGAATGCTTTACCGTCTGCGAATGCAAGCTTCATCGCTTCAATTTGTTCATGCAAAGTCGATGTATCGTTAGGTTTTGGTGGATTCATCTCAGAGAAAATATTCAGTGCCATAAGTGCAATCATACCTTGACCGTTCGGTGGAATTTCCCACACATCATAGCCCCGGTAATTTGTCGAAACAGGTTCAACCCACTCCACTTTAAATTTTTCAAGATCGGATTTGCGTAAATACCCTCCTTGTTTCGTCATGAAAGCATCTATTTTGTCTGCAGTTTCTCCTTTGTAGAAAGAATCCGCGTTCGTTTCTCCTATCGCACGAAGGGTTTCAGCATGTCCTGGTGATTTCCACAGTTCGCCGATTTCCGGTGCCCGTCCATCAGGTGCGAACGTTTCAAACCAACTTTCGAATTCTTCTCCAGATGTTGATTTTTTAAATTTAGCATATGCAATCTTCCAGTACTTCCCTAAAATCGGTGTCAGCGGATATCCTTCTTCTGCATACCGAATTGCAGGTGTTAGACATTCTAGTAAAGAAAGTTTCCCAAATTTACGAGAAAGTTCCGCCCATGCCGCAGGAACCCCTGGAACTGTAATCGGAGTTAACCCGTATATCGGCATCTTTTCGTGACCTGCCCCTTTTACAGCATCAATCGTAAGTGATTCAGGTGCCGGACCTGAAGCGTTCAGTCCGTGTAATTTATCTTTCACCCAAACGAGTGCGAACGCATCGCCGCCTATTCCGTTCGATGTTGGTTCCACAACCGTAAGTGCAGCAGCTGTTGCGATTGCTGCATCAATGGCGTTTCCACCTTGACGCATGATTTCAATACCCGCCTGTGCCGCGAGCGGTTGAGATGTAGCCACCATTCCATTTTTTGCAAACGCGGTATGTCTATATGAAGCATTTGGGTTGTATAAGTAATCCATTTTCATTTCCTCCTAGGTCAAATCGTTTTCTCTTGATAATCAAAAACAGTTAAATTTACAGTTTTAATCCACTTCTACTCTTAAATCGCCTTAAAAGAATATGGCTTTCAACCCTAGTAATGCCCTTTAAGATGTAGAGTTGTTCATTGACAAAGACTTCCAGATCAGAGAAATCATTTACCAACACATGCATATGAAGCGTTGAAGGCCCCGTCATTTGATAGCAACTCGCAACGTTTGTATTATCTGCCAACGCTTGTGCAACTTGAACTAAGAACTCCGGTTCACAATCTACTTCAAAAAATGCAGATACGTCTTTTCCGACTTTTTCACTGTTAATAACCACAGTAAAACGCTCAATAATTTCTTTATCTTTTAATTGGTTCACCCTGTCTCTTACAGCCACTCTCGACAGATTCAGTTCTTTACCAATGTCTACATAAGACATTCGCCCATCTTGTGTCAATAATTCCAGGATTTTTTCGTCAATTATATCAATCGCCATTCTTTTCACCTAATTTCATTATTTAAATAAATCGATTAGTTTAAATGTAACAACAGAATAACGAATAAGTCAATTCACCTCATTAAAGCGTGTTATTGATTGATTATGAATCTATCTCAAAAAACTGAGAATATGTATACTTATGATTCGGAATTCATTTCAATCCTTATTCACATGTTTTTCTTTACAATTATCCTAAAACCAATGCCCCGTATATAATAGCCCCTCCAATGACATATGCAGGATGAATCTTTCTCTTTTCCAAGAGAATATAACTAACCGCAGCGATGATGACTGTTTGCGTTATGCCGATGCCGTCGAAAGAGTTTGCTATAAAACCAAATGTCATGGATCCCAGTAGTACAGCGATTGTCGGTTTAACAAGTCCCGTCATTTTCTTCACTTTTGGTGAGTCTTTAAACTTCATTAGCAAGCTTAAAAGCGCAATCATCAGTATAAGGGACGGAGCTACAGTCGCGAATACACCTACACTTGCACCTAGGATTCCCGCTTGTTCATACCCAATATATCCCGCCATCTTCGTAGCTATCGGACCCGGAAGCGCATTTCCCAGAGCAAGAACTTCACTAAACTCATTCACAGTCAACCATTCATAACGATTCACCACTTCATTTTCCACGAGTGGAATTGTGGCAGGTCCACCACCATAACCTAGTATCCCCGGTATAAAAAACGCTAAAAATATTTGCCAATAAATCATAAGTCACACTTCTTTTTCTTTTTATTTGGAGTCAGTAGCGCGTAGCAAAGCAGAATCACAATAATAATTGCTGGATGAATGCCTAAAAATTCAATAGCGATTAAACTACCAATCAAGACAATGAGCATCTGAGCCCAACCAAGTGTTATTTTTGAAGACTTTATAAATTCAAGCGTAATCACACCAAGCATTACGCCCACAACAGGTACGACCGCAGCAGATATTCCTTGTACCCACGGTTTGTCTTTGTATGCATTGAGAACATTTAAGAAAATAATCATTAACACAATCGTAGGGATAATCGTAGCGAATATCGCGACTAGAAGACCTATTAAGCCCCCAACCCTCCACCCGATATATCCTGCCATTTTGGTTGCAATCGGTCCGGGCAACGCATTTCCAAGGGCCAAAATATCCGAAAACTCTTCATCGTCCATCCATTTGTATTTCTCAACAACTTCTTTTTGAATTAAAGGAATTGAAGCTGGACCTCCCCCATATCCCAATATCCCAACTCGGAAAAAAGCTAGAAACAGTTGAGTTTGCAAGCGTAATTGAGTGGGTTTGTCCTGTTCATCTAACAGTTCCTTTTTAATAACCACGAATCATTCCCCCCAATCCTATCCATCATTTAGTCTGTATATTGGCGCGCAATCAGAAAAAAGCTGAATCGTCACTTTTACTACCATATAAATGAATTATTAGCTTTATTACTTAACTTTTGATATATCGGAGTATAGCATACCAAAATTACATAATCTATCTTTAATTCGAAAAATCTGATTATATCGCGAATTAAAAAAAGAGAGTGCTTGGAAAAATCAGCACTCTCTAGAAAAAAATCATTTTTTATAAGATTATTTAAATCCTTTTCTCGATCGAATTCGACTTCCAATCGTAAACAGTAACTCCATAAAGAGGGCCGCTAAAATCCCCATAAGCAATCCGTTTGAAAGTAGGGGCTGGACAAGCTCTGGTAGCGTGACAAATGCCGTTGCCGGAAGTCCCATAATCGCTAACCCAAGTAGGGCTGGTAGTGCGACCCGATACACCGTTTTTGGTTGGAACGTGAGCCCTTCAATGTTTTTGAGAGCCGAACCAAATAACTGTAAATACGCTACAAAAAGAACTGAGTTTCCGACCGAATGGGGAATCGTTGAGAAAAACCCACTAAGCGGCGGAATAAGCCCCATGATGATGAATAAAACAGCACCAAGTAAAAACGGGCTTCGTTCGCGAATTCCTGTCGCATTTAAAAATCCGAGCGACGAAGCATAAGGAGCATTCGGAACAAGACCAAGTGCTCCGGAAAGCACTGTCAATGAACCCGTTATGACGAATGAAGAACGATATTGTCTCGGCGTCGTGATTTTCTCAAAAATCGATTCCGCCCCTTTTAAAGTCGCAATCGTATTCGAAGAGTTCAACAGTCCCGTGATTACAACAGTCATGATAATTCCCAGCTCAAACGTAGGTTGTCCCCATGGAAACCACATTAGAAAAGGCGTTGTATGAATGACTTCCGTCGCCTCAACTGGAAACAAAATAACCGCAGCAATCCAACCGACAACCATTCCAATCAATAAATTCAAACTGCTTACAATCCCTTTGCCTCGCGTATGTACAAGGATTGTTAGAGTCGCTAAAGCAAATGAAAAAAGAGCCATTTTTAAATCAATCGAATCACTCGTATTCAGGCCGAGCATTCCTTTCAAAAAAATCGAAATCAGCTGATTTGCAAGCAAAATGAGGAACACAAACATCACAAACGGTGTAAACCATTTCTTCAGTACCTCACCCATCCCAAGCAAACCAAATACAACAACCAGAACTCCCGAAATCATCGCACCAACGGCAATACTTCCACCAATTGTCGATAATTCCATATTCATAGTACTCGCCGTCGCAGCCAGACTCAAAATAACGCCCCACCAAAGACCCGATTGCCCCTCCATCAATGCCAAGCGATGCCCAAAAATCCCTTGCAACAGACATGCAACACCAGTGAATATAAATGAACGCTGAATCGCCGACACAATCTCAACCTGATCCAACTCAAATGCAGCACCCACCGAAATCGGCACAACAATTGTATTCGCAAACATAAAAAACAACCACTGAAATCCAGCTAACATCGTAACCGATACCGTCAATCGTCTCGCTTCCACCAACCTGCACCTCTATCAAAATAACTATATACTTATCTATTTATTCCATTATACAGAAGATTAGTTGAATTTGTTGTCGGATTAAGAAGATTCATTTCGAAAGTTGGTTGTTGGTTGGACGAAAAGTAATCTCGTTGGACTATTTACAGAGTTCGTTGGACAAATTCCAAGATTGGTTGGACTATCGCAATCTGGTTGGACGAAAAATAATCTGGTTGGACTATTCGCAGAGTTCGTTGGACAAACTCTGCGTTTGGTTAGACTATCGAATACGACATACCAGGTATTCTAGTAGAGTTAATTACAAATCCACATCTCTATGAAAATTCTGAACAACATGACTCGCAGGATTATACTTCTTCATCGTATACCCTTCCTTTTTAAGCCACTCAATAATTTGTGGAAGCGCAATAGCTGTCTGGGAACGATCATGAAGCAACACGACAATATCTCGATCCCCTGCCTTATATGCACGATTCACACCATCTTGGACATTCTTAACAATCTCGGAATACTGCTTATCCGAATACTTCCAGTCATTCGAATCTACATCCCAATCCCATATCTTATATCCCTCTTTCTTCAATTCACCTTTCATCGCGGGCGTCAAATGAGGCTTACTTCCATAAGGTACACGCATCAGTTTAGGCACATCTTTACTGCTTGATAACTTTTTAATCATCAAAGCCCCAGAGCTCATCTCCGACATAAAACTTTTTGACGAAGCATACACTTTCTTTTGGTCATGCGTAATACTATGAGACCCAATATAATGTCCCTCACTTGCAACGTTCTTAACAATCTTCGGATAATAATTCATCTGATTACCAAGAAAGAAAAAAGTACTCTCAACGTCATACTTTTTAAGGGTCGCTAAGTTCTTTGTCGTAAAAAGATTTGGTCCATCGTCAAACGTCAAATACACATTTGCCTTTCCCTTACTCGGGCTTGGTTTTTCAGGCTTCGGAACAGGCACCGGTTTAGTTGGTGGAACAACATTCCCCAACAAAACATTCATATGCTTCACATATTCTGAACCTCTTAAACTCTTATAAGTATCACTATAAATACGAGAAACATTCAAATCAGAAAAATATTCAAAATGAAAACCGAAACTTGCTGCTATATAAGAGACATCGGCAAATAATTCACCGTTTATATCACGAATGGGCTTTCCAATACTCACAACATCATCAACAATCGTTTTACCAGTCACATAATCATAAATCAACACATGTTTATTCTTACCCACATACATTTTGTCAGCATAAATAATTGTTGCATTTAACGAATGTATTAACGTATCCAGAGGTACAAACAACTTATCCTCTACCGTCTTAATATCATCCTGACCAAACTTTAAAACATGATCATGTAAACCAATATACTGCTTCGGCTTTTCCGAAGCAGTCACAATTCCCATACTAAAAACGAAACCAAAAATAATCATAAGACCCAAAGCACTCATAATCCTTTTCATTTCCATCCCCCATTTTCCATAACCTCTTTATCTACAACATTAGTATACCAAATAAAACTTGAATCTTAGAAAAAACGATATTACTCATGTATACGCTAAACTTAATAATAAAATCACTCTTAAGATTGCATACGTCATGAAATTTAAAAACCGTATTCTCACAAAAAAAGAACCAAACAAGACAACAACTGCCTCGTTCGGTTCTCTATCTTCCCTACTTACTTCAAACCCATGTACATTAAATAATTTCTCCATCCAAATGACTTCCAATCGGCTTTTTCAGGAAACTGTGTTGGCATTGTCAAAAACGCTCTTGGATCATATTCAAAACGCTGAAGATTTGTTCCATCAATCGCAACATCACCCAACTTAAGACCATCCGTCACAACAACCCGGTCATGCCATATAAAAGGCGAGATAACCTTCATTTCCGTCAACCGGCCAGACTCATCAAGAATCGTCGCAATCGCCGAACTCTTATCATAACTGCGCACCCAGTCTGCTTTTATCGACAAAGTATCCAATACTTCCTCCAAAACAACAATCGCATTCAAATTAGTACCATACGGATTAATATCTGTTTCGATTTCAGGTTCTGTTCCCGGTTCTGTTTCAGCATTAACTAAAATACGTACTTCATAATAAGCAAGCGGATTTTCAACCTTTTTTGCATCTAAAAATTTATATGCTTGAAGCCACTCATCATCTTGAGCAGGAACCTCGGAAACCGATAGTACTGTTCCTTCTCCTACACCATCGGTACCAACTCCATGAACAAGAACTTTAAGACCTGGCACCACGTCTTTCCATTCATTCTTTTGAACATAAGTGACAATCACTTTCTCAGAACTATAAATATCTACAGCAAGCGTAGATCCGCGAAGCGTCACTTTGGAAACAACACCATCAACAGGACTCACAATGGCTGGCCTAGATGGATCTTGTGCAAGCTCAGCTTCAACGACAACCATTCTACGAACAATATCGGCTAGATTTCGTTCTGCGGTCGCGATGGCCTGTGCATAAGACCCATCCAATGAAACATCCACATTGACATCGACATTTAAACCGACTTCAACCGTTGTATCTTCCGCAGTACTATTCACATTATCGGTTTTATTAGTCATCGTAGAACTGTTCGCGGCTGCTACTCCTCGGTCGTATTCAAGCGTTGATATTAAATCTAATGCCTCAGCCTCTTGTTGATACAAAATTTCTTGTTCCGATAACAAAACACTTCTTCGTCCTTCGGATTGCTCAATATTCAAAAGGGCAAGTTCCGAACCAACATTAACAACATCGCCTTCCGTAACGAGCCAAGAATCTACTGCATTTTCGTTACCAACATAAACCGTTTGTGTTTGAAGCGGAGCAACAAGAGCCTCTTTTACCAGATCTACTCTAAAATCGTCAGTAGACATCCGTTCGAATTCATCGACAGACACCGATTTTTGAATGACACTTTTATCACCGAATATTAAATATAGATTCACAGCTAAAAATGCACTGATTGCTATCGACATAGTTATATTTACGTATTTATTCATTTCCTGCACCTCTCTCAAAGATTGATTGAAATAGGTTTTCCGTTGGAATGAATCCTGTTGAAGCAACCATTAGTGCAAGCACTAAATGTAATCCTATTAATATCCACAATATCTTTTTAGGATCAAACGCATTGTACGAAACAATAAATTGATATTGAATTCCTATCACTACAGCCGTAAATACGGATAATTGATTAAAAAAGGATGTGTAAAATGGAATTTCAATAAATGTCGCCGCAAGCGGTCCGAACGATAGATAGGACACACTTGCTGTAGTACCCGTCAATGTAAACACAAAGAAAACAAGTGCTTTTTCCATAATAAAGAGACTTGTCACTAATAGTTGGACAGGTAAGAGCTTTTTAAATGGAATCTTTGTAATGAGATACAATATGTAGGCAAAACCAAAGTAGTGGAAGAACATATATAGAAGTGCCCAAACAACTATTCCCAGTAAAGAAGCATAACGTGCCAGCGTATAATCCACGGTGGACATCGTCGTTAAAAGGGGTGTGAGCGTTTCTGTATTCATTCCCCATAACTCTCTCGCCATGAAAAGCACTAATCCAATTAAGAAAACAGCGTACACTCGTGCGTTAAATCCTCGCATAGCATTTTTTTTGAGTTGTTCCGCCAAAAACTGCGGATTCGTAAGGAAATGCCAGTATTTAAAATTAAAAAACATATTTGCAATTCCTTTCTACTAATTCTTCATAGTCTATGTATACCCTACTTTACCAAACTAACAACGTTTTGTAACGCAAAAGCTGACAAAATATACACCCTTTCAATATAAACAATTTGTTTGGTTAACTATCTATTTATCTATACCCTGAAAATCACTTCAACTAACAAATCTGATTCTTCTTATTTCCCGGGAAATCGACAAATATACGAATTCTGCCGAAATGGGGAATACTTTTATTTTTGCGCAAATTAAAACACCTATCGTTGATAACCCGACAGGTGTTTTTAGAATTCCATTTTCAAATCTGTTACAGTCCTTCCGTCAACACATTAAAGAGTTGTTGGTTTTTCGTTTCAAGTGCATAATCAATCATTCGTAAACGATTTTCAGATTCCAGACTGCCAATCAATTCAGTAGCTTCATTTGAAACTTCTACCGGTGGTTGCATGTCGATGTCTATATCCATATTTATGCTCCCTTCCATAATTGTTTTTAAATGCTGATGTAGGTCCGAAATAAGGAGCAACTGGTAAAGCGGTAGTCGTATAAAACGATTTCCCCGCTGAAATACGAATACTTCTCCTAAATTTTCAACTTGGAAATTTTTCATATTTATAACAATTTCCTTACCTTCAGCTGGAATAAAATGAAAGACTTCACTTCCTTTAATAATCGAAAAATACTGATAGGCAAAAACGAGGCGGAGTCTATAATCTTCTTGGCTAGTAAAAAACGGCGTCATACGTTGGACAGATAACATCTTTCTCCCCTCCTCTATTATTTTTATAATTTCTTATTACTCTCATTCTATCACAAATCCACCCATTATGTGAATATTTAAAAGATATTGTTACTTTATTTTTTGGGGGCAACTCAAGAACTTACTTTAAATGAAAGTAGAGCATCTCATTTACGTACTCGGTAAAGAAGTTGTATAATAGAAGGAATGCTTTTTTTGAGGAGAGTGGTCTGGGTGCATATGACCGTAGAACGTGTTTCCTACTTACACGAAGAGGAAATCGCTAAGCTTATGAATGTAATTAAACACTCGCTTCATCCTGAAGATTCGGGTGAAGCGTTGATTGTACGCAGAGCGCTTGCGTTGGTTCGGAACGGTGCAATCGATTCTTATACTTATGATTCTGTAGAAGAAAAAATTCTTGTGAAAATTAGTGGAGTTGAAATTGTTGATGTAAAGATTTCATTCAACGATTTGAATACGGAGTGCACATGCTCCCATAACGGATGGTGCGCGCATCGTACTGCTGTTATTTTTCATCTCTACCTACAATTTCATTCTTTAACAGACTGGGTCCATGAATGGAGACGAACTGAAGCGGAACAACTTGTTTTAACAATTTCCGACCGAACTCCAGAAGCTTGGAATGATGTACTTACACGTCTTACTCGACCATTACGTACAATCGAACTTCAAGAAAATCCAGCCGTATTTATTCACGAGTTCTCATTAATAGATCAAAAAGCGATTCCACTAGCTCCTTTTGAATGGGAATGGAAACCGCTTTTCGACGTTTATTACCGTTTGCAAGCACTAGATGCAGCATGGCCATATGTTTATGCTCATTTAGGTGACAATGAATCTTCCTTCTCATATGGAAAATGGTATGTGAAAAACTGGGTAACCGACCAACTGCGTAAGTTACATGATAGTGTTATCGCACTTTCAACAAAACCCAAACTGTTTTCAACGGATGCTTTTCATGAACAATTAAAGTACATGGTACGTACATTTACTTTGAAAAATACTGGTTTATTTAACGAACGTTTTCAAGCGTATCGCTCTTTTTGGGAACATCTTTTCGTCGAAAATACATTACGCAAAAAAGAATTGGAACTTCTTAAAAAAGAAGAAACGTCTGAAGCTGTTATTTTAATTTCTCTCTTTGATATTTTAAATGGTAATCATGAACAACTGGACGATCTCGTTCAACACGTCACTTCTGATAACTTTACAAATTGGCTACCACTTGCAGATTTAGCGGATGTTGAAGGCGATACAGAATCACTTGCAGCAATCATGCGTGCACTTCTACCTTTTATCGGCGAACATTTAACGCAGTCCGTGCAACTTGCCCGTCGCTCTGTATTTGTACGTAAAATCGACGGTTTGCTTGAGTCAGCGAATTTCCCAGAAGACGAACGAGAGAATATGTTTTCTTATTACGGTGAAACCGGTGTTGATGTCTATGCAGATTTCCTTGTTGAACGCGAACGATTTCACGAGTGGGCGGCTCTAATGCACAGATACAACGTTTCTTATGACGTAGCAGAAGCAGGCGGCTTAAAAATTGCACTCTCTGAAGATCCGGCTGCCGTTTTACCACTTCTACACAGATATGCAACTGCTTTTATAAACGAAAGAAACAGACAAAGTTATCGTCGTGCAGTTAAACTCTTTAAAAAGATGAAAACAGGTTCCAAAAAAAGCGGGAAATCAGAGTTTTGGAATCGGTATGTCGATACTGTGCGCGATAAAAATCGCCGGTTACGTGCACTTATGGAAGAGATGGAGAAAGGGAATTTGAATTTATGACGAATGCATTTACTTTAGAGCGTTTACTACTTCTAGGACTACAGCCAACTGAAAACGGATCTTTCTTAGTCACAGCAAAAGATGTAAACGGCTCTGTACTAAATCCAAATGAACTTGTTTCATATTTATTTTTCAACAATGAACAGTCTTTATATGGTCTTCTAACTGAAACAAATGATGACGCAGTCATTCTTAAAGCGGACCAATTGCTTTCTTCGTTTCCTGAAACGCACCCGTATGTAAAATACGACGGTGCTACAACTGAAGACGCGGAACAATTAAAAGCTGTTCGGGAGGCATCTATGGCCTGGAAGGACCCCGAACTTTGGAGTTATGCAGAGGCGGATGAAACCGGAATTCATTTTAATGCGGGGAAAGCTGGAATTTCAGAAGAAGCCGCAACACTTATTCGTTTAGCGGTGCATGGTAAACTCGCTGGATCCTCCATTCGAATGGACCAACTCTCACTGCTCCTTCCTCATTTACGAATTTATGGGTGGCCCGGAGAAACGGTATCGACGATTCCAGTACAAATTGCACTGCGCCTAACTGAACCAGAACTCGATTCCGATACAGATTGGCTGCTTGAAACCGTCATTATCGGCGACCGCGGCCGTCATTGGCAACCGGCAGTCCGTAAAGTAGATGCTCCTATTGAGGAGGCACTTCCGGCAAAATGGAAAACGTATGCTCATGAAATCGCAAAGAAACAATCGGAAATCGTTTCGTTCTTAAATGTTGTAGAAATAGATTCTCTTAACAGTTTCCTATCCGTTTCGATGACTGATCCTAAAGTTCGTTTATTCATCTCAGAAGATTTACCACTTCTTCAGTCTTTCGGATATTCTGTAATTTTGCCTGCTTGGCTCAAGTCTGTAACAGAGTCCAAAATGCGAGTGCGCACCAATGCTGGCGTTCAGTCGTATAATTCAACAACAGGACTTGATGAGGTTTTATCCTTCGATTGGAATTTCTCGCTTGCCGGCAATAATATCGACCGAGAAACTTTCAGTAAAATGGTTGATGAAAATCGTGAATACATTCGTTCTGGTGACGAATGGTTCCATATTGACCCACAGTGGCTGAAAAAGATTCGAGATCTAATGGATCGTGCGGATTCTGGAGAATGGACAGTCAAGGATCTTTTATTCCAAGACGTACCAGAAGAAATGGTTCCTTTAGAAGCCGACGAAGATGAAGAAGATCCACTGCTGCAGTTCACAATGCAAAAGACGCTCCGCAGTTATATGGAAATTCTTTCGGAGAAAAAAGGACTTCCTTCAACGGGTGTCCCTTCACTGCTTAAAACAGAACTTCGTCCGTACCAGGAAGTTGGTTTCGACTGGCTCGTGTTCATGCGGGAAAATCATTTCGGCGCTGTTTTAGCAGACGATATGGGACTTGGTAAAACAGTTCAGCTTATTTCCTATTTACTCGAAGTTCATGCACGTCCGGAAACGAAGACACCATCCCTCATCATTTGTCCAACGAGTGTTCTTGGGAACTGGCAAAAAGAGATTGAGCGATTTGCTCCGTCCCTGACCATCCATACACATTACGGACCGAACCGTGAGAAGGACGAAGCTTTTACAGAACTTCTTATCCGAAACAAACCGGATATCGTCTTTACAACGTACGGGACGGCCTCACAGGATGGTGAAATGCTTGCTGAAACAGAATTTACGAGCATTACTCTTGATGAAGCTCAAAACATCAAAAACATGCAGACAAAACAATCTCGTATGATCCGTAAACTGCGAGGTCAGCATCATATTGCATTAACCGGAACACCGATTGAAAACCGATTATCGGAACTGTGGGCAATTTTCGATTTTATTCACAAAGGGTATTTCGGGAATTTCCGAAAGTTCACGGATAATTTTATTATTCCAATTGAACGAGATGATTCTGAAATCGATAAACGAAAACTACGTGCAAAAATTCGACCATTTTTATTAAGAAGAACGAAGAGCGATCCCGATTTACTGCTGAATCTTCCGAAGAAACTGGAACAAAACGAATATTGTCCGTTGACCACAGAACAAGCGGCCTTGTACGAAAGCTTTCTGGATGAAACCAAGTTTAAGTTGCAAACGTTAACTGGTTTTGAAAAGAAAGGGTTAATCTTAAAAATGCTGAGTCGACTGAAACAATTATGTAATCACCCAGCGCTGTTTCTTAAAGAACCAGAAGCGCCTGCTGAAGAAATGATAACGCGATCTGATAAATTGAAACGAATTATTTCAATGGCTGCGGAAATCGTTGAAAACGGCGAACGGTGCATCATTTTCACTCAGTACATCGGAATGGGCAAACTCATTCGTCAATGCTTGTCCGAACTCCATGGCATTGAAGCCCCTTTCTTAACAGGAAGCATGCCAAAAGGTCAACGTGATTTACTTGTTGAAGCTTTCCAGGACGGTGAATTCCCAGTATTTATTTTATCACTTCGAGCGGGTGGAACAGGCCTTAATTTAACGGCTGCAAATCATGTACTTCATGCGGATAGATGGTGGAATCCCGCTGTAGAAAATCAAGCAACAGACCGTGCGTACCGAATTGGCCAAACGAAATTCGTGCACGTTCATAAGTTTGTGACGATTGGAACGATTGAAGAAAAAATCGACAAGATGTTAGTTGAAAAAGCTGCACTTTCCGATGATCTCATTCAATCCACACAGTGGCTCACTGAGTTATCTGACACAGAGCTTAGCGATTTACTGTCATTTGATTATTAAACGAAGGACTTCAGATATTTTCTGGAGTCCTTTTTTCTCTGACTGTATTTAGGAAAAAACTATTTTGGTGATTTGCATTGTTTTCTAGTTCAAGGACACGTTCGTTCAAATGTGCAACGATACGAATAAGTTGTCCTATCTGCAACTCCATCCGTATAACATCCTTTTCGAGCTGGTTCATAGTGATCTTCCCCCTTTTAGTATCCGCACGGGTGAAAACTGAGTCGTTGAACGGTCACATAACTAAGTTTCCCTCCGCTGCGGTTTTAACAGTAGATGATAAGCAACTTCGGTACCCCCACCGAATTTTGGTTGCTTCGTTATATATAATTCCCTAAATCAAATGGTTGCCGTTCCCCAACGGCCATTTCCCCTCACATATAGCCAAATTCAGTCTGATTAAAATCTCCCTTCACATTAAAGGATAGGTAATTCTTCTTTTTCGATTTTTGGTAAGTGAAAATGTTCTGATCCATTTTCAGTCGAATGCTTTTCCAATTCTGTAGACTCAGCACTTCTCGGCTTTGTACTAATGAATCGAATGTCTTCGCCAACAACTTCAGTTACATAAACACGACTTTGATCGCCTCTTTCATAAGTACGGGACTGAATTCGACCCCCTATCCCGATTAAAGAACCTTTTCCACATGTTTTAACGGTGTTTTCTGCGATTTTACCCCAAACTGTACAAAGTACAAAATCTGTTTCAATTTCACCTTTCAAGTTTTTGAAGTTGCGATTTACAGCGATGATAAAACTGGTTTGCATGCGGCCTTCAGAAAATGTGCGCAATACGGGGTCTTTTGTTATTCGTCCTACGAGTGCTACTTGATTCATTCGATATCCTCCTTTCTGCTGGAATGTCTGTATCATACTTCCAAAGATTGCAAACTGACAAATCGGCAAATTCTAATTTTGGGTGTATTTCACGATGCAAAACTCCACTTTGACAGATTTCATTTACTGTTAAAAGTTGGCATATCCTTGTACTACCATCGATGCAATGGTTTTTTACACCATTTTCAAATTTCAACTTTGGCATAGTTCGTTTTTTCTTCTATGGATGGTATACTAAAAGTAAAGTTTGGAGGGATTACTATAAAAACGTTCAAAATGTTATCCGTCTCAATTACTCAAGAAGGCCAGCAACTAGACATCCCACTCTTAGACGGAATCATCATCAACCAGGAAAATAGTCATCGTATGTGGATTCTTGAAATGTTCATCGATCAAAAACATAAAGAACTTTTCGAGAAATGGAAAGAATCTGAGCAATTAATCGAAGCAAAAGTAGTCATTTCCTATCCCGAAAACGAACCTGCTGCTTTCCTAGTCGATGTCGAAACTATAAAGCAAATCGGTGACAACATATCTGTATTGCTAAAAGGCCGTTTGAAACGAGCACGTTCTGAATACGCGGAGCAATTATTAGAGCAATTGATCGAAGAAGACCTACACGGCGCAGCACTACTCGAACGATTCGAATCCGACATGAAATCCCGTCCTCGTCTAAAAAAGGACTCTGAAAAACCTAAAGAATAAATCCATATCCCGCCGTCTTTTTTATAAATATGTATTGAGCTAATGAATCCTTTAACACGCTGATTTCCGTTCCGAGCGGACGCGTTCCACGGGGCGGGCGGTGAGCCAATCGAACTACGAAGAGTTCGATTTGCCGTATTTCTGCGTTTTGTGCAGAAGTTAAGGCAGCTGTGCTCACAACGCTACGCTTTTGCTCGCAAAAGTCGTTCTACGTAACGCCTTTCGCTAGCGCTCCACTGCGGGGTCTAACCTGTCCTCGGGACGAATTTAAATCCATTCGTCCTCAATCCCGCTGGAGTCGCCGCTCTGCACTCCAATCAGCTAAAATCGTGGGAAGTATAAGTGCATTTTTTTGAAATTAAGTAAAGTCCGCATTCGGACAATTTCCATATAGTTCACATTACTCTTTACTCTACAGTGTGCAATCTAAGTTGCTTGGAGTGCAAGGCAGTCTAAAATCACGACGTCCTGTCGTAACGACTGCATGACCCACTTCGTGTGGGCCCTCGGCTAAAGATGACTCCGAGAGGATTAGCGTGTGTCTTGAGACCCTGGACGGAGCGAAGCGAAGGAAGCGGCTCAAGCCACGCCCTCCGGAACGCGTCCGCCTGGAACGCAAAGCAACGTGGATACCAGAAAACTTATTTTGACAAAACAGCTTCATCCTTAACTTTTAATATAGTGCAAACAAAAAAGTCGCCTCCAATTTCGGGGGCGACTCTTTTTGTGGTTTGTGGTTATCGGTTCATCTTATCCCTGTCTTTAGTGGAATTTTCTTCAATTGTACCATCCTGCGTAGTACCATCGTTATTATTTCCGTCCATTTCAGTCGTGCCATCCGTGCCATTCATTTCATTCGTACGGTTGTTTCTATTCTCGTCCTGAATAATACCCTCACGTTGGCCTTTGCCATTCATATCGGTATTTTCATCCAGACCGTCCATATTAGGTCCTGTTTGACCGTTATCAACATCTGGCGTCCAGTCCCTGTTTTCCATTGGCGTCTCGTTTTTATCCGGGACAGCGTTGTCATTCATATTACATCCCGTTAAAACAAGTCCCGATACCAGAAAGAGCGGTATGGCTTTTTTCAACATAGAAAAACTCCCTCCTTTCCACAAACCATTTGTCATACAAAACGTATGATACTTTCTAGGTTGGTCGGAAATGAGGGAACTATCCATCATTAAATATTATTTTTTTAATAAGCCTTCTACGTATGCTGCTTGCGCTTTACAGTCATACTCATAATGAGTGCCTTGCTCTTCTTGCATTATTTGGATTGCAGCAATCTGCTCGTCCGTTGGTGGATCTTGAAGGATACGATTAATAATTTTATTAATCCGACCGGCAAGTTCTTCATGAAATTCAGGATTCAATTTAACATCTTCCGGAATTTCTGTATACCAAAGAGCTTTTGTCGTAATATACTGCCGCCAACTTGAAACAAAGTCCTCAATTCGAAATTTATCTTCACTCCATGCAATATCACTCATATATTGTTCGAAAGCCTGTGTAATTGACCTTGTTATACTAATCTTCAGATTTGGAGATAGACTTTTATACATTCTTTTTACAACCTCCTACTAGTAAGAAACGCGCATATTTAAATCAATCGAGTAATGCAACACTTACTATTCTATCCAAACAACGTAATTGTAGCAAACTTAATTCTTTACTTCAACGACCGGCCCAAGTGCAAACATGATTTCTGTTTCGCAAGCAATCTCGCCGTCAACAGTCGCGATTGCTTTTCCTTTGCCTATCGAACCTCGCAGACGCGTGATTTCAACCTCTAGACGTAAAGTGTCACCGGGTGTTACTTGTCTTTTAAAACGGCAATTATCGATGCCTGCAAAAAAGGCAAGACGCCCTTTGTTTTCTTCTTTTTGCAAGATTGCTACGGCTCCAACTTGTGCGAGCGCTTCAATGATCAGTACACCGGGCATTACCGGATAACCCGGAAAATGTCCATTAAAAAAGTCTTCATTGATCGTAACGTTTTTTATTCCGACGGCACGTGTGCCTTCTTCAAGTTCAAGAATTCGATCCACCATTAGAAATGGATATCGGTGAGGTAAGATTTCTTGAATCTGTTGTGATGTTAGCATACCCAACCTCCTGAAAGTATAAAATCAATTAAGAAATAAAAAGAGTATATGTTACTGTTTTCCACTCATTATATCCAGTATGTGAACCCATGTTTCTTTTTTGAGTGCATCGGCCGGATTTCCGTCACCCATATACCCGTAGCCGATTGTTACACCAAGTGCGATAGCACCGACAATAAGTACAGCTACCAAAAGAATGCGTAGCCAAATAGGAAGGATGCGAATTTGAACCCAAAGTGTTCTTTTAGGACGTACCTCTTTCCCCTCAGTTTTTAATCGGTTGCGTTCTGCCCGAGTTATAGGAGCTTTCGGCGGATCTGTCTTATTCAACTGTATTTCCGTTCTATTTTCATCATTCATCGTTCAGACTCCTAACACGATTTCATCGAATTCCATTTATGAGACCCATCATTTGATCGGCAAGAGTAATTGCACGTGAGTTGAACTGATAGTTACGTTGGACGGTGATTAAGTCGGTCATTTCTTTTTGCATGTCAACGTTCGATGATTCAAGTGCATTATTTTCCATACCAATTCCGCTTCTAGCGGCACCTTGTAAATTCGTTATCGCATCATTTTCTATAACGCCTAGTTCTGCAAGATTTGAAGGCAGTACGCTGTAAGTGCCTGACAAATGCTCCATCAAATTCGGACGTTCAATGACAGTGACTCCTAGTTCAATTTCTGCGGTCGTGCCATCATTCAATTTCAATCCCAGTGTACCATTGGATTGGATAAAATACGATTGCACATCATCTGCAAACGTAATTGGCTGCCCCGCAGCGTTCGCTACAGGATACCCTTCGCTTGTCACGAGCATAAGTTGCCCATTATCGATTGGAGACACGTAAAAAGCCCCCTGACGTGTATAGGCAACCTTCTCACCGGCTTCTGTAGGCATAAGTACGTTGAAGTATTGTCTTTGTTTTGTAAGAGCAAAATCCAGGTCACGGTTCGTAATTTGCAACGTGCCGACTTTTGAATTCATTGAGGCTTGTCCAAGTGCAGCTCCTACGCCGTACCGAATACCAAGTGGTGATTGTCTTGGTGCTTCGTCAGCTTTGTCGTTGTTAAATTGTTGGTACAAAAGCTCTTGAAAACTCGCATTGCTTGATTTGAAACCATGCGTATTCGTGTTTGCTAAGTTGTTCCCAATTAGATCGAGCTTGTGTTGCAGTTGGTTCAATGTATTCGTAGCTGTAACCATCGTCCGTAGCATATACGTCCACTCCTTTCAATTGACTCTTCCTTAATTGACTCGTCCTACTTCGTTAACGGTTTTCTCCATGCTTCGGTCATACGCTTGTAGTATTTTTTGATTGGCCTCAAAGGCACGATAAGCGGTCATCATGTCTGTCATCGTACGAGCCGCATCAACATTCGAACCTTCTAGATAGCCTTGTTGCATCGAATATGAAACACCGGCAGCCCCAGCAGCAGTTGGAAGTCCTTCTCCGCCTTCTGTTACGAATAAGCCATTGCCCTGCTTCATGAGCGCTCCTGGCTGTGCTGCAAATGAAATGCCAAGTGTCGCAACAACAGCATTGTTTTCCATAATAACGCCAGATTCTGAAACAGTAAATTCATCGCTTTGCAACTCGATTCGCTGACCGTTTGTATCCAACACATAATGTCCGGTTGGGTTTGTCAAGAAACCATTCGGGTCTAGCGCAAAATTGCCGTTTTTGGTATACATTTCGCCGCCTGCATCATTTTCAAGTGTGAAAAACAATGCACCCACGTCGCCCGTTTCAGCGTCTGTCGGGAGTAACCCGTCAATGAGCGCAACATCTGTTGTTAATTGTGTTTCACGTATTTGGCCTTGTTCAAACAGTGGCAGTGTTTCCTGCATATAAACCCCTGTTGAAATCCCACCAACATTGCTCATTCCTTTAATATTGAAACCGTCCTTCGTAGGAATATGGGCCGTGTTAATACTCGATAAATACATTTGTGGAAAGGAACGAATTACAGCTTGTTCGGCTTTAAAACCCGGTGTATTTACGTTCGCCATATTGTTCGTCAACAGTTCAGTTTTTCTTTGTTGAGCAATCATTCCTGATGCAACCGCATTAAATCCACGAAACATGCTGTCCTCACTCCTTTCTTAGTTTTAAGTTAAGCTCGTCTTGAACTTTTTGAAATACTATCTAGCAAAATTCCAGTCCCAATTGCTACGCAATCCAGTGGATTATCCGAAACAAATACCGGTACTTTTAATTGGTCCGCAAGCAACTGATCTATTCCGTGAAGAAGAGCTCCCCCACCTGTCAAAAACACGCCTCGGTCAATGATGTCCGCAGATAGTTCAGGCGGTGTTCTTTCCAAAACATTTTTAGCAGCTTGTACAATTAATTGAACCGATTCTTTTAAAGCATTCCCAATTTCTTTGGAATTCACTGTAATCGTGCGCGGAAGTCCCGTAACCATATCACGGCCTCGAATATCGAGTTCTTCGTCACGTCCACCTGGGAATACGGTTCCGACATGAACTTTAATGTCTTCTGCAGTTCGTTCCCCTATTAGCAGTTTATATTCTCGTTTAATGTATTGTGTGATGTCATTATCAAATGTGTCTCCAGCAATATTAATGGATTCCGATGTTACGATGTCACCCATGGAAAGAACGGCTACATCTGTCGTTCCACCACCAATATCAATGACCATATTTCCACTCGGTTGGAAGATATCCATACCGGCACCAATTGCAGCAACTTTCGGTTCTTCTTCGAGGTAAATTTTCTTACCACCAGACTTTTCTGCAGCTTGTCGAATTGCTTTTTGCTCAACGCTTGTGATGTTTGTCGGGCAACAGATTAGTATGCGGGGTTTAGAGAAGATCCCTTTGACTTTTAACTTTGTAATAAAGTGACTGAGCATTGCTTCAGTGATGTCGAAATCTGCAATGACTCCGTCTTTTAGTGGGCGAATGACTACGATGTTGCCCGGTGTTCTCCCAACCATGCGATACGCTTCTTCTCCTACCGCAAGTACTTTATTGCTTAATTTATCTACAGCGACGACCGATGGTTCATTTAAAACAATGCCTTTGCCTTTTACATGTATGAGAACATTCGCTGTACCCAAATCAATCCCTATATCTTTTGCAAACATTGATGGATTTACCCCTTCCGGTATCATTAAGTGGAATATTATGTATGTTATTTTTTCACGCTCTTAATACAATTTTATCACAGTAACCGCAAAATGAACATAGTAAACACATTTAGCATTCCACATTTTTCCACAATTAGACAATAAAAAAAACAGTTTCGTTAAAATCTACGAAACCGCTTCAGTACTTCCGTGTCATTTCTCGACTTTCCGAGATTCATTCATCCATTTAATGCGCGTTGCCTCGCCACCCCGTATGTGTCTGACGGATTTATGATACGCAAGAATTTTTGCAACGTCTTCTGCAAGTGCCGTATCTACATTCGGCAATCGTTCTGTTAAGTCTTTATGGACCGTGCTTTTCGAATAGCCCGTCGCCTTCGCTAGTACGCGTACGGTAACTTCAGTTTCCATCAGCAACTCCCCGAGGCGCACGCATCGCCTCCTAATTTGCTCGTGCACGCCCTCTTCCTTTCCTATCGGCTCAGAATCTTTACTTATCTTATGCTGTGCTTTCCTCAGGTATGCGTGATTTAAGAGGGTGAGTCTAGCTTCTATAGGGGATTGATAGAATTTATTTGAACATGAAAAAAGCCCCTCCAAAACAAACTGGAGCGGCTCTTTTGAAACAGACTTACATTAGAATCCTAGATACGAGTGCGGACTGACCGTTTTATCATTGAGCAGCACTTTGTAATGCAAATGAATTCCGGCAGTCGGATTCCAATCATTTTCAGTTGCTGTTCCAAGGGCTTGTCCTTGAAGGACTTCATCACCTGGTTTTACAAGGACACCTGTGACAGAAGCATAGACTGTTTTCAGTCCATCGTTATGAGCGATTACAATTTCATTACCTATGAATGGATCCATAACGATTTCATCTACAACTCCACTCATCGACGCAACTACTTCAAATGGCTCACCCCCTACTGAAATGGAAATGCCCGTATTCGTTGTGTACGTTTGATTGAATACAAGTAATGCTTTTTCACGCATTTCCACGGATGCCTCTGGGTCATAATATTCCTGGAGGATTTCCACGTCATCTAGAAGGGCTTCAGCAAATGGATACTTGATGTTTTCCTTCTGTGCATTCGTTTCGACCACTAACCCATCCGGTTTTGGCGTCTCCGTCGCAGTATCTTTCACGTCTGGGGTATCTACATTTATAAGTGCGTTATACCCCCAAATCATGCCTACGAAGACAATCGCCATACTCGAATACATAACAGGCCAAAACCAATTTTTTCTTTGTGTACTTGTTTTCTTCTGAGAAGGGGCTTTCGGTTTTTCTTCTCGCATAGTCATCACCTCACTTGCTATTGTTTGCAAGTCAACATGATTTTAAACATTCTGAATCAAGTAAAGTGAAATTTTTTATTTCTGTCCCTGAATAATAGTGTTCTAGAATCTGTTTTGCCGTCCAACCCTCGGCTGCAAAGACATCCGCACCGTATTGACTCATCCCAACACCGTGCCCATAACCAACTGTTTTAACAAGAACAATATTGTTTGTTAAATCATAGGCTATATCAAAATCTGTTGACGCAAGCCCTAATACTTCACGCATTTCACGACCTTTTAAATCAAAATTATTGGAAACCACTTTTTGAACACGCCCCGTTGAGTTTCGAACGAGTTTCAATGATTTGAACATCTCATCATTCCACTGCATTCCAAGAGCTGCATTCCATTCCGCCAACGTCAGTTCTTTTTCTTTATTAAATGAAGGAGCGACTTTGTCTTCTCCTGGACTATCAACACTTTGTAAATATGGAATATCGTTTCCTCCATAGTTCTGCGCAGTTTCAGTCTTCCCATTGGACGTCGAAAAAAACATCGCTGAAATCATTTTATTTTCATAAACGATTGTTTCACCCGCAGTCTCATTCACGAGTTTCGTCAATTTCCGTTCGTTGCGTTTAAAATCTTTGCCCCATCGTTCTTTCCGTTTTTCCAGGGTATTGAAGACTTGTGCAGAAACGTCAGCGGCAATTGGTTTCCTACCGAACTCCGTTAATCTAAGGGCATATGTCCGAGCTGCAATCGCCTGGGCTTTCAAAGCCTCATCTTGAAATGTAACAGGCATTTCAGCTGATACGACTCCTTTAACATACTCTTCAAGAGGAACTGGCTCGTCCAATCCAATAACCGTAATGTCCACCTGACACGTTTCCACCTCACTTTCCTGTTGAACAATTACAGCGTCCGGAGCCTTGTGTAATAAAATCGGCACAAAAAAAAGCATCAGCGTCAGTAGCAATAAGGCACTCCATACATTCAATAGTTTTCGCATAGTCGATTATATGATTTTCAGCAGTTTTTATTCATTACTTCACCCCACACAAAAAGACCACATCCAGTTGGACATGGCCTTATTGAATAAAAGTTATGAAATTAGACCGTTTGTACTTTCTTTTCTGTAAGGGATTCAGGTGAAACACGTACAATATCCGCTCCAAGTGCAGCGAGTTTGCCATGGAAATTCACATATCCGCGGTCAAGATGCGATAATTCCGTAACGCGTGTAACTCCGTCTGCTGCAAGACCTGCAAGAATAAGTGCTGCGGCCGCTCTAAGATCCGTTGCAGCTACTTCCGCTCCTTGTAAATCAGAAGGTCCTGATAAGACGACAGATCTTCCTTCGATTTTTACGGATGCATTCATACGACGAAATTCTTCAACGTGCATAAATCGATTTTCAAATACCGTTTCAGTTAAAATTCCAGTACCCGTCGATGTTAACATAAGTGCCATCATTTGGGATTGCATATCTGTTGGGAACCCTGGGTGTGGCATTGTTTTCAAGTCCACTGATTTCAAAGGATATTCAGCAGTTACACGAATTCCTTCGTCTAATTCCGTAATGATAACGCCCATTTCTTCCATTTTGGAAATCAGTGCAGCATTATGTTCTGGAACCGCATTTTCAATAATGACATCGCCACCTGTAATTGCTGCTGCAACCATAAAAGTCCCTGTTTCGATACGATCAGGTATAATATGATGCGTTGTGCCATATAATTTCAATACACCTTCAATGCGTATTGTATCTGTTCCAGCACCAACAACTTTACCGCCCATTTCGTTAATAAAATTCGCTACGTCTACAATTTCTGGTTCTTTTGCCGCGTTTTCAATAATCGTTGTACCTTGTGCCAATGCAGCTGCAGTCATAATGTTTTCAGTAGCACCTACACTTGGGAAATCCAAATAAATCTTAGCACCCTTTAAGCCGTTTGGTACATTTGCTTCAACATGTCCATGACCAAATGTAATTTCAGCACCCATTGCTTCAAAGCCTTTTAAATGTTGATCAATTGGTCTTGACCCAATTGCACAGCCACCTGGTAAAGCGATACGAGCAAAACGATTACGAGCAAGAAGTGGTCCCATTACAAGAATAGATGCACGCATTTTACGTACATATTCAAATTGAGCTTCGCTTGATAACTGTTCTGTCGAATCAATGATGACTTCATTAACATCCAGTCGGTTTTCTACTTTCGCATCCAAGCTTTTCAATACTTCGCTAATTGTGCCAACGTCCGAAAGGTTCGGTACATCTTTAATCACGTTCACGCCTTCAGTAGCGAGTAGGGCAGCAGCCAATACGGGTAATACCGCATTTTTTGCACCTTCCACGCGCACAGTTCCACTCAACCTGTGACCACCTGTGATAATTATTCTTTCCAAAATTTATCCCTCCAACTTCTAAATTGTGTCATCGAACACGATGTTGTCATTTATAATTCGTTTAAATGTCGATTTTATTGGTGATTATTAGTAAATCAAAACACATACAATTCTACAGCGTTCAGGCTTTTTATACAAGAAGCTCTTTGAACGATTTTCTATGCTCCAACGATGTAGTATATATTATGTATGCCTATAGTATTTTGTGTCATACTATGTCGTTCCTTCGTTCAAAACACTGTGTTCTTATTTTTTTTGTTAAATGTTGTATATATCTAGTTCCCCGAAGAATCGTTCTTCAAACATTGTTTAATGTGATGATTTACCTATCATCGCCCCATTAACGATTTTCGTTAGCGCGGCGACACTAAGTATCGCTTCATCCGAAAAGCGTCGGTAATCTTCCTGACCAATAGGATATCTCCAGAAAGAAATTTGATACGGAACTTCCGATCAAAATGCTTAAAAAAATAAATAAAAGTTGTGCTTGAAATACACGATTTTTCCGTATCATTTTTTCCGGCATCAAAGCTTGTAACGCAAAAAAGGCCAGTCCGATAAAAATGATATGGGAAACGATTGCAAGTAATGGCTGGAAACCAAACATTCCGTCCATATAGAAATCTCCTTCCATTTGTTTTATTGTTCTTTGACAAATGACATTAGTGACTGACTTTAAACTGCAATAATTATTAGTATGTTTTGCTATAGTATTGTCCGAAAAGTGCGTAAGAACTGGTTTTGGAGTAAACCGTTGCTTTCCGTTCCAGTCGGACGCGTTCTGGAGGGCGGGCGGTGGACCAACCCGTTCGCTTTGCTACCGTTGGTTGTTTCACCTGTCCCGCTGATCCTCCCAGAGTCGCCGACTTGCACTCCAAGCAAATAAGAGTGCACCTTGAAATAGAAAGTAACATATAGAAACAGTACAAAAAATGGATTACACCTATTTATTGAAAAACATGAAACTGGTCTCTAATCCTTCGCCTAATAATTGTAGTATTTATTGAACTTATGTTTCCCACACTTTTAAGGTGATTGGAGTGCAGACCGGCGACTCCAATGGGATCAGCGCGAATGTAGAGACCCCACAGGAGCGTGGCTTTCGCGACGAGGAGGCTCGACGAGCGCCCCATGGAACGCGTCCGGTCGGAACGGAAATCAGCGAGTTTTAACAGAACTCTTAGTATAGTTTTATTAAATATGCCACTAACATCATAAATTGTACAACCGTTTTTATTCATTAAAATAAAATCCGGACAGAAGTCAGTTTCTCTTCTGCCCGGATTTTTTTAAGAGTTATTTGCCTTCGAAAACACTAATTCTGTTCAACGCACGTTTTAAATCAAGTTCTATCAAATTAAAGTCCGCGTCGTCTTTTTTAGCTTTAAGTTCTTCCTCCGCACGACTTGCTGCAAGTTTTGCACGAGCAATATCGATTGTGGAAGCAGTTTCAGCACTTTGTGCAAGAACTGTAACGACATCAGGACGTACTTCGATAAAACCACCGTGAACTGCAACAACTTCCGTCGAGTTACCCTTATTTATACGAAGCGCACCGATTTGCAGTGGCGCTACCGTCGCAATGTGGCCGGGGAGGATTCCCATCTCGCCTGTTTCAGTAACTGCGATGATCATGTCCGCTTCAGATTCAACAACAGGGCCGTCGGGAGTGACGATATTGATTTTCATTGTGCTCATTTTTTACCCTCCTGGTCCCTTCTAATCAAATACGCCTCGACGCATATACTATCCGCCTGAGGCTTAATTTGAATCAGAAGGGATTTATCCTGCTGGTATAAATTATACTTCTACACCCATTTTTTTCGCTTTTTCGATTACTTCTTCGATGCGTCCAACAAGTCGGAATGCATCTTCTGGAAGATGATCGTACGTTCCCGAAAGGATGTCTTTAAATCCTTTAACTGTTTCAGCAACAGGTACATATGAACCAGTTTGGCCCGTAAACTGCTCTGCTACGTGGAAGTTTTGTGAAAGGAAGAATTGAATACGACGTGCGCGACCAACGATTAGTTTGTCTTCGTCACCGAGTTCATCCATACCTAGAATTGCAATGATATCTTGTAGTTCACGGTAACGTTGAAGCGTTACTTGCACTTGACGAGCAACCTCGTAGTGTTCTTCTCCAACGATGTCCGGAGACAAAGCACGTGAAGATGAAGCAAGTGGGTCAACTGCAGGGTAGATACCCATTTCAGAAAGTTTACGCTCAAGGTTTGTAGTTGCATCAAGGTGAGCAAATGTTGTAGCAGGAGCCGGATCCGTATAGTCATCCGCTGGTACATAAATTGCTTGAATTGATGTTACTGAACCTTTATTTGTTGAAGTGATTCGCTCTTGTAGTAGACCCATTTCTGTAGCAAGTGTTGGCTGGTAACCAACTGCTGAAGGCATACGTCCAAGAAGTGCCGATACTTCAGAACCGGCTTGTGTATAACGATAGATGTTATCAATGAATAGAAGAACGTCCGCACCTTGTTCGTCACGGAAATGCTCTGCCATTGTAAGACCTGTTAACGCAACACGCATACGCGCACCTGGTGGCTCGTTCATTTGACCGAACACCATTGCCGTTTTCGTGATAACACCAGAATCTGTCATTTCATAGAAAAGGTCATTTCCTTCTCGTGTACGTTCACCAACACCAGCGAATACGGAAATACCACCGTGTTCTTGTGCGATGTTGTTAATCAATTCTTGAATTAATACAGTTTTTCCTACACCCGCACCACCAAATAGGCCGATTTTACCACCTTTGATGTATGGAGCAAGTAAGTCAACTACTTTAATTCCTGTTTCTAGAATTTCAACTTTCGTTGAAAGGTTTTCAAACGTTGGTGCTAAACGGTGAATTGGGTCACGACGTTCAGATGCTGGAATTTCTTCACCAAGGTCGATAACTTCACCAAGAACGTTGAAAACACGTCCTAATGTTACGTCACCAACTGGTACAGAAATAGCAGCTCCTTGGTCATTAACTACAGTACCGCGTTGCAAACCGTCTGTTGAAGACATTGCAATTGTACGTACTGAGTCATCACCGAGGTGAAGTGCAACTTCAAGAGTGAGCACTTCAGGCTCTGAGTTTGGACGCTGAATTGTAACAGTCAGTGCGTTATAAATTGCAGGCAACTGGCCGTTTTCAAACTTAACGTCTACAACCGGACCCATTACTTGAAGAACATGTCCTTTGTTCATGTTGTTTCCTCCTGTCTTACTAGATAACTTTTATGTTCTGTGATTCATTGATTGTATGGTGTTTCCTTTTTGGCTCTAAGTGCCAAAAAGTTTTGGCCCCAACTTTTTCCGAGCCGTAAAGCAGAGTTTAGGCGGCTTTACTCTAAAGCCGCTACCCCACCGACAATCTCTGTAATTTGTTGTGTGATGGATGCTTGGCGTGCTCTGTTGAATGAGAGTGTTAGTGAATCGATTAAATCGCCAGCATTATCTGTTGCGCTCTTCATCGCTGTCATACGTGAAGCATGTTCACTCGCCTTACTATCGAGCAACGCACCGTAGATTAGGCTTTCCGCGTATTGCGGAAGTAATACTTCTAGAATTGCTTGGCCGGATGGCTCGAATTCATATGAAGTAGTTGCCGATTCTGATGCGATGTCGGTTAGTGGAAGTACCTTTTTCTCTGTTATTTCATGAGATATGGCACTAACGAAGTGGCTATAGTACATATAAAGTTCATCATACGTACCGTCAGCGAACATACCAACAGCTTTCTTCGCGATTTCTTTTATTTCAGCAAATGACGGTTGGTCGCTTAAACCAATTACACTGTCAACGACACTGAATCCGCGTTTCGTGAAAAATTCATAGCCGATACGTCCGATTGCAACAATCACTACATCTTCTTTTGCGTTGTGACGCTCCGTAATCGTGTTTGCAGCTGCACGTAAAATATTACTATTGTACGCTCCAGCAAGTCCACGATCAGATGTAATTATGATGTAAGCAGACTTTTTAACTTCCCGAGATATAAGCATTGGATGCGACAAATCTGTTGTGCCGGCTGCGATTGATGACGTAACTTCTTGGATTTTCTCCATATAAGGTACATATGCTTTCGCATTCAATTCAGCACGGTTCAGTTTCGAAGCCGATACCATTTGCATTGCTCGTGTAATCTGACTTGTTTTTTTCGTCGAAACAATACGGTTTTGTATTTCGCGTAATGATCCCATTGGTATTTCACCACCTTATTGTATTAGATTCCGCTCACGGCTTTCACCGAGTTACGGGGCTTAAGATTCTGTACGAGCGAATGTCTTCTTGAATGCATTGAGGGCTTCAGCCATCGCTTCATCAGCAGGAAGGTCTTTCGTCGTGCGGATATGATCTAAAATACTTGTGTGGTTCGATGCTAGCCAGCTTTCAAGTTCTGACTCAAAACGTAGGATATCAACGACAGGAATATCATCAAGGAATCCACGTGTAAGTGCATAAAGAATTGCTACTTGTATTTCAACACGAACAGGTTTGTTTAGATCTTGTTTCAAGATTTCAACTGTACGTACTCCGCGATCTAGTTTTGCTTGCGTTGCCGCATCAAGGTCAGATCCGAATTGTGAGAATGCTTCAAGTTCACGGAACGCAGCAAGGTCAAGACGCAGTGTACCTGCAACCTTTTTCATTGCTTTGATCTGAGCTGAACCACCAACACGTGAAACGGAAAGTCCCGCGTTTATAGCAGGTCGTACACCTGAGAAGAATAGGTCAGATTGAAGGAATATTTGTCCATCTGTAATTGAAATAACGTTTGTTGGAATGTAAGCAGAAATATCGCCCGCTTGTGTTTCAACAAATGGTAGTGCCGTAATTGAACCGCCACCTAGTGAGTCATTCAATTTCGCAGCACGTTCAAGTAAACGTGAGTGCAAGTAGAATACATCTCCTGGGTATGCTTCACGACCTGGTGGACGACGAAGTAGTAAAGACAGTTCACGGTAAGCCGCTGCTTGCTTCGATAGATCATCGTATACAATTAGAACGTGTTTACCTTGGAACATGAATTCTTCAGCCATTGTAATTCCTGTATATGGTGCAAGGAATAGAAGTGGAGCAGGTTGTGAAGCAGAAGCCGTAACGACGATTGTGTAATCAAGTGCGCCGTTTTTACGGAATGTTTCAACAACACCACGTACTGTAGATTCTTTTTGCCCGATTGCTACATAAATACAAATCATATCTTGGTCTGCTTGGTTAAGAATCGTGTCAATCGCAACAGTTGTTTTACCTGTTTGACGGTCACCGATAATTAACTCACGCTGTCCACGACCGATTGGTACAAGTGCGTCAATCGCTTTAATACCTGTTTGAAGTGGTTCATGTACTGATTTACGTGCCATAACCCCTTGTGCTGGGCTTTCAATAGGACGTGTTCTAGTTGTTGCGATTGGTCCAAGACCATCCACTGGTTGACCTAATGGATTTACTACACGACCGATTAATTCTTCGCCAACTGGTACTTCCATGATACGACCTGTACGACGTACTTCATCGCCTTCTTTAATGTCTGTGTATGGGCCTAGAATAATAATACCAACGTTGTTGGCTTCTAAGTTTTGTGCCATACCCATGACACCAGTAGAGAATTCTAAAAGTTCTCCGGCCATGACGTTGTCGAGGCCATGAGCACGTGCGATACCATCACCAATTGTAATAACTGTACCAACATCGCTAACTTTCATCTCAGACTCGTAATTTTCAATCTGCTGCTTTATTAGTACGCTGATTTCTTCAGCTTTGATGCTCATGTATGTCACCCCTTAAATTTCAGTTTTGAGATCCAATAAGATCCTGTTTTAGACGCTCAAGCTTACCGCTTATGCTGCTATCATAAATTTTATTTCCAATTTGAAGACGAATGCCGCCAATTAGACTTGGATCAATAATGTTTTCGATTTTCAATGAAACTTTACCAACTACTTTTCCGAAAGTTGTGGAAATAGACGCAGATTCAGCTTCTGTAAGCGGACGGGTAGAATAGACTTTCGCTTCAGCAATACCAGATGCATCATTTGCAAGTGTAATGAACTCATCAATACAATTCACAATTTCATCCATACGTTTTCGGTCAAGAAGAACATAGAGTAAATTCAAAATTAATGGATTTACATCTTTGAATATTCCTGCAAGTAGTTCCTTTTTACGAGCCATTGACAATTTTGGGTTTCCAAGCAATTGTCCAAGTTCTTTATTCTCTTTATACACAATTTTCATTTGAATAAGATCATTAAGAACTGAAGTTGTTTGCCCTTTTTCCTGCGCTAATTCAAACAGCGCTTGTGCGTAACGTTTTGCTGCTATTGACTGACTCACAGAGCATCGCCTGCCTTCGCAATCGTTTCCTCAATCAATGCACGGTTATCATCCTCGGAAATTTCTTTACCAAGTACTTTAGACGCTGCAAGAATGGAAAGAGATACGAATTCTTCGCGAACTGCTGATACAGCTTTTTCTTTTTCTGAAGCAATTTCAAGCATTGCTTCCTCTTTTAAGCGAACAACTTCATTGCGTGCTGCCTTGATGATGTCTTCACGTTGTTTTTCACCTTGTTCATGGGCGTTTTCAACAATCGACTGAGCGTCATTGCGCGCTTCTTTTAACAAGTTACGCTGCTCTTCAAGAAGGTCTTTTGATTCGATGCGGCTTTTTTCAGCAGCTTCGATTTCGTTGGAAATCATTTGAGCTCGTTGATCCATAACACCCATTAGCGGTCCCCATGCAAATTTCTTGAGTAGGACCATGAGTAGAAGGAATAAAAAGACTGTAACGATAATATCTCCGAGGTTTAGACCATCGGGGTTGTTTAATTTCTGTAAAAATCCTGCATCAGCTACGTTTGTAGCTCCGAGGACGAAGGTATCCAAAAACACGATTGTTTCACTCCCTTCAAGAGCACACGACTCTTTTAAATATAAGCTGTATTTTAGTTACTCATTCATGAGTTAGTATTTCGGCAATTCCTTATTAAAAAGCGAAGATTCTACACTCAAATCTTCGCCTCTTAAAATTCTTTAACTACTTATCGGTTCATAACGATAAACGCAATTACTGCTGCGAAAATCGGAACAACTTCAACAAGTGCTACTCCAACGAACATGTTTGTTTGAAGAATACCGCGTGCTTCTGGTTGACGTGCGATTCCTTCTTGTGTTTTCGAAACTACTAGACCTGCACCTAAACCTGCACCAAGTGCTCCAAGACCGATTGCGATTGCTGCTGCTAATAAACCAACTGAACCTACCATAGTATATTTCCTCCTAAAGTTTCTTATAGTTTTTTTATTCTGTCGTGGGAGCACTAGGCTCCCGTATTTCTCCCTACTAGGGTAAAAGTATTTTACCTTGACCTTTTCGGGGAACTCTATGTGTATTAGTCCGTTCTAACTTTATCGGACATATAGACCATTGATAACATAACGAAAATAAAGGACTGTATCGCTCCTACGAAGATGGAGAAGCCCATCCAAGCCATTCCCGGTACGATTGCTCCAATTAATCCAAACACACTTGATGCACCAAGACTTGCGATTAACGCGATTAAAACTTCACCAGCGTAGATGTTACCGTACAAACGTAGACCAAGTGTCAACGTACTTGCAAATTCCGCGATGAGATTAAGTGGCATTAAAAAAGGTAGCGGTTGAAAAAAACCTTGAGTATATCCTTTAGCACCCTTAATTTTAACCCCGTAATAATGTGTTAGAACAATTACCATAACTGCAAGTGTCAGTGTAATCATTGGGTCTGCTGTAGGTGATTTCCACCAGAGATCCCCTTTCCATACGACGGCAAATGGTAATCCAAGCACGTTCGATACGAAAAGAAACAGAATAAGTGTAATTCCTAATATGTGAAAACGTCCACCCGTTTTCCAATCCATATTGCTCTTTATAATCCCTTTGACGAAATCCATGATCCATTCAAAGAAGTTTTGCATGCCTGATGGTTTAATTTGTAAATTACGCGTTGAAATAAATGCGATAAGAAATACAACTATACAGGTTACCAAAAGCATCATGACGTTCGATGGATTGTAGTATATCCCAAATATTGATTCTACAGGATTCCCATGCTCCATGTTTCGTTCACCTCCCTTGTTCGTGTCTAACGTGGTAAATGATCCTGTCAACTAATAAGATGACATACGGTAGCCCGAACCCAGATACCGTACCGATCAGGTCAAACTGTTCCGGCATCGAAGTTGCAATTGCTGCTGCTGCAATACCAGATGCGAAACGCAACGCAGTTCCAAGCGAAACACTTCTCTTCCCATTCTCAATCGAAAGGTTGAAACGCTCCGACCTTCGAACGAGTAGCCAGAAATTGTACAAGCCAAACAGAGAACCCAGTATGAGCCCAGCAAATACAGTTTTCCATTCCGTAAATCCCCAACCGAGGACGAACAGTGCAAGCAATGGATATAAGGCTCTTCGTTGCCTGCTATGGATTTCCCGTAATGTTTGCATAGTTAGTAATTCTCCTGCTTCGTATTTCTGGAATTCGGATAAATATTTCGTGTAAGGACTTGCGGAGTGGTTCCCGTTTCGCTGTCCAGCCTTAAACCGGCGTAGACTCCGAAAAAGGTAAAAAGATGATAGATTTTGTATGTTAATACGCCATTGGTTTAGGTTCCATATGTATGAAACGCCTATCATTCTTACCATTAGTAATGATACAGTAGCAGAAAAATGAAGTCAATTGATTCCTATGAGATTTTCATGTCTGATTTGCACGCCGTCAAAAAATGGACAAATTTAAATTCAAAAAGACGTATAAGTTAGTGTAACCGAAGATAAACGCCGTTATACGTAGGCTTAGAGGCAAAGATACACGAGCAGTACATAGACTTTCCCGGGTTTACTGCTTTTATTTAAAATAGAAAAACGGCCCGAACACATGACTATTCTGAGGCCGTTTGCTTAATTAATTCAACATATGCAGATATTCTTTTAACGCTTTGACAATTCGTTCAGAAGCATGGCCATCTCCGTAAGGGTTGGACGCCTGCGCCATTTTTCGATATTCAATGTCGTTTGTTAGAAGTTCATCGGTTAACGTGAAAATCGTTTCTTCATCTGTTCCAGCAAGCTTCAATGTACCCGCTTCGATTCCTTCAGGCCGTTCTGTCGTGTCCCGTAACACAATTACTGGTTTTCCGAGTGATGGAGCTTCTTCTTGAATACCACCTGAATCGGTTAGGATAATATGAGATGCCGCAGCAAAGTTATGGAAGTCAACAACTTCTAACGGTTCGATTAAATGAACTCGTTCATTGTTCCCAAGAACCTCATCTGCAATTTCACGAACGACTGGGTTCATATGAACTGGATAGACAACTTGAATATCGTTGTGTTTTTCCAGCAGACGATTAATCGCTCTGAACATATTCCTCATAGGTTCCCCAAGGTTTTCTCTTCGATGCGCAGTTAGAAGTATTAACTTATCCGTTCCAATCTGTTCAAGGATTGGATGGGTATAGCCTTCACGCACTGTTGTTTGAAGTGCATCAATCGCAGTATTCCCTGTTATGTAAATGCGATTTTGCGGCTTCCCTTCATTTAATAAGTTTTGCGCAGATGCTTCAGTCGGTGAAAAATGGAGATCTGCGATTACACCTGTTAATTGACGGTTGATTTCTTCTGGGTACGGTGAGTATTTATCCCATGTTCGAAGACCAGCCTCAACATGTCCAACTGCAATCTGATTGTAAAATGCGGCAAGACTTCCGATAAACGTCGTTGAAGTATCTCCATGCACAAGGACGATATCCGGTTGTGCTTCTTTCATGATCTTATCAAGACCTTCAAGTCCCCGTGTTGCTACATCGACAAGCGTTTGACGGCTTTTCATAATATTTAAGTCATAATTGGGTATAATGCCAAACGTCTCAAGCACTTGGTCAAGCATCTCACGGTGTTGAGCGGTTACGGTAACAATGGATTCAATTTCATCTGAATGTTTTTCAAGTTCGAGTACCAGTGGTGCCATTTTAATAGCTTCCGGACGTGTACCGAAAATAGTCATTACTTTCCACTTCTTTTGCAAAGTCAAAGTATTCCCACCTTCCAAATCATTTTGTACCAAAAAGTCTGTCGCCTGCATCGCCCAATCCTGGAACGATATAACCTTTTTCATCCAACTTTTCATCAAGTGCAGCAATGTACACGTCAACATCTGGATGTGCTTCTGTAAATGCTTTAACACCTTCTGGAGCTGCGATTAAACACATAAACTGGATGTTTTTTGCCCCACGCTTCTTAAGCGAGTCTGTTGCTGCAATTGCTGAACCGCCTGTAGCAAGCATAGGATCAACAAGTATAAAATGACGTTCAGATACATCTGACGGAAGTTTAATATAATATTCCACAGGTAACAGTGTTTCCGGATCGCGGTAAAGTCCAATATGGCCCACTTTTGCTGCCGGAATTAAGTTCAAAATCCCTTCAACCATTCCGATGCCTGCACGTAAAATCGGTACAATTCCAAGCTTTTTGCCTGCAAGTACATTCGACGTTGCTTTACAAACAGGTGTATCAATCTCTTTTTCCATAAGCGGAAGTTCACGTGTGATTTCATAAGCCATTAATGTTGCGACTTCATCAACGAGCTCACGAAACTCTTTCGTTCCTGTGTTTTTATCCCGTATGTACGTAAGTTTGTGCTGAATAAGTGGGTGATCGAAAACATGTACTTTAGCCATTTTTTTATTCGCTCCTTTTGAAATATCTTTTTTCAGTATAGCAGAACTTCTCCTCTTCTACACACCATTAACTCGACCGACTATTCCAAAAGCGGAGGCACCTGGTCAGCCTCGACAGGCACAAGACGGTTTGCTTAAGTGGCGTTCTTCAGACACATAAGAAAAATGACTTGTGACCCGAGAGGTTAGGTGCCGGAGACTAGACTATTCCAAAAGTGGAGGCACCTGATCGCCATCTAGAAGCAAGCTCGCTTCATGAAGTGGCATCGGCTTGTAGTAGTAGAATCCTTGTCCGACCCCGCAGCCTAACGACAACAGTATATCTATATGTCTTTGTTCTTCAATCCCCTCAGCTACTGTTGTTAAACCTAAGTTTTTTGCCAGTTGAATAATGGTTTGAACAACAGCACGTGTTTCCGGTTCATCCAGAGCCTGAACGAAGGATCGATCTATTTTCAACTCGTTTACTTTTAGTTGCGCCAAATAACTTAAAGATGAAAATCCCACGCCAAAATCATCAATCGATATATCAAAACCGGCTTCTTTTAAGTGTTTAAATATCACTTTGGCCCCCGGATAATCGACAAGTCCAATGCTTTCCGTAATTTCAATACGGATGTATTCTGCTGGAACTTCATATTGTCGGACTAAGTCCAGTAATCTAGAAACAAAACCTGGATTGTAGAAATGATCCACGGAAATATTAATTGCAATTTGAAATACCTTCACGCCCGACCGCAAGCGCTCTCGCAACCAACTCAACACTTTTTTCAGGATTACCATTTCAAGACTGATTATTTTACCCGTGTTTTCAGCGACTGGAATAAAAATGCTTGGTGGAACTTGACCTAGTATAGAACAATTCCAGCGTGCCAGTGCTTCGAATGATGTAATTTCACCGTTTTCAAGATTTACTTTAGGTTGTACATACACTTCAAGTTCTTCATTCGTAATTGCTTTCCTTAGTTCATGAGACATCCTTACATCTCGAATCATTTCTAAATTAGTATCATTTTCATAAAGTCTTATCAAAGTTCCAGGCATTTTGCTAGCCTCAGATACAGCCACATCCGCACGTCTCATAAGTTCTTCAGCTTTTATCGATTCATCTGACGAGATTGCAACCCCAATTTTCAATGTCAAAAACATCTCATGGTTGAAGATCATAAACGGCTTAGCAACAATTTTTCGTAGCTCAGGGATATAAAACTCCCCATTTTCTTCATCAATATAATCATTCATTACAACTAGCGAAGAACTGGAATAACGCCCAATAAAGTTATCTTTCCCTCGTCCCACCTTTTCAATTCGCTTAGATAGCTGGATAAACAGTTCATCTCCGACAGCCCTACCGTATAAATCTACAATTTGAGAATATTCACCCGGTAATATAACCGCCACAAAGCAAGGTTCTCCTGTTTTTAATTTCGCTTCCAACTTTCTTGAAAAAGCATAGTTATTTGGCAATCCAGTTTCCGGATTTGTATAAGCTAGAAGCAGAAATTGTTTTCGTTGTTCAGAATACGTTTTCGCCATATGAATAATCGGTACTAAGCTATGCATGAACTCTAATTGAAATTCGTTCGGGGTACCTGTTTTTTTACGAAATACAGTGAAAAAATCATTTTGAGAAGCATCCTCATTCCCCATTGAAAGAATCCAACTTGAGTTAAAGCTTAATTTCTCAGAGTCCTTCGCTTCCAATTCGCGACCCATTACAGCCTCTAAATCCTCGATACAAATAATTTCATCCTTTATATAACCCTTTTCATTCCCCACTTTATGTATAACTTCTTGAATTTGCTTTATTGAAATTGGATCTGTCTCATTCGCTATCCTTACACCGTCTTCATCTGTTAAATGAATGGAACAACTCGAACCCTTCGAACAATAGGATTCAGCAACCGTACAGATTTTCTGCAGCAGTACACTAAGCTCTTCGCCATCATTAATTCCCTTGAAAATTTGTTTTGTTAAATCAAGTAAGGATTCATCCGTTTTCCTTTTCGTAATATCAAGAATATAGGATGCGATGAGTAAGGTTTCCCCATTTCCATTCACTAGTGGTTGAATGACAAGTTCACTCCAAAAAGGTGTTCCGTCTTTTCGATACAGCAAGAGTTCCGCATTTGCATGAATCGATTTTTTTAGATTACGATTCACTTCATGAACGACATTCATATTCGTACGTTCACCATGCAAGAACCGTAAGTTCTTTCCTTTGATTTCCTTATAGGTGTATCCTGACATTTCCATGAAAGCTTCATTGGAAAATACAATCTCATCTTTTCCCTCTTGGGGATCCGTTACTACAAAACCAAGTTGGAATCGGCTTCCGAAATTTCTGAGCCAATTGATCAAAGTTGTTTTCTCTGCAGTTCTTATTCTGTTATTTTCTGATTGGTCCAAAACGATTCGCCACCTTTTCCTTCAACTAAGTTTAATAAAAAACAAGCCGCCTTCCCGCGAACGGTAAGCGGCTTGTTGCCTAATTATGCATATAGTGGAAACCTGTCTGTGAGCGCATGCACACGGTCAAGAGACTCTTTTTTCACATTTTCATCTTCATGGTTCTTTAAAAGTGTTGCAATAATCGATGCAATCTCTTTCATTTCTTCTTCTTTAAATCCACGACTCGTAACAGCCGGTGTACCGATACGAACACCTGATGTAACAAATGGACTTTCCAAATCGTATGGAATCGTGTTTTTATTCACAGTAATTCCAACTTCATCAAGAACATGTTCTGCAACTTTACCCGTTAGTCCAAGTGAACGAAGGTTGATGAGCAGTAAATGATTGTCCGTTCCACCTGATACAATGTCAACTCCCTCAGCCATAAGTGACTCAGCAAGTTGCTTTGCGTTTTTCTTTACTTGTTGAATATATGTTTTGAATTCAGGTTGTTGTGCTTCTCCAAATGCGACCGCTTTTGCAGAAATAACGTGCATCAATGGACCACCCTGAACTCCAGGGAAGATTGATTTATTGATTTTTTTGCCGTCTTCTTCTGAACAAAGAATGAATCCACCACGTGGACCACGCAATGTTTTATGTGTAGTTGAAGTAACAAAGTGCGCGTGTGGAACTGGATTTGGATGTTCTCCAACTGCGACAAGACCTGCAATATGTGCCATATCGACAAATAGAATTGCGCCGACTTCGTCTGCAATTTCACGGAATTTAGCAAAATCAATTTCACGTGGGTAAGCACTTGCGCCCGCAACGATCATTTTTGGCTTATGCTCTAAAGCTTTTTGACGAACATCTTCGTAATCAATCAACTCGTCTTCTTTGCTCACACCGTAATCAACAAAGTTATAAAGTTCTCCTGAGAAATTCACTGGGCTACCGTGTGTTAAGTGACCTCCGTGTGAAAGATTCATGCCGAGTACTGTATCACCTGGTTCTAGGGTTGCAAAATACACTGCCATATTCGCTTGCGCACCTGAGTGGGGCTGAACGTTTGCAAATTCTGCACCAAAAATTTCTTTGAGGCGATCGCGTGCAATATTCTCAACGATGTCTACGTGCTCACAACCACCGTAATAACGTTTACCTGGATAGCCTTCAGCATATTTATTCGTAAGTACAGAACCTTGTGCTTCCATTACCGCCTCAGAAACGAAGTTCTCAGATGCTATCAACTCAATATTTGTTTGCTGACGTTTTTTCTCCGCCATGATTGCATCGTAAATTACTGAATCCTGTTGTTTAACATGTTCTAAGCTCATTATTTTGTCCCCTTTTTAAGTGATATATAGATCTGCATATAGCAGGAATAACCCTTTTTCAACGTACTCATTTTGAGTAGACGGCTCGTTCCCCGCCGATATTTTTAGGGCGAGTCGTTGCAATTGTAACAACCGCATCCCCAATTTTCGTGACGGATGTACGTAATGGAACGGCAACTGCCTTTAAATGCATCCCAATTAATGTTTGCCCAATATCAATTCCAGCATGGGCACTAATTTCTTCGACTACGACTGGATCTTTCAATTGCTTATAAGCATAAGCGGACATCGATCCACCCGCTTGAACAACCGGTACGACCGAAACGGGTTCGAGATGATACTTCATCGCCGCTTCACGCTCAATTGTTAATGCTCGATTAATATGTTCGCATCCTTGAAATGCTAAGTACAACTTATGTTCTTCTGCAAACTTTTTCAAAGGCTCGTAAAGTGTTTCTCCAATTTCAAATGCTCCTGCTGTACCAATTCGACTGCCAGCCACTTCAGATGTCGAACACCCAACGACGAACAATCCACCAGGTGCGAACTGAGTTTGTTCCGCCATTTCAACTAAAAGTTGTTCAAGCTGAAGCTTCCATTCATTTAGAGTATCCACAATAGTTCCCTCCTGCAGGTTAGTTCTCGAGTTTCATCATCTTCTCCACACGGCGTTCGTGACGACCGCCTTCAAAAGAAGTGTTTAACCACGTAGTTACAATTTCTCTTGCTAGACCCGGGCCGATTACACGCTCTCCCATGGCAAGTATGTTTGAATCATTATGCTCTCGAGTTGCTTTTGCACTAAAAACGTCATGGACGAGTGCACAGCGAATTCCTTTGACTTTATTTGCTGCAATAGACATGCCAATACCTGTTCCACAAATTAGAATACCACGGTCATACTTACCCGCTGCAACTCCATGTGCGACAGGTGTGGAGAAATCCGAGTAATCGACGGAGTCATCTGTAGCTGGACCGAGATCGTCGAATTGCACGTTTAGTTCAGTTAACAATTGAATGATTTCCATACGGAGCCTATTTCCCCCGTGATCAGAAGATATCGCGATTTTCATCATGTCCCTACTTTCTCAATATAGATACAACTCATTCTATCACTTATTCAACAAAAAAACACAGCCCCGAACAAAATTCGAGGCTGTTTTTTATAAATCATCTTTTTGTTAAGTCGAACTGGTTGATCACTTCGTATAGTTCTTCCGATTGTCTCTTTAAATCACTCGCAAGTGAATCTGCTTGTCCTATAGCACGAACTTGGTCTTCCGTCGCAGATGCAACTTCTTGTGCCCCAGCAGAAGTTTCTTCCGCAATGGCAGCAACTTCTTGGGATTGACGTGCCGTCGTTTCAATGTTTTTCAGCTGTAGTTCGACAAACTTTGTAATTTCAATGACTGAATCTGCCATCCCATTGACTTTTCCAGACATCGCTTCTACATTTCCTGTTGTTTCCGTTGCTCGGTCTGCTTCATTCATTGCCGTATGTACTTGTTGTTCAATTTCCACAACTACTTTAGAAACATCAGTTTGAATGGAAGCGACAAGACCTGATATTCCTTGCACAGCACGAGCACTTTCATCCGCTAGCTTACGTACTTCTTCTGCAACAACGGCAAATCCAGCACCGTGCTCACCTGCTCGAGCAGCTTCGATGGACGCGTTGAGGGCAAGAAGATTCGTTTGCGCAGCAATATTTCCAACCAATTGAACAATTTCACTAATTTTCTTTGCATTTTCATCGAGTTGCCGGATTGTGCCCAGCGATCTTTCACTTTGCGTCGACATAGTACGAATGCCTTCAACGAGGGAATGAAAAACAGCTGTTGTCGTACCTAACTCTTCCAGCATTTCTTTAGAACGTTCCGACGATTCTTCAGCTCTACTACTTACTTCAACTGCCAATAAACGTACGTCTTCAATTGCTTCAGCTGTTTCTTGAATCGCAATTGCCGATTCTTCAGCACCGGAAGAAATTTCAATAATTGTGGATGAAACAGCATGTGCTTGTCGAGCAGCCGAACCCGTTTCAGCTGATAAATTCCCTACAGTAGTGGCAGTCTTTTCAAAGTTTGTTTCAATTTGACCGACAATTGTTCGCAAATTAACGACCATATGTTGGAACGCCTCTGCTACAGAACGAATTTCATCCGACGAATTCGGCAACTTAATGTCGGTTCCAATGTCGCCATCCGCAACTTTAATCGCAGCAGCCTCAAGATCTTGCAACGGTTTCGTTAGAATTGTTCCAAATATCCCCGCTAGAACACCTGACCAAGCAATCCCCAATCCATACGTCATAACTCCAAACCAAAACGTGTTTGCATTCGGAAAAAACTGCGGCTGAATGATGTTAATAAATACTGCACTCGTCGAATACGTTGCAATTGCAAGTGCCGTTATGAAGATAACTAGCTTTAATCGCAAACCAAACTTCTTTTTCCCCCGTGTCTTCATTACTACCCCTCCGTCAGTTTCCGCTCAAGCGCTTCAATTGTTGTCGACAACTCACCAAATGTATATCGGTACGTCTCCAAATCACCGCCGAATGGATCATGTATATCTTTATCAAAGCCCGGTTTCACAAAGTCTTTTAATGTCCATACTTTTCCATCCACTTCTGGAAATGTTTCAATTAAGATTGCTCTATGAATTTCAGTCATCGTTAAAATGACATCCGCCCAGCCAAGGTCTTCTTTTGTTACTGCTTTAGAAACGGGTGTGTACGGCATCCCCGCTTCTTCAATAAGTGTTTTCGCATTTCTTGCAACCTGGTCCCCATTTGACGCATAAATACCTGCTGATTTAACAACCACATCTGCAATCTCTTTAGAACGGAGTATCGCTTCAGCCATTGGACTTCTACACGTATTTCCTGTGCATATAAAATAAATATTCATTTTCATCACCTACTTCATTCATAATACCCGACTTTTCTAAATAAAGAAATAGAGCTTTTCAACGAAAGAATGACATTACACCCATTCCGATTAAAGCCACTCCTACTAAACTCCTTAAAATTCTACTACCTTTGACACCCATATTCCCTTTATATCTAAGAGCCGCATACGACAATACTAATGTAAATAAGCCCGATGCAACAATAAAAATTAGTTTGTTCATATGAATCATACCAAATGAAACACTTACTGAAAAGGTGTCTACACTCACAGCCAACGCAATAATTAAGGGATTTACTCTTCCCACTTGGGAGCCATCATCACTTTCCTGCAAGATCATATGTAAACCAATTAAACATAATAAAGTTCCCGATAGCAGCGAACTCCAACCAATGAAGTAATGCGAGGAAAATTCGCCGGTTATGAATCCCAATAACGGAAAAGCCATATTTAAGAACGAAGTCGAAAGTGCAAGCAAAAACTTTCCTCTTCTGATTCGTAAAAAAGTATACACAATGATGACGTCTAATGAAGTAACGAAGGCAGCAAATATCTCGTTCAAAATAAAACCTCCCCGAATATCGCATCTTTTTATACTATGCGGCGTTCGGGGAGGTCATACGTATTCAGTTTAGTCGATATAATTTTTGCCTTCAGAAGCCTTAGATAATCGATTCATAACCGCTGCTCCAAAACCACTTAAGTCTGTTTCAACAGCAAGTATAATATCTGCTTCTGTCGAGTCACATTGACGTAAGGCACGATATAAGTTGACAGCCATTTTCTCACTGTCATGGATCGGTCCGACAGCAAAATACCAATCTGCATCCGTTGATTGAAATTCATCTGGGCCAATGACCGCGACTTTCTTACCTTGATTTTTGAGCGTCATTACAGCGCTACGAATTTTTTCTTCATTTGGAGAAATGACGTATAAAGGAGCTTCTGGTGCATAATGTAAGTACTTCATTCCAGGTGAACGAGGTGTTTTGTCACCCGTTTCACCCGCACTCGATTGTACAGGCCCGATCACTTCCTCAATCATTTCTCGTGTCGCACCACCAGGCCTCAAAATTACTGGTGGGTTTATCGTCATGTCAATTACGGTAGATTCAAGTCCGATACCCGTTTGTCCACCATCCAATATTAACGGAATTAAACCTTTTAAATCTTCTTCAACATGAGCAGCTTCGGTTGGACTCGGCTTACCGCTCCGATTCGCACTTGGTGCCGCAAGCGCCATTCCAAGTTCACGTAACAATCTTAGCGCAACGGGATGATCCGGCATTCGAAGTCCGACGGTATTTACTCCAGGTGTAACGTTCTCTGCAACAACCCCCGGAATTTTATCAAACACCAACGTTAATGGACCTGGCCAAAAAGCATCCATCAGTTTTTCTGCCGCTTCCGAAATGCCCGTCGCATATTTTGAGACGTCTTCTTTATTACCAATATGTACAATGAGTGGATTATCAGATGGCCGGCCTTTCGCTTCAAAAATTTTCTGTACGGCTTGCTCGTCTGTAGCAATAGCACCAAGCCCATAAACCGTTTCTGTCGGAAAGGCGACCACTCCACCATTTTTCAATATTTCCACAGCCTGTTCATAACTATCTTTGTTATCCAGAAAGTTATCCACTGAAATTAGTTTAGTGTTCATGTGTTACTCCTTTCTTATACACAGTTCATCGTTGTTATCCACAACTTTTGTTAGTAACCTTAAGAAAAGACTCCTTTTATCCACTCCCAAATAAAGAATGTGACCTCTTCCTCTTCTTTTGGTGCTTGTTCAGGAAAACAAATCTTCGGAAAAATCGAACACCACCAGTTATCCCCACGTCCGCTACCAATTGTTAATATATAAGAATCGTGCATAGATTGTGGATGAATAAAAAAACCGGATCTTTTTGGTGGAAATAACGCTTCTTTTCTCTCAAGCTTTATTGAATTTCCGTTTGAATGCACACTGGCTACTTCGATAATTGTCTTTTCGATTGCTGCTAAATTTGTCTCAAGTTCCGAAACGGACTGAGAAGTTGCCACAGCATTTTGAATGAGTGGCTCGATTTCCGCTTGGATTGCCAATTTTACTTGCTGGTCCACTTGAGCGTTTGAGTGGGCTAGAAGACGAAAGCGAATGACCTCTTCGTCCTCCGCCGCACCACTTGTCATAAATATAAGTGCAGATTGAAGTATGATTAATAATAAAATAAATTCAATATAAGGTACGATTCGTTCATATCGAGTCTTTTTTGGAATCGCGCTTTCACTAATCTGGTAATCTGTTAACATTATGATCCCCTCCTACTTCGCATTGTTGCCGAAGTAGAAAGATTTTATTCACAACTCTTACAAAATACTATTCTATCCTTGCCGTTAATATCTTTCACAGTCTCAACCACGGACCCCGGAAATGCATCTTGAAATAACTTATGCACAGCTGGTCCTTGCAAATAGCCAATTTCCACTCCAATGAGTGAACATTTGTTCATAAGTTGTGGAAGACTTTTTGCAAGTTTCCGATAAAAGTACAAACCATCTTCATCTGCAAATAAAGCCGAGTGCGGTTCGTGTGCTAAAACCGTTTCCGACATTTCCACAGCCTCACTACGCGCAATATACGGTGGGTTGGACAAGATAACATCCCACTTACTTTCTGAAAGTGGATCCGCCAAATCTCCTTCTAAAAATGCGATGTCCGCTTCAAGCGTTTGCGCATTTCGTTTCGCAACAGTGAGTGCTTCACCGCTTATATCCGTTGCTGTCACCAACGCTTCTGGCCATTCTTTTTTAAATGTAATCGCGATGGCTCCGCTTCCAGTACCAATGTCCGCAACGTTTATTTTTTTATTCGGAAAAAGAGATGCACATCGTTCGATGGCACCGTAAACAAGTTCCTCCGTTTCAGGACGCGGAATCAGGACATGTTCATTCACTTCAAACATACGCCCATAAAAACTTTCTTCACCAATAATGTATTGAACGGGTTTCCCTTGAAACAATTCTTCCGCTTTCACCCAAAACTCTTCTTGCTGCTCTGCCGGAAGGAAGTCTCGTATATCCGTGAACAGATCTGTACGAGACTTCTGTGTAATAAATTCCATTAAAATGCGTGCTGCGCCAGGGTCTAATTCCTTTTCCTCAAGTAAAGTCGAGGCCTTATTCAAAGCCTCATAGATGCGCTCAGTCATTTTGGTCCAAGTTTTCCAGACGGTATGCTTGTTCCTCAAGCGTAAGTGCATCAATTATTTCATCCAATTTACCTTCAATGATTTGGTCCAACTTTTGAATGGTAAGTCCGATGCGATGATCCGTCACACGATTTTGCGGAAAGTTATACGTGCGAATTCGTTCAGAACGATCCCCGGTACCTACTGCAGATTTCCGCTTCTCATCATACTTTGCTTGCGCTTCTCGCGTAATTTTGTCTGCGATACGCGCGCGGAGTACCTTCATCGCTTTTTCTTTATTTTTAATCTGAGATTTCTCATCTTGACACGAAACCGTAATTCCCGTTGGTGCATGGTAAAGTCGGACGGCTGACATTGTCGTGTTTACGGACTGTCCACCAGGTCCAGATGAAGCGAATGTATCCGTTCGAATGTCTTTTTCATGAATTTCAATTTCTACTTCTTCAGTTTCAGGAAGACAGGCAACAGTCGCTGTGGATGTATGCGTTCTTCCACCGGACTCCGTTTCAGGAACACGTTGAACTCGGTGTGCACCGTTCTCAAATTTCAATTTGGAATACGCACCCTTGCCGGTAATCATAAATATTATTTCCTTATAGCCGCCCAGTTCTGTTGGCGACGAATCCATCACTTCTACTTTCCAGTGATGAGCTTCCGCAAAACGTGTATACATCCGGTAAAGACTGCCTGCAAATAAAGCCGCTTCGTCCCCACCCGCTGCCCCGCGTATTTCCATAATGACGTTTTTTTCATCATTCGGGTCTTTCGGAACAAGGAGCATTGTTAATCTCTCTTCAATTGTTTCAATCTCATCATCCAGTTCCGAAATCTCGAGTTTCACCAACTCTTTCATTTCAGAATCCAGCGGTTCATCTAATAAACTCTTAGCGCTTTTCAGCTCATTTAGCTTCAATTTATATTGACGATACGTATCCACAGTTTCTTGTAATCCCGATTGCTCTTTCGAATACTCACGGAGTTTTGCTACATCGCTCACGATATCTGGATCACTGAGCATTTCGTTCAAATGATCGTATCGATCTTCCACCACTTCTAAACGTTCAAACATCGTACGCACCTCATTCCAAAAACTATTTTATCTATAATTGTACGGGAATTGCACCGCTAAATACAGTTTAAGCCTCATTAACCCACAATTCACACCACACGCGCAAAACTTCGCAACGCTTCCAGGAAACTTCGCAACGCTAAAGCTAAACCTCACAACGTTAATGCCAAACTTCACAACGTTTCACAAACCTCGCAACGCTTTCCGGAAACTTCGCAATACTCAAGCTTAACCTTACAACGTTTCTGATAAACTTCGCAACACTGTCAGTAAACCTCACAACGTTTTGCAAATTGATACATTATTATCTTCTCTTCGTAAATAAGACTTGATTCTTTCCATAGACTTATATATGATATGTTTGAATATTCGAAAAGGAAGTGATAATAAATTCATACAAAAAGACATCCGCCACCCGAATTGTTTGCATTAAAACGATTGCTTGCACGGCTACCCGTAAATCATAAGCTGGTAAATGCAATGACCTTAAAAGCCTATCAAATTGAAGCTGGCTATTCTGGAGAGCTCGACGTCGATCGCATATTACATGAGATCGAATTCCCCCGCGACACCAAAATCCTGAAAAATATCACTTTACAAATTAATCCCCTATATACGTTCCAAATCGACACACTCATCCTAACTCCAACCCGAGCAATAATTCTAGAAATCAAAAAGTATTCAGGCACAATACAATTTGACGAAGCCGGCGGAAAAACAATTAAGATATCCAATGACGGTTTTGTTGAAAAGTTCGATTGCGTCATTCACCAACTAATTCGCGCGAAAGAGGGTCTACGACGCTGGATGGAACTTCGCAATTTTAATATTCATATCGATGAAATACTTGTCATGGCTAATCAAAAAACCAATTTAGATAGTATCCCTGAGACCGTTCATATGATGTATGGGAAGCAACTTCCACGATATATAAGTGAACTTCCAGAATTAAATAGTTCTCTCAGTGCTCAGGAAATCAAATCACTCGCCTCACAAATAATGAAAAGTCAAGTTACCTGGAACCAAACACCACTTTGCGTAAAATACGAGATTAACCCAATGCTTTTAAGAAATGGCGTTCTTTGTCACTCCTGCAATGAAGTAATGTACAGAACTCAAGGGAGAAAATGGCACTGTGCTCAATGTGGTAAATACGGCGACCATGAAGTCGCACACTCTCTGCATGATTGGTTTTTACTCATCAAACCAACCATTTCAAATAAGGAATGTATGGATTTCCTTCTCTTGAAATCAAAATTCGCAGCAAGTACCACACTACGTAAATCGTCTCTTAAGCGGATAGGAAATCCCCCCGCTAGCATCTATATATTGAATTATAAACGCGATATATAATTGAACAGCTGCGCTAATTAAGGCAGTTGCTTTTTTTCAAATGAAAAGGAGTCTCTTTGCCGTTCTTTTTACGAACTTCGCAACGTTCTAGGGAAACTTCGCAACACAAAAGCTGAACCTCACAACGTTTTTGCTAAACTTCACAACGTTTCACAAACCTCGCAACGTTTTAGGGAAACTTCGCAACACTCAAGTCAAACCTCGCAACACTCCAGTCAAACCTCACAACGTTGTCAGCAAACTTCGCAACGCTCTAGTATATTCATAGCATTCTTACACAGCTCTTTAAATCCACTAAAATATAAAAAACCCGTCGAAGTTGCTGGACGGGCTAGGTATTTCATTTAGTTGGTATGCGCGTGGCTAGCTATGGATTGACCTTTTGGAATTTCATGGTGTTTGCGGCATCTTGCTTCATATGCTTCAGATGCACCAACTAAGATTACGGGATCTTCTTCACCAGCAGGTACGCCGTTTATGAGACGTTGAGTTCTGCTTGCCGCGGCTCCGCAAACCATGCAGACGGCTTGTAATTTTGTTACTTGTTCGGCAACTGCCATTAGTTCCGGCATCGGTCCGAATGGCTTTCCGCGAAAATCTTGGTCCAGTCCAGCGATGATTACCCGGAATCCACGGTCTGCCAAATCCATTACTACTTCAACAATGCCATCATCGAAAAACTGTGCTTCATCGATTGCAACGACATCATAGTCCTCCGTTACGGACTCGATGATGTGTAACGAACTCGCAACCGGGTTTGCGATTACTGTCGTTCCATTATGACTCACAACTGCTTCTTCACTAAAGCGATCATCTATTTCAGGTTTAAAAACAATGATTCTTTGTTTCGCAAATTGCGCTCTTCTCACGCGCCGAATGAGCTCCTCTGACTTACCCGAAAACATACTGCCACACACTATTTCAATCCAACCACCACGCAAAATTGGTTGCATATTAATTCCCCTTCCATTTCAAACGTTTTATATCGTCTTTCTTAGTTTCCTATGTGAGTCTTAATTATACTTGAAAACTCATTGAATGTGACCCCTCTTTTAAATGTTTGAAATGCGTCACAACTCTCGATAGAATACCCACAATTTACGCAATTATTTTAAGCCAAACAAAATGGTTCTTTGGCAAATGACTTTGATGAAAAAATTTAGCCAACTATAATTGAAGTTTTTAATTTGTTACAGGCGTGTCTAAATAGTCTACAAAAACTGATTTTAGAGCTGTCCTTTTCACATGGTATTTCAAGTACACCGTTGGTTGTTTCACCTGTCCCCGGGAAGAATTGAAATTCATTCTTCCTAAATCCTCCCAGAGTCATCTTTAGCCGCGGGCCCACACGAAGTGGGTCATGCAGTCGTTACGACAGGACGTCGTGGTTTTAGACTGCCTTGCACTCCAAGCATCTAAGATTGCACGTTGAAAAGTAAAGAGAGCTATATGGAAATTGCTCGAGTATGAGCCTTACTAGATCTTTTAAAAAACGCACTTATATTTCCCGCAAATTCTTGCTGATTGGAGTGCAGACCGGCGACTCCAATGGGATCAGCACGAATGTCGAGACCCCACAGGAGCGTGGTTTTCGCGACGAGGAGGCTCAACGAGTGGCCCTAAGAAGAATGGTTTTTATTCTTCGACACTGGAACGCGTCCGGTCGGAACGGAAATCAGCGAGTAGCAACACAATTCTTTTGTTCAGTATATACTTATTAAAAACTTCACCATCGTCATTTGACAAAGAACAAACAAAAATATCCGTCAGATGCATAGGCACCTGACGGATATTGGAAAGACTTATTCTTTGTCTTCTGTTTCTTCTTCGCGTCCTTCTTCTTTGAGGCCATACTTTTTGTTGAAACGGTCGACACGGCCGTCCGCTTGAGCAAATTTCTGACGTCCAGTGTAGAATGGATGACAATCTGAACAAACTTCGATACGAATGTCCTCTCTTACTGAACCTGTTTCAAATGAGTTTCCACATGAACAAGTAACTGTTGCAAGTTTGTAATCTGGGTGTATTCCTGTTTTCATCGGTCTTTTCTCCTCTCGCCCTGAACCATCTGGAACAGAGTTTTTATTAAGACTGATGCCTTACACGGCCCGTTTATGTCAGCCGGATATGCAGCAAATCGATTAATTATTACTAAATGAATTATAACAAGTATTTTTTTAGAATGCAACTATTTAATTTCGGAAGCATTCTTGTCTATTTACTTTTATAAAAGTCCTTTTCCATTGCGATGAGTTTTCATTTCCGAGTCTAGTTTCTCAAAGAATTCTTCGTTTGTTTTGGATTGACGAAGTTTTTTCAAGAAGCGTTCGACAAAGTCTGGTGCATCAGAAAATGTTTTTCGGATTGCCCATAACTTCGTAAGCTGATCCTCTGGAATTAAAAGCTCTTCTTTTCGTGTTCCTGAGCGACGAATATCAAGTGCTGGGAAAATTCGTCGCTCTGCGAGATGACGGTCAAGATGGAGCTCTAAGTTACCAGTTCCTTTGAATTCTTCATAAATTACTTCATCCATTCTTGAGCCTGTATCAATTAGTGCTGTGGCTAGAATAGTTAAGCTGCCGCCTTCTTCAAGGTTACGAGCTGCTCCAAAAAATCGTTTTGGACGATGAAATGCGGCGGGATCGATTCCTCCTGAAAGTGTTCGACCACTTGGCGGAATAATGAGGTTATACGCTCGTGCCAAACGTGTTATGGAGTCCATTAAAATAATGACATCCCGCTTGTGCTCTACAAGTCTCATCGCTCTTTCAAGTACAAGTTCCGCAACTTTAACATGATTTTCCGGCAATTCATCAAACGTTGAACTTACAACGTCTGCTTTAACCGAACGTTCAATGTCCGTCACTTCTTCCGGTCTCTCGTCAATTAATAGGACAATGAGTTCAGCATCCGGATAGTTTGTTGTAATTGAGTTCGCAATTTCTTTTAGCAGCAACGTTTTACCTGCTTTAGGCGGTGCAACTATCAAACCACGTTGGCCAAATCCCACGGGTGCAACAAGATCCATAATACGTGTTGATAGACTCGAAGCATCTGTTTCAAGTTTGATATGACGTTCTGGGTAAAGCGGCGTAAGTGCTGGAAAATGCACACGGCCACGAGCTTCTTCAGGGTCGTCTCCGTTTACAGCTTCAACTTGAAGAAGTCCATAATACCTTTCAGACTCTTTTGGAGGTCGTACTTTCCCAGTTACTTTGTCACCGTTTCGAAGATCAAAGCGGCGGATTTGTGAGGCAGAAATATAGATGTCTTCTGAACTTGAAGAGTAGTTGATAGGACGTAAAAATCCATACCCTTCTGATTGAATGATTTCAAGAACGCCTTCCATGAAAAAGAAGCCATCCTGTTCAGCTCTCGCCTTTAGAATAGAATACACCAGTTCTTTTTTTGTTAATTTAGCATAATAAGAGATTTTGAATTCTTTAGCAAGGGCGTACAACTCTTTTAGAGTCATGTTTTCAAGCACCGACATTGTCAATATTGTCATTTAATGCACCACTCTTTAATTTAATGGGTATGAATTTTGAGGTTTTCGTAAACTTAATAACGCAAAATACGAACGAAGATGCCCGGCATAGTCGCCGGACATAGAGGTTAGTTAGTCTTGCATAACAAGTAGAGGTTTTTTCTTCATGCTGTGTCGACCTTCAACGAATCGAATTGTTCCTGATTTGGAACGCATAACAAGTGAATGTGTTTCACTGTATCCGCCTTTAAATTGCACTCCGCGAAGAAGCTCACCGTCTGTTACACCAGTTGCGGCAAAAATAGCGTCATCGCCTTTAACAAGATCATCCATATAAAGGATTTTCTCTACGTCTAGACCCATTTTTATGCAACGTGCGCGTTCTTCATCATTCGAAGGAACAAGTCTTCCTTGAATTTCACCACCGAGACATTTTAAACCGACTGCAGCGATAACGCCTTCAGGGGCACCACCAAGTCCAAATAAAATATCAACGCCTGTATTATCGAATGCTGTATTGATAGCCGCTGCTACATCACCATCATTGATGAGTTTAATACGAGCACCTGCTGCACGAATTTCAGCAATAATATCTGCATGACGTTCTCTGTTAAGAACCGTTGCAACTACGTCTCCGATGTCTTTGTTTTTTGCTTTGGCAACCGCAAGTAAGTTTTCAGTTACGGTAGCATCAAGGCTGATTTTACCTACAGCTTCTGGGCCAACAGCAATTTTATCCATATACATATCCGGTGCATTCAAAAGGTTTCCTTTGTCTGCAATCGCAATTACTGCAAGTGCGTTCCAGCCACCTGCTGCAACGATATTCGTTCCTTCAAGCGGATCTACTGCAACGTCCACTTCTGGACCGACTCCAGTTCCAAGCTTTTCTCCGATATAAAGCATTGGCGCCTCGTCCATCTCGCCTTCTCCAATAACAACCACACCTTGCATTGGAATTGTATCAAAAACGACGCGCATCGCTGTAGTTGCTGCATCGTCTGCTTCGTTTTTCAAGCCGCGCCCCATCCAACGTGCCGATGATACTGCTGCTGCTTCCGTTACACGAACTAACTCCATTGATAAACTACGTTCCATTTTTGTTCCTCCTGTTTTTACGAAAACATCCGCAATATTTATTACTTGAATTATTGTATCACAAAATAAATGGAGATTTTATTTAATCGCGAACAATCGCTTCTTCTGAAACCGATACTTTACGAATATCTGCTCCAATACCTTGAAGTTTTTCGATGAGCGAACTATATCCACGTTCAATGTGTTGGATTTCTTGTACTTCAGTTTCTCCTTCAGCAAGAAGACCTGCAAGAACAAGAGCTGCCCCAGCACGGAGGTCTGACGCCACTACAGTTGCGGCTTGAAGTTTTGTCGGGCCAGACAAAATGGCTGAACGGCCTTCGATACGTCCGTCTGCATTCATTCTGCTGATTTCGTCGATTTGCTTGAATCTTGCTGAATATACCGTATCCGTGATGATTGACGACCCAATGGCTTGAGTTAAGAGGACAGAAAAAGGTTGTTGGAGATCTGTTGGAAATCCTGGATAGACAAGTGTTTTTACATCAACAGCTTGTAACTTTTCAGTCTTCGGAATGAAAATACGTTCATCTTCCTCGACAACGTTAACACCCATTTCCCGAAGCTTCGCAGTTAATGCTTCTACGTGAAAAGGAATTACGTTATCAATTGTGACGCCGTCTCCTGCTGCTGCTGCCATAATCATAAACGTTCCAGCTTCAATACGGTCTGGAATGATTGTATGTCTTGTGCCGTGTAATTTTTCAACGCCTTCAATACGAATTACATTTGTTCCGGCACCTTTAATATTGGCACCCATATTGGATAGCAATGTAGCAACATCAATAATTTCAGGCTCTTTTGCTGCGTTTTCAATTGTTGTACGACCCTTTGCTAAAACCGCCGCAAGCATAATATTAATGGTTGCCCCTACACTTACTACGTCTAAATATATTTTTGCTCCGCGTAGTTCTTCAGCACGCAAATAAATTGCACCGTGTTCATTTGTTACTTTGGCTCCAAGTGCTTCGAACCCTTTAATATGCTGATCAATAGGTCTTGGACCGAGATGACAACCGCCTGGAAGACCAATTACTGCATGTTTAAAGCGACCGAGCATCGCACCCATCAAATAATAAGAGGCACGTAATTTCTTCACATTTCCATTGGGTAGCGGCATAGAAATCATTTCAGAAGGATCGATTGTCATCTGTCCGTTTTCAAAATTCACTTTCCCGCCAATATCTTCCAGTAAGGCTTGCAAAGTGTGTACATCTGAAATTTCGGGAAGCCCATCGATTGTAACCATCGAATCCGCTAAAATGGAAGCAGGTATAAGAGCCACTGCACTGTTCTTAGCCCCACTTACTTTAATTGTACCTTGTAGGCGTTTGCCGCCTTTTATTTTATAAACGTCCATTTTGCTCTCCTTTAGTACATTACTTATTCTTTCTTGTTTCCCAATCCGATAGAAACGCTTCGATTCCTTTATCTGTTAAAGGATGCTTAAACATTTGTTGAAGTATATTGAACGGTATCGTCGCTATGTGCGCACCGTTTAATGCTGCATCCGTAACATGCTGTGGACTGCGAATCGATGCTGCGATAATCTCAGACTTAATATCATGAAGCATAAAAATATCAGCAATCGTGGCGATTAAAGTCATTCCATCCTGACCGATATCATCCAATCTTCCAAGAAACGGGGAAACATATGAAGCACCTGCCCGGGCTGCAAGAAGGGCTTGGTTTGCACTGAAAATGAGCGTGACATTCGTTTTAATGCCTTCATCTCTAAAAACAGAACATGCTTTTAATCCTTCAGGTGTCATCGGTAGTTTTACTGTGATGTTTGGAGCGATTTTTGCAAGCTCGCGACCTTCTTTTAGCATCCCTTCCGCATCCAAAGAAATTACTTCCGCACTAACGGAATTGTCAACAAGCTCCGTAATTTGTTTCAAACGTTCATGAAACGGCACATCTTCCTTTGCAACAAGAGAAGGGTTTGTCGTTACACCCGAAAGTATTCCCCAGCTGTGGGCTTCTTTAATTTCTTCAAAGTTTGCTGTATCAATAAAAAACTTCATGATTTTAACCTCCATTTAGTATCAAAAAAAGAGGAGAAATCTACCATTCTCGGTGCTTCTCCTCTTCAATAAAACAAACTCACGCTTTTCCGGAACTACCAAATTCACGCATTTTGCCGATAACCGTTTTTTTAATGGCATCTCGCATTGGTGTTAAATATTTTCTTGGATCATAAACTTCTGAATCTGCATTTAGTGTATCACGAACAGCTTGCGTACCTGTAATCTGACTCTCCGTGTTGACATTGATTTTCGCCGATCCCAGAGAAATTGCACGTTTAATGTCCTTCGTTGGAATTCCAGTTCCACCGTGTAAAACAAGTGGTAAATCCGATTGTTTCGAAATGACTTCCATTTCCTCAAAACCTAGATTCGGTTCGCCTTGATAGGGTCCGTGGACCGATCCAAGGGCAGGCGCAAGACAATCAATTCCAGTCTTATCGACAAGCTCCTTACATTCCGCTGGGTCCGCATAAATTACGCCATCTGCGATAACATCGTCTTCTTGTCCTCCAACAACACCAAGTTCCGCTTCAACGGATACACCGCGTTCATGTGCATACTCTACAACACTTTTTGTAATTCGAATATTTTCTTCAAGTGGTTTTGTTGATGCATCAATCATTACTGAAGTAAATCCAGCTTCAATGGCCTCTTTGCATTTCTCAAAGCTTGAGCCGTGATCCAGATGAATCGCTACTGGAACAGTTGTTTTATAATCGTGCATGAGTCCTTTAACCATATGAACGACAGTAGTAAAGCCGCCCATATATCTTGCAGCACCTTCTGATACGCCAAGGATTACCGGTGATTGTTCTTCTTCTGCTGCTTGTAAAATCGCTTGTGTAAATTCGAGATTATTTAAGTTAAATTGACCGATTGCATATCCTTCTTTTTTACCTTTTATCATCATTTCTTTCATTGAAACTAAAGCCATTGATGTTCCTCCTTGGATGTCTTGCTGTGTCATTCGCTTCTAAGTGATCCTGTTATTTACTACTATTATCATACCAAAAGCAGACAGTGTTTACCACTGTCTGCTTAGTTAGCTTCGCAAGATTTCGTTCACCGTACTCACCAATTCGGCAATATTAAACGGCTTTTCAAAAAAGGCATTTGCGCCATTTCTGATTATTTCCTCTTGTAATTCAGAATCAGAGTAAGCAGTCATCATTAAAACAGGCACTTCTGGCCATCTTTGTTTCATTCTTCTTAAAACTTCAAGACCATCCATCCCAGGCATGTTCATGTCCAAAAGTACGCAATCTGGGGTTTTCTGTTCCATTTCTTGGATTGCTTTCAATCCATTTGCTACAAGTGTTGTTAGATGTCCCTCTGTACGAAATATTTCATCAAGTAGAAGACGGATACCTGTTTGATCGTCAACAATTAACAGATTTTTCACATGCATCCTCTCTTTCTAGTAGCTCGTTGGCATTTCGCTTCATAATGGTATATTCTTCACTATAAGCGTAACATCCTTTTTTTAAGCTTATTTTCCTAAGATTAAGTTAAGGTTAAATAGTACTTCAATTATTTATCGGAGGGTCCAAAATGAAAATGTTAACCACACAAATCAATGGTTTATTGCAACGAATTGGTGCAAATAACGCAGATTCCATTGAAGAAACTGCAAGACTTCTGGCACAAGCGTCCATTGGTGAGGGACGAGTCATTCTTGCTGGTTTCGATGAAATGGAAGCAGTGTATTTATTAGCCAAACTCGGTGTCGAACCGTTCGAAAACATCCATCCCTATGTAATCGGCATGTCCATTGGAAAAGCAGATCGTGTATGGATTTTATCGAGAAACGAGGCCGATTTACGCGTTTTAGAACTTGCTCGACGTCTCGCAAGCGAGTTCATTCCATTCGCCGCTGTCGCTTCCGGAAAGCCTGAAGCGAACAATGAACTTGCAGACCTTGCAACAACATATATCTACACTGGATTAGCGCAAGGACTACTCCCCGGTGACGACAACAAGCGCATCGTTCAACCACATCTGCTTGCGACACTCTATGTATATGAGGGTGTTAAGCTCAGTTATGATGAAATGCTTTCAGATGAGTAAATAAAAAAGCATTAAAACGGTTTTTCCCGCTTTAATGCTTTTTTAATACTTCTATTCGTTTTTCATTGCTAACGCTGCACCAATAAACTCTTTGAATAAAGGCTGTGGGCGTGTAGGTCGTGATGCAAATTCAGCATGGAACTGGCATCCAACAAAAAACGGTCTGTCTTTAAGCTCAATAATTTCAACTAGGTGATCATCTGGACTCATTCCCGAGAAAATCAGTCCAACATTTTCCAATGGTTCACGGAATTCATTGTTGAACTCATACTCATGACGATGACGTTCATAAATCAATTCTTCACCGTATGCTTCGCTCGCCATTGTTCCTGGTGTTACTTTACATGGGAATAAACCAAGACGTCTTGTCCCACCATTGTCATCATTATAAGCGGGCACACTGATGATTGCATTTTTTGTTTCCGGATTAAATTCAGTCGAATGTGCATCTTTTAAGCCAACTACATTTCGAGCAAATTCAATTGCCGCTAACTGCATACCAAGTGCAATTCCGAAAAACGGAACATTTTGTTCACGGGCATACGTGATTGCTTCAATTTTCCCATCGATTCCACGATCTCCGAAACCGCCTGGAACAATAACGCCATCCACATCGCTTAAGAACTCCGCTACGTTTTCGCGCGTTACTTCTTCAGAATTAATCCACTTCACTTCAATTTCAGCATCATAGCTAAATCCAGCATGACGAAGTGATTCTACTACCGAGATATATGCATCTTGAAGTTCAACATATTTCCCTACAAGGCCAATGCGAACTTTTTTCGAAAGAGATTTCACAAGCGTTACAAGCTCTCTCAGTTCAGTCATATCTGGTTCATCCGTTTCAAGCTCAAGGAAATCAACGACAATCTTGTCCATATTTTGCTCATGCAATAACAAAGGAACTTCGTATAGTGAATCGGCATCAATTGCTTCAATAACCTCTTCAGGTTTTATGCTGCAAAACAGAGCAATTTTATCTTTCATATCTTGTGGAAGGTGATATTCACTTCGAACCACAATAATATTCGGTTGAATTCCAAGTCCACGAAGTTCTTTAACACTGTGTTGTGTAGGCTTTGTTTTCAGTTCACCCGCAGCTTGAAGATAAGGAACTAATGTACAGTGAATAAAGAGCACATCGTTTTTACCAAGATCCATTTTCATTTGACGGATTGCTTCGATGTATGGAAGTGATTCGATATCCCCTACACTTCCGCCTATTTCTGTAATGACGACATCCGCATTTGTTTCCTTACCCGCACGCAATATACGTTCTTTTATTTCATTCGTAATGTGAGGAATTACTTGAACGGTTGCACCATCATAATCTCCACGACGTTCTTTTTTCAGAACAGATGAATAGACTTTCCCCATCGTTACGTTGGAGTATTTATTTAATTTAATATCAATGAAACGCTCATAATGACCTAAGTCTAAATCTGTCTCAGCACCATCTTCGGTAACAAAAACTTCACCGTGTTGGTATGGACTCATTGTTCCAGGATCAACGTTTATGTACGGGTCAAATTTCTGAATGGTTACTTGAAGACCGCGACTTTTCAGCAAGCGACCGAGTGATGCCGCCGTAATTCCTTTACCCAATGAGGATACGACCCCACCTGTTACGAATATATATTTTGTCATTGCTTATTCCTCCGTTCGTTCGATTTATAAAATTAAAAAAAGCGCCCCGTCTGCAGTTTTGCCAGCAGTAGGAGCGCATATGCACTGATTTTCATGTGTCCTTAATTTTAAGGAGCCCAGTAAAATCTTATATTGCGCTGTCGCTGAAGTCAAGGATTTATTCTTCCTCTTCTTCCTCTTCTTCATCGTCGTCAAGTTCCACATCGTCTGGAATGACTTCTAAGTCGTCATCAGGGTCAAGAAGATCTTCATCGATTTCAACGACTTCTTCTTCCTCGTCGTCTTCATCGTCATCTTCTTCTGTATCAATTTCGTCAAACCCTTCAACAACTAGGTCATCCTCTTCTTCATCATCATCGTCGTCCTCATCGTCATCGTCTTCTAGATCATCGAAATCGTCGTCAAGAAGGACTTTCTTTTTCTTACGTTTCCTACGTACTTTTACGACAGGAGCCGTTTCTTCTTCAAGCGTGTCCACTGGATACCACTCGCGAAGTCCCCAACGAATGTCGTCAATGGAAAGAAAACGTCCGTCGATATTCATGTCCGTGTAAAACTGTTGCATATTATCTGCCATTGCTTTTACAGTTACTCCATTAAGCTTACGAACTTCGTCCATTAGTTGGCGTAATGTTAAATGTTCTCCTTTGCCTCTTTCAGTTAAGACTGCATAGGCGATATCAATCATCGATTCTTCCGAAAGTTGTTCTTTCGTCATTTCACGGATATTCAATAAACACACGTCCCTTCTTTAAAGATAGATAACCATCATTAAAAAAAGAGACCAGACAAACCCAGCCTCTTTTATGTACAAGTCAAATCTACATTACTGTATTCATCATACTATATCTTAAAAATAAGGATACGTAAAGTATTGTGTATTAATCAATTATTTTTCGCTTTTCAATTTCTTCCACTCTTTAAGTTGCTTGTAAGCGATGAATGCTAAGTAAATTGTGATTAGGGAAAATGCAATCGCGCCTAATCCATTCCCGTAAAGATAGTATGTGAGAGTAATAAGTATAGCGATAATCAATATGTGTAGATACAACTTCATAGCAGCACCACTTTCCAAGCGATTCTTTATTTTGTTCTAGATTCTATTATACGTATCTACTTCCGCTAATATCCATTCTCTCACAATCTTTAGAAAGTTTCTATGATGGTTTTTGGATTGGATTAGTTAATTCTTTGATTCTTTAATTGGGTGTACTTCCCAAATCCGCTTGGCGCTTGCGCCTGCAGGATGCAGGTGTGCAGCCATTGCCGCATGGAGGCGGCGTTCTTTGGCTGCCCTCCTTTATTTGACGCTTTGGCGCTAGATGGATCATTCTCAGTGAATTGTAGGAGTGCCTAGTGCACAAAGAAATCTGGTTGGACCAAAAACGGTTTGGTTGTACTATCCCGGCGCTTGGTTGGATAAACCAGAGTCTTGGTTGGACTAACCGATTTTGGTTGCACTAAATAAAAATTGGTTGGACTAACCCGTTGGTTGATTGTACTATCCACCAAGTTGGTTGGATGAACGCAAGTTTCGTTGCACACACAGCACCCACAGTACTTCCACTTACATATTTCGTCTGTATTGTCCGCCTACTTCGTACAAGGCGTTTGTGATTTGGCCTAGGCTTGCTACTTTTACGGTTTCCATTAGCTCGGCGAAGATGTTGCCGCCTGTTACGGCTACTTCTTTAAGTTGTTTTAAAGCGTTGTCGAGTTCGCTTTCGTTTCTCTTTTGGAATGCCCGTAGGTTTAAGATTTGTGTTTCTTTTTCTTCTTTTGTTGCACGTGCAATTTCCATGTTGTCGACGTCGTCTGCTGATGGTGGATTTGGATTCAAGTACGTGTTCACACCAATGATTGGGAGTTCGCCTGTATGTTTTTTCATTTCATAAAACATGGATTCTTCTTGAATTTTACCTCTTTGGTATTGTGTTTCCATTGCTCCGAGAACGCCGCCGCGGTCATTCATGCGATTGAATTCGACGAGAACTGCTTCTTCGACAAGGTCCGTCACTTCATCAATGATGAATGCTCCTTGAAGTGGATTTTCGTTTTTCGAAAGGCCGTGTTCTTTTGTAATGATCATCTGAATGGCCATTGCACGACGAACAGACTCTTCTGTAGGCGTTGTAATGGCTTCGTCGTATGCATTTGTATGAAGCGAGTTACAGTTGTCCTGGAGTGCCATGAGCGCTTGTAGCGTTGTGCGAATATCGTTAAAGTCGATTTCCTGCGCATGCAGGCTTCGTCCGGATGTTTGGACGTGGTATTTCAACTTTTGGCTTCGTTCGTTTGCGCCGTATTTCTCACGCATTGCAACTGCCCAAATGCGACGAGCTACGCGGCCAATTACCGTGTACTCTGGATCTAAACCATTCGAGAAAAAGAAAGATAGATTGGGTGCGAAATCATCGATGTTCATTCCTCGGCTTAAATAATACTCGACATACGTAAAACCGTTGGCCAATGTAAATGCGAGCTGTGAAATCGGATTCGCTCCGGCTTCTGCAATATGGTAGCCCGAAATTGAAACCGAATAGTAATTGCGAATTTTTTCGTCAATGAAATACTGCTGAATATCGCCCATGAGCCTGAGTGCAAATTCTGTTGAGAAAATACATGTGTTTTGCCCTTGGTCCTCTTTCAATATATCCGCTTGCACTGTGCCTCGAACAACTTGCATCGTTCCCTCTTTGACCGCTGTATACTCTTCAAGCGTCAATGTACGACCAAGTTCTTCTTCGTTTTTCTTCACTTGTTGATCGATTGCGGTATTCATAAACATCGCTAGAATAATTGGAGCAGGTCCGTTAATGGTCATTGAAACAGACGTTGCAGGTGCACAAAGATCGAAACCTTCATACAACTTCTTCATATCTTCAAGCGTACAAATGCTGACACCAGATTCTCCAACTTTCCCGTAAATATCGGGACGCTCGTGTGGATCTTCACCGTACAACGTTACTGAGTCGAATGCTGTCGATAAACGCTTGGCATCATCGTCTTTGGATAAATAATGAAAACGGCGGTTCGTTCGCTCAGGCGTTCCTTCTCCCGCAAATTGACGTTTTGGATCTTCCCCCTCACGTTTAAACGGGAACACACCCGCCGTATACGGATAAGAACCTGGAACGTTTTCACGATATACCCAGCGAATAATTTCTCCGTAATCTTTAAACTTCGGAAGCGAAACTTTGGGAATTTTCGAGCCAGACAGACTTACCGTCCGAAGAATTGTCCGAATTTCCTTATCGCGTACTTTGGTTACAAGTTCATCGCCAGCATACGATTCCTTCAACTGCTCCCAGTTTGCTAAAATGCGCTTGGATTCAGCTGTCAGTTCGTCACGAACACCATCTGCGAGTGAGTTTAACGATGCAACAAGTGCGTCGTCTGGAGCTTTTTCTAGAACAACATCCCGTGCCCCTTCAAGTTGAAACAATTTGCGTGCGAGCTCTTCTTGAACTTCGGACTTTTTATGATATCCCCGAACCGAATCGGTAATTTCACGTAAGTAATGAAGACGCTCTGTTGGAATGATGACGTTTTGTTTCTGCGTTTTTACAAATTCAGTATATGAAGTTTCCCAGTCCAAACCGCATTTTTCATTCAAAACATTGACGATTGCACCAAAAAGGTAATTCGTTCCTTTGTCATTGAACTGACTTGCGATTGTTCCGTAAACCGGCATTTGATCGATTTCTTTATCCCATAACAGACGACTGCGTTGGAACTGTTTTTGTACTTGGCGCATCGCGTCTTCTGAGCCTTTACGTTCAAACTTATTGATGGCAATTAAATCCGCATAATCAATCATGTCGATTTTCTCCAGTTGTGTTGGCGCACCAAATTCACTCGTCATTACATACATCGAAACGTCTGCAATGTCCGCAATATCGGCATCCCCTTGACCAATACCACTTGTTTCAACAACAATTAAATCGAATCCCGCAACTTTCACGATATCCAGTACATCTTTAATAGCACCCGAAAGTTCCGAACGAGAACCCCTTGTTGCAAGACTGCGCATGAATACTCGCTTGTTGAAAATCGAATTCATCCGTATCCGGTCCCCGAGAAGCGCGCCGCCTGTTTTCTGCTTCGTTGGATCAATCGAAAGGATCGCGACTTTCTTATCCGGAAGTTCATGAAGAAATCTCCGAATTAATTCATCCGTAAGAGAACTTTTCCCCGCTCCACCCGTACCGGTAATTCCAAGTATCGGAGTGTCTTTCGACATTTCTCTCGCTTTTTGAATCAGTGCTTTTGCGTCGGAATTGTCTTTGTCGTACGTTTCTTCAGCATACGTAATTAAGTTTGCGAGCACTTCTGGGTTTTCAGTAGTTACCTTTTCAAGATTCGCCATTTCATCATCAATTTCTGTGAGGAAATCGCACTCTTCCATCATTTGGTTAATCATCCCTTGAAGGCCTAATTTTCGACCGTCTTCAGGCGAGAACACCCATGAAATTCCATACTCATGCAGTTCCTTGATTTCCTTTGGGATAATAACGCCGCCGCCACCTACATAAATACGGATATGAGGCGCATTGCGTTCTTGCAGCAAGTCGTACATATATTTGAAGTATTCAACATGTCCGCCTTGGTACGAAGACATTGCAATCGCTTGTACATCTTCTTGGATTGCAGCATTTACAATTTCCTCGACCGAGCGATTATGCCCAAGATGAATGACTTCTGCACCTGTTGATTGCAAAATACGACGCATAATATTAATGGATGCATCATGCCCGTCAAACAAACTTGATGCCGTCACAAAACGTATATGATGTTTCGGTTTATACACTTCTACTGTCGCCATTTATAGTACACCCCTTTTTAATTAATGAACGTTTACCATTCCATTCATAAGCTGATCTGTTTGAACTTGAATGTATTCTTCAATTGAATAATTTGCATGAAGTGCCCATCTGCGAAATGCCCACATTTGACCTTGAACAACGATGTGGTGTGCAGTTAAGTTTATATTCTTTTTTTCGGTACGCAGTTCCCCCGACTTAACGCACGATTCTAGAAGATTCTCAAACAGAGCAACCATAAGCATTTCCTTCTTCAGCACATATTGCAACGCATCTTTTGGTAAGGACTTCGATTCTTGATACATCACGAGAAACTCGTCCGACATATCATCGATTAAACTAAAGTACTGATGGATTGCTAATTTTAGACCATTCAGCGTTCCGTCCGTCAAGGAAAGCGCGGAGAGACGATTGTTCACTTCGTCGTAAATACTGTCACAAACGAGGAACAGCACATCTTCCTTCGTTCGAATGTATTCGTAAAGTGTACCAATACTAAAACCCGCTTCTTTCGCAATTTCACGCGTTGTCGTCCGGTGAAAACCTTTTTCTTTAAACAGTTTTACCGATCCCTGAATCATTTGGTTGCGACGTATTTCAATTAAGTTCTCATCTTTTACCGATGATTTCACTTCACGTTTCATAGTCACTTCTGCACCTCTACTCATTTTGTAAGCATGCGTGAAATCACAAGACGTTGAATTTCTTGCGTTCCTTCATAAATTTGAGTGATTTTCGCGTCGCGCATATAGCGTTCTACCGGATAATCTTTTGTATATCCATATCCACCAAATACTTGAACAGCATCCGTTGTAACTTTCATTGCAGTGTCTCCAGCCATTAGTTTCGCCATAGCGGACTCTTTACCATAAGGCAGACCGTTCGACTCGAGCCAAGCTGCTTGGTACGTCAGAAGACGTGATGCTTCAATAGACGTTGCCATATCCGCTAGTTTAAAACCGATTCCTTGGTTGGCAGCGATTGGTTTACCGAACTGTTCGCGTCCTTTTGCATATTCCACAGAAGCATCCAGTGCACCTTGTGCGATTCCCACAGCTTGTGCCGCGATACCGTTACGCCCACCGTCCAATGTTTTCATTGCAATGACAAAGCCATCGCCGATATTTCCAAGTAAGTTTTCTTTTGGTACACGACAATTATCGAACATAATTTCAGTCGTTGGTGATGAACGAATTCCAAGTTTGCGTTCTTTTTTCCCAACAGAGAAACCTGGGAAGTCTTTTTCGACAATAAATGCACTCGTTTCAGGACGCTTGCCTTCTGAATTGGTCACTGCAAAAACGACGTAAATGTCTGCAATACCACCATTTGTAATAAAGATTTTCGAACCATTAAGGACATAGTCGTCTCCGTCGAGTTTCGCAGTTGTTCTCATTGCGCCAGCGTCTGAACCGGAAGCAGGTTCCGTCAATCCGTAAGCACCGATTTTCGTTCCTTCTGCCATTGGGCGAAGGTATTTCTGCTTTTGCTCTTCTGTTCCATATTTATAAACCGGCCACCCTGCAAGAGATGTATGAGCTGAAAGCGTTACTCCCATTGATGCACACACGCGTGAAAGCTCTTCAACCGCAATCACATACGCAAGGAAGTCACTTCCGATACCGCCGTATTCTTCCGGCCAAGGAATACCTGTTAAACCGAGGTCCGCCATTTTTTTGAATAAATCCATATCAAATCGTTCTTCTTCATCACGTTCTGCTGCAGTCGGCGCAACTTCCTTCATTGCAAAATCACGTACCATTTTCCGGATCATTTCATGTTCTTCTGATAGTTTAAAATTCATTTGTTTTCCCACCTATGATTTATTTTTTTGGTTTCTCTATTTATTGATTTCGTTGGACTAAGTACAGTTCTGGTTGGACTAATCCGATTCTGGTTGGACTATCGGTTTGCTTCGTTGGACTAAACCGTTCTGGTTGGATCATCCGCTCGCTTCGTTGGACTAAACCGATTCTGGTTGGACAATCCAACCCCTACACTTCCTATTGCCTCGTTAAGAATTTGCTAATAACAATGCGCTGAATTTCGCTTGTACCTTCGTAGATTTCCGTTACTTTCGCGTCGCGGAAATAGCGTTCTACCGGATAATCTTCTGTATAACCGTATCCTCCAAACACTTGAACTGCTTCGATGGATCCATCGACAGCTGCTTTTGAGGCGAATAGTTTTGCCATGGATGCTTCTTTTCCACACGGCAACCCCTCTGAGCGGAGCTGTGCAGCGCGGTAGACGAGTAATCTTGCTGCTTCCACTGCCGTCGCCATATCAGCGAGTTTGAATCCAATTCCTTGTTGCTCTGAGATCGGTTTGCCGAACTGGACACGTTGTTTTGCGTAGCCGGTTGCCGCTTCAAGCGAGGCTTCTGCAATGCCGAGCGCTTGAGCTGCGATGCCGATTCGACCAACGTCTAAGTTTGCCATCGCAATTTTAAACCCTCCACCTTCTTCACCAAGAAGATTTTTGGCAGGCACTTTCATGTTGTCAAAAATCAATTCAACGGTACGAGAACCGTGTAGTCCCATTTTACGTTCATCTTTTCCGATAATTAAACCAGGTGTGTTTTTATCGACAATAAAAGCCGAAATGCCGTACGTTTTCTTAGAAGGATCCGTCGATGCAAAAACAATATATACATCTGCTTCCCCACCATTTGTAATAAACATTTTCGAACCGTTTAAAATGTATTCATCACCGGATTTCACCGCGCGTGTTTTTAATGAACCCGCATCAGAACCTGAAGAAGATTCGGTTAAACAAAAGGCACCTAGGTATTCACCACTCGCCATTTTGGGTAAATAATGATTTTTCTGTTCTTCATTTCCAAAATACATGATTGGGTTTGTGCCTACAGAAGTGTGTACGGATAAGATTACTCCGACAACTGCACTCACTTTGGACAGCTCATGAATTGCGGTAATATAAGAAACGAAATCCATATTTGAACCGCCGTATTCTTCTGGAACAGTAATGCCCATCAAACCAATCTCGCCCATTTTCTTCAAGATCCCTCTAGGAAACTCGCCGGCTTCCATATTCGGAATAAAGGGTTCAATTTCTTTCTTCGCAAAAGTACGGACCATATCACGCATCATCAGTTGTTCTTCAGTATGTGCTAAATTCATATGCGCTTCTCCTTAAAGGTCATTAACCTTTTATTCATAACTGTAAAATCCGCGACCTGATTTCTTGCCATACCAACCCGCATTGACATACTTTCTAAGCAGTGGACACGGTCTATATTTGGAGTCTCCGAATCCTTCATGCAATGTTTCCATAATATAAAGACATGTATCGAGTCCAATGAAGTCCGCGAGTTGTAGGGGGCCCATTGGGTGATTCATACCCAGTTTCATAACGTCGTCAATGGCTTCTTTTGTAGCGACACCTTCATAAAGTGTGTAAATCGCTTCGTTGATCATCGGCATAAGTACGCGATTTGCAACGAAACCAGGGAAATCGTTTACTTCCACCGGAACTTTTGTTAGATCCCTTGTTAAATCTTCAACGGCTTTATACACTTCATCTGTTGTCGCAAGTCCTCGAATAATTTCTACGAGTTTCATAACAGGTACTGGATTCATAAAGTGCATGCCGATTACTTTTTCCGGACGAGCTGTAACCGCAGCGAGCTCGGTGATCGACAAAGATGAAGTATTTGTAGCAAGAATCGTATGTGATGGTGCTATTGCATCTAACTTCTTAAAAATCGTCTTTTTAATGTCCATATTTTCAACAGCTGCTTCGATAATTAAATCCACATTTTCAGCATCTTGAAGATCGAGTGACTTACTAATCCTCGCTAGTATGGCATTTTTTTCATCTTCCGTCATTCGTTCTTTTTCGACACTTCTAGACAAGTTTTTCGTAATTCCAGCAAGCCCTTTTGCAAAGGACTCTTCTTTAATATCGTTTAAATAAACCGCGTAGCCTGCCTGAGCGCATACTTGAGCGATTCCTGAACCCATTTGTCCTGCACCGATGACCATTATTTTGTTAATTTCCATTACTTGGTCCCCCCACTTCAATCATAACTGCGTCGCCTTGACCGCCACCCGAGCAAATCGATGCAATACCGATTCCACCGCCGCGGCGTTTGAGTTCATAGGCTAGTGTCAAGATAATGCGAGCACCACTAGCTCCAATTGGATGTCCGAGTGCGACTGCGCCCCCGTTGACGTTCACTTTTTCAGGATCCAGTCCTGCGATTTCCGAACTTGCAAGTGCAACTGCCGCAAATGCTTCATTTATTTCAAAGAGGTCAATCTCTTCAAGTTTTTTACCTGTCTTTTTCAATAATTCATTAATCACAAGCCCTGGTGTTTGAGGGAAGTTCTTCGGTTCAATCGCCACTTCCGCATGACCAATAATCGTTGCGAGAGGTGTTTTCCCTTCACTTTTCGCACGAGATTCACTCATAAGAACAAGAGCACATGCCCCGTCATTCACTCCAGGTGCATTGCCTGCTGTAATTGTTCCGTCTTTACCAAATGCAGGACGCAATTTCGCAAGCGTTTCAAGTGACGTATCCGAGCGCGGTGCTTCGTCTGTATCGACGATTAACGGGTCGCCTTTTCTCTGTTTGAGTTCAACAGGAACAATTTCTTCTTGAAATAAACCGCCATTAATTGCCTGTAATGCACGTTCATGACTGCGAAGAGACCATGCATCTTGAGCTTCTCTTGTTAATGAAAATTCTTCGGCCGTAGAATTCCCGTATGTTCCCATATGGACGTTGTCCGGTGAAAATGAGCATGTAAGACCGTCGTAGATCATTCCGTCAATCAGTTGAGCATCGCCCATCCTCAGTCCGAATCGACCTTTTGGTAAGTAATAAGGCGCATTCGACATCGACTCCATTCCACCCGCAACGATAACTTCTTCGTCTCCGAGTCGGATGAGTTGGTCGCCAAGTGTAACGGCTCTCATTCCGGATGCACATACTTTATTAATCGTTTCAGTTTTGACACTCCACGGAATGCCCGCTTTTGTTGCCGCTTGCCTTGATGGAATTTGGCCTTGCCCTGCCTGAAGAACCGTACCGATGATCACTTCGTCAATTTCGGTTTCTTTAACGTCTGTTCGGTTAAGTGCCTCACGTATTGCCATTCCGCCTAGATCGCTTGCGGAAAGTGTTTGAAGTGAGCCTCCGAGTTTCCCAAATGGTGTACGTGCTCCCCCTAGAATAACCGTTCGAATCATTTCCATCGCCTCCAATTTTTGTTTGATAACGCTTTCAAGTGTTCACTGAATCACACGACTGAACGCTCGCTCAGTACTATTACAAAGAAAAAAGGAAGTGCGAACACTTCCTTTTTATCTAATTCATTCTATTATATCGAGTTTCTTCTGTTATTGCAAAATCGGTTCAACTTCTTCTGCCAACTCAGGTTTCCAGTCACTTCCGAAAATTGAGCGTTCAAGAAGTTCTGCAATATCATATGTGCCAACAGAGTTTTCTACTTCTTTCGCTTTCGTTCCATCTGACAACATTGTCAGACAGTACGGACAACCGGAAGAAATAATTCCTGGGCTCACTTCAAGTGCTTGTTCAGTACGGGCAACGTTTACGCGCTGTCCTACATCTTCTTCCATCCACATCATTCCGCCACCAGCTCCACAACACATTCCGTCTTCACGGCTACGTTCCATTTCAACAAGCTTTACACCTGGAATGGCTCTTAGAATTTCACGTGGTGGATCATAAACGTCATTATAACGTCCTAAATAACAAGAATCATGGAACGTAATCGTTTCGTCAATTTCATGTTCTGGCTTCAGAATCCCTTTTGACACTAAGTCATAAAGCATTTCAGTATGATGAAGGACCTCTGCTTTAAATCCAAAATCCGGGTATTCGTTTTTAAAGATGTTGTATGCGTGCGGATCGATTGTAACAATCTTCGTAATGCCCGCTTTTTCAAACTCTTCGATATTCGACGTAGCCAGTTCTTGGAATAAGAATTCATTTCCTAAACGGCGCGGTGTATCTCCAGAGTTCTTTTCTTTATTACCAAGAATAGCAAAGCTGATATCGGCCTTATTCATAAGATGTACAAAAGATTCGACAATTTTCTGAGATCTGCTGTCAAATGAACCCATTGAACCAACCCATAATAAGAATTCGAATTCTTTGCCTTCTTTTTTCAATTCTTTCACTGTTGGAATGTAAAGGTCTGGACGTGCTTCTCTCCATTTTTCCTTTTCTTTCCGGTTCAAGCCCCATGGATTACCTTGACGCTCGATGTTTGTCATCGCACGCTGTGCATCCGGGTTCACTTTTCCTTCAACCATAACAAGGTGACGACGTAGGTCGATAATTTTATCGACATGTTCGTTCATAACTGGACACTGATCTTCACAGTTACGGCAAGTCGTACAAGCCCAAATTTCTTCTTCAGTAATAATATCACCGATTAACGAAGGGTTGTATATATCGTCCATTGATGCGCCTTCAAGTCCCGCTGCAAATGCAATTTGATTCCCTTGCGAATTGTTAAACGCTAATGACGGAACCCATGGCTTTTGCTTTGTCACAAGTGCACCTGTATTTGTTAAGTTATCACGTAGTTTTGTGATTAAATCCATTGGAGACAACATTTTTCCTGTTCCAGTGGCAGGACACATATTCGTACAGCGTCCACACTCAACACAGGCGTAAAAATCAATCATTTGAATTTGTGTAAAGTCCGTAATTTTACCTACCCCAAGAGCAGGCATGTCCTCTTCGCTTTCAGCATTTTCCATCGCTTCGAAATCGATTGGAATAAGTCTTCCAGCATTATCAAGACGGTGAAAGTATGTATTTACCGGTCCTGCAATTAAGTGAGCATGCTTCGATTGTGGTACGTAAACTAAGAACGTTAATAGTATTAATAGGTGAACCCACCAGCCAATGAAAAAGATCACTGCTGCTCCAGTTGTTGGCATAAAGCCAAAGATGAGAGCAATTGCGGATGCAACCGGTTCAGTCCATGTTGCTGCATGACCGTGCCAAATCATATTCATACCGTTTGCTACAAGAGTTGAAAGCATTAAGCCTCCGATGAAAATAAGAACAAGTCCCGATTTCCATCCTCGTTTCAAACGTACGAGTTTTTCAATATAACGACGGTGAAACGCCCAAACTACTGCGACAAGTATCGTCAATACTACAATCTCTTGGAAAAAAGTGAAAAATCCGTAAACTGGACCTAGTGGTAGATGCGATCCCGGTTTCAACCCTTTCCAAACAAGGTCGATTGCCCCAAATTGAACCATTAAAAATCCGTAAAAGAACATAACATGAATCGTTCCACTTTTCTTGTCTTTCAATAGTTTCTTTTGACCGAATACATATATCCAAATATTACGAAGTCTTTCCGCAATATTATGATCAAATTCTACTTTCTTTCCAAGCTTAATGAACTGGATTCTTGTCTTAATTAAATGTGTAAATAATGCGAGTGCGTATGCGACAACTGCAAGAAATAGTACCCAATTCGCGATAAGTAGTGGTCCCACTAACCTTCTCCCCTTCCATGAAGTTAAATGCTATAGACTAGTGTAGTAGATACTTCACAATATGTCGATAGTGTATTTCCAATTATAAGTTATGAATGAGCGTTCAGTCAACACCCCTATTTTGGTATACAGCATGAATCAGCTTGCTACTTCACGCCATTTATCTGATAACAAAGGGTTTTGTGAGCATTAAGAAAGCTAGGGGGTAGTGACTATATTTATTTACAAGTATAAAAACCTTTGTTTAAATATTTTTAGAACTTTTTAAAAAATCTATAAGTAAATGAAAAAACAGCGTTTTCTATGTATCTCACACTCGTTTTTTGAATGTGAGAACTTAATTAAGATTCTGATTTTTTCTCGCTTTTTTCTGTTCTAAATACTTTTGCACTGCGAACGTATTCGTTATCCGCGATATTTAAACGAGCATTTACGATTCGAGCCGCAACGAAGAAGTAATCCGACAATCGGTTTAAATAACGAGCCACAATTGGCGATACATCTTCACTCGCTTTCATCAAAGTAACCGTTTGACGTTCAACACGTCTCGTTACAGTGCGCGCAATATGAAGCGTAGCAGCAGCAGGCGATCCTCCAGGTAATATAAACTTCTCAAGCGGTGGTGCTTCTTCCATTAAAGCGTCAATTCTTTGCTCCAATACTTCAACCGGTTCATCCGATAATTTATAATGGCGGTCTTTCATTACATTCGCAAGATCTGTTCCAGCATCGAACAACTCATTTTGAATGGCTTCAAGATCTACAAGCATATCCGCAAACAAAGTTGTATCCAGTTCCGTCATTGCTTTCCCAACGAATGAATTCAATTCATCCAACGTGCCGTAAGCTTCTACACGTAAATCGTCTTTGTCCACACGACCGCCTATTAAACTTGTTTGACCTTTATCCCCTGTTTTTGTATATATTTTCATACTCAATCTCCCCTTTTCTTCAAGTTTTGTGCAAGACCATACCAAATGCGCGTAACTTCATCCGCTTCCAAAATCAATCTTTGATACAAGCGTCCGCATACATCTCGTAGGTTTCTTTGTGCTGCCTCCATAGGAACAATGCCGCGGTTCATATCCGTTAAGATGATGACTGCATTTTGACCTTTTACACTGCTCACGATTAAGTCAATTGCTTGTTGTTCAGGTAAATCCGTGTGAAGAAGCCAGTTTTCAAGACCCGCTACAACAAAATGCTGATTAGAATTCACCTCATCCGGCAATTCCCCTTCAAACCACTGAACACGTTGATTTTTAAGTACTTTTCTTACATACGCTCGTTTGCCGTTATGGGCACCGCCAATATAGATGTGCATTTTTTTCCCTCCTGAAATGCCTTTTTACTTTCCCATTCAAGTCGGTAACAGGATCCATGAGGGACATCCCAAGACCAAAACTCCTTTTCTTCGGATGAAAACAGCGTCATAATGATGCGAATCGGACCGCCGTGTGTAACAACAACTGATTGGTCCGGTATCTTCATAAGTGCAGGTACAATACGGGTTTCTACGTCCAACAGACTTTCTCCACCTCTGGGAGCTTTGCCAAACGGATCGTCAATCCAATCTCGGTACTCTAAATCTTTTTCAAGATGCGCATATGTTTTTCCTTCAAATTCTCCAAAATAACATTCTCGCCAAGCGCGGTCTTCATTATAAACGGTATTTGGAAAATAAATTTCCGCGGTCTGCTTGGCCCGCAAGAGATCACTTCCATACAGTTTCGAGACGTTTAGTGTACATTTCAACACACTGCTTGGCTCCAAAATCGGTTCATCCGTCCAACCAATGTACCGCCGCTTTTTATTGCCCTCAGTAGGTAAATGACGAATTAAATGAATACAATAACCGTTGCCCATAAAATCGTCTCCAGTCCTTCGATAAATGCTCCAGCCAAATCACCTGTAACACCCCCGAAATGCTTCACGGACCATCTTTTATACAACACTAACGATAGTGCGAGAACACCTAGGAAAACAGATGGAATCAGTACGCTTTCCAACACAACTCCCATTGCAATCAACATCAGAATCCCGCCCAGTAAAGAAATCCCATTCACCCATCGATTCGCGATTTTCTCTTTAAAGAAGTGCGCGATTCCTGTGTCTTTCGCTAAACGTGAAGTTGTGAAATACAGATTCATTGTCCCTCTTGCTAAAAAAGGGACCGCAATGAACAGCACACTACTGCCTGCCTCTTTCATCAGAACTTCATTCAGCAAAGCGATTTTCAGAAGGACCAACATCAAGATCGAGAGTGTACCGAATGCTCCAATTCGCGGATCCTCTAAAATCTCAAGTCGCTTCAAACGATCCCGGTATGAAAAAAAGGCATCGCCCGTATCTGCAAAACCGTCTACATGCAAACCACCTGTTAAAACGATTCCTGCAACAACCAAAACTACCGCAACGAGCAGTGTCCCTAGATTTAACGAACTCAGCAGAAAAACCGACAGAAGAAATACGATAAAACCAATTGCCGCTCCGACGAAAGGAAGTGCACTATACATTGAAGTGACTTCTTTTCGGCCAAGGAGCAATTCTTTCTTAATCGGAAGTACCGTGAAAAATTGGAGTGCCAGTAAAATACCGTTCATAAACCGTCCTCCCCTTTCCAAAATGTCGCCAGCCCGTAGTCCATTTCAATTGCCGTAGTTGAGTTTTTGACAAGTTCTGTATGAATTCGGCCAAGCGCTTCACTGTACGTTCGAACTTCCGAATAAACAGACGGCGGTTCATCCAGCACTTCATTCGACACAATCACGAAATGACTCGCGAGTGCGCGCACCTCTTCAATCGTTTTATAAAGCTGAACTTCAGTCTGTTCGATACATTCAGCCGCCAAATACAATTCATTTGCGAGCCACGTCGTTACACAATCCCATAACACCAAGTCTCCTCGACGAATATGCGGAAGGATTTCTTCTAAGTTTACGGGTTGTTCAATCGTTGTCCAATTGAATTTCGATCGGTCAAGACGATGCTTCTCAATGCGTTCCATCATTTCAGAGTCCGTTTTAGAACCCGATGCAATGTAAACGAGACGACCACTATTTTGCTTCGCTTCCTCAACAAGTATTTTTTCAGCATATGTACTTTTCCCGCTTCGCGCACCACCGCTTATGAACGTCAGTTTTCCTCGAACCACTCCGCCAACACCTCTTTCAACACCGTCATTTCAGGCTCATTCTTCATACCGATTCGGAACCAACGGCCGTCCATTCCGAGAAAGTTTTCAGAGTGCCGAAGAACAATTCCCTTACGAAGTAAATCTACGTACAATTTCTTCGAATCCCGGTGTGCTCCTACTGTAAACGACAAAAAGTTTGTGACGGATGCCGTTACCTCACAACCCTTTTCAAGCAGAAAACCGCTCAACTTTTCACGTTCCCGATTGCTGTGCTCAATTGCCTGTTGACGATACTCATCTTCCTGTAAACAGATCGCCCCAATATGAGCTGCAATTCCGTTGACATTCCAGTGCGGAGCGAGCGTTTTCATTTCCGAAATAACCGTTTTGTTTGCTGCGACATATCCAAGACGAATTCCAGGTACCGCATACATTTTCGTCATCGATCGAACGACAATAACATGGGGGTATTCCGTCAATTTGGGAATGAAAGAAAGCGATTCATCCACAAAATCAATAAATGCTTCATCCAGCACAATTTCACAACTCACTTCAACGCCGTACTGAATGATTTTTAGCAAATCTATTTCATTCGGCATCATTCCTGTCGGGTTATTCGGAGTGCATAAGTAGAGCACATCTGATGTACCCATTTCTTCCATAATCTGTTCAACAGGGAATTGAAATCCCAGCTTTTCTTCGGATAAAACCCGAATGACTTCCACATTTTTCGCTGAAAGAGTCGCTTCGTATTCTGAGAACGTAGGATGAACAACTATCGCTCGCTTCCCGCGATACCTTTCCGCAACAAAGGTCAGCAGTTCCGCAGCCCCATTTCCTGCAAATAAACAGTCGGTGTCAATAAGATGGAATTTACCTACTGCCGATAAAAACGGTTCTCCTTGTGGATCCGGATAGACCGATAATTTCTCCATTAATTGTGGCCACTCATTTGCAACTTCCTTCGGAGGTCCCGCGGGATTCACGTTCTCGCTGAAATCCATCACATGAGTAGGTTGTTTCATATTTAATTTTTCATAAACAGTATGCGGATTCGCACCGTGTTCAGGCAAGGCCATAAAACAACACTCCAATTAAAGTCATTATGAACCAAAATACGAAGGACACTGTATGCATTTCAGTAATCGTGGATTTGATATGTTTAGCTGTTAGTGGTGCATTTTCTGGGCCGAATTCAGGCTTGTTGGAAACAACACCGCGATACGTACTTTTCCCACCTAAAGTGATTCCAAGTTGCCAAGCAGTTGCTGCTTCCAAAAATCCGCTGTTCGGACTTGGATGACGTCTTGCATCCCGGCTCCAACGCGCAAACCGTTTCATGAAAGGCATTTGTCCTTCATTCGGAGTGTACAGTAAAATCAACAAACCCGTAATTCGTGCTGGAATGAAATTGAGTACATCGTCCATTCGGGCAGAAACCTTCCCGAATTTCTCAAATCGTTCGTCTCGATATCCTACCATCGAGTCAAGCGTGTTCACCGTTTTGTAGAGCCATAATCCAGGAGCTCCTAAAAGGAATGCCCAGAAAAGTGGCGCTGTGACACCGTCAGATGTGTTCTCAGAAACCGTTTCAACAGCACCCCGCGCAATCGCGCTTTCATTCAAATGTTTTGTGTCGCGACCGACAATCCATGATAACTTCTCACGCGCTTCCGGTAAATTTCCCAATTCAAGCGGACGATACACTTCGAGTGCTGCATCCCGCAAGCTTTTTTGTGCGAGTCCAATGGCAATTAAAACCGCTTCAACAGCAATTCCGAGAATCGGATGGAACTTGTAAGCAAATCCTACAACGAAAAATACAAGTACGAAAACCATTGCTATTGTGAGAATTAATAAGAACGCGCCTTTTGCGATGCGAAATCGTCCTTTATTCAACACGGTTGTTGCTTTTGAAATGAATGTCCCAAGGAAGCGGATTGGATGCGGCCATTTCGGTGGGTCACCAATGATCCGGTCCAGTAAAAAACCGAGTGCGATGGCGATAAAATGTGCTGGAATCATACCGTCCATCCTTTCGCGGCTTTATATGCTTGAATGGCCCGCACCGTGCAGTCGTAAACACCATGCCCGATTTGTTTTCCAAGATCCGTAATCGGACCTGCGTACGGCAAATATTCACCTGTCTGCGTTGCCGCAATGAGCAGACTATCCGTGGATGTTCCCGTCGCAATCGTATTTGTGAGCGGATCTAGTACTCCTTCGGTTTGAAGCGCTTTCGCTTTTGCTTCTGTTGCCGTAATCATCGCTTGGATAAAGGCCTCATCCGGAAGTTCACCGTTAATAATGACCCATGTATTGATGGTTCCGACTTTCGGTTTTTCATCACGCTTAAGCGCTTGGGATACGTCCACTGCGTTTCCAATACCCGCAGTCACTGCGATTAAAACGGATCCGAAGTCCCCTGTATATTCCTCAACTTCTGCGTGTTCCGTCAAAACTGCCGTCATCATTCCAACCGTATCCGATGTATGAAAGTTTTTCATCTCAAGATAATTGGCCATTTCTAGTTTCACGTCTTCACAGGCGTAATCTACATCCACATGGCGATTGACAAACGCTTTATACCAACCCATTCCCGCATTATGAACTGCTGAAGACAGTGTTTTCAGTGAGTGCTTTGTTTGCAGAGAAACATATTCAGATGTAATGTTAAAATCTTTTTTTGTAACAACAAATGGTTCGATTTTAACTTTCGAATCCGCCAGAAGTGTAATTTGTGGCTTAGGAAGCTCTGGATGAGGTTGCGTTTTCACTCGTGCTTTGTAAACGTTTAGAATGGCTTCCTCTTTTATTACGTCTTGAGGTGTACCAATACTGGAGATTTTACCGTTGTCCAACAATAAAAGGCGATCGCAATAGACAGAAGCTAAGTTAATGTCATGGAAAACGGAAACGACGGTCAATTCTTTTTCGATCGCTTGTTGTCGAATCGTATCAAGAAGCTGTTGCTGATGGGCAATGTCTAAATGGTTTGTCGGTTCATCTAACAATAAAATAGGAGCTTCTTGTGCGAGAGCTTGCGCTACAAAAACGCGTTGCTGCTCACCACCGGATAGAAGTTCAATCGGTGTTTTCTCATAACGAGTTATAGATGTATTGTGCATCGCTTCTTGAACAGCACGCTGATCTTCATCCGACCAAGATGAAAAAATTCCACTTTGGTGCGGATACCTTCCAAGAGCAACGGTATCGGTGACCGTATGTGAAAATGCATGTGCATGTAGTTGTGGCAAAACAGCTACTTTCCTCGCAAATTCTTTTTGAGAGTATTTCGTAGACAATTTCCCATCAATTGTAACGGTTCCTTCTGTTGCTGGAAGAATACCGGATATGATTTTGAGTAAAGTAGACTTCCCACTGCCGTTCGGGCCAAGGATGCCGAGCACTTCTCCTTTATTTACAGAGAACGTTATGGACTTTACGATGGGTACTTTTCCGTAACCACCTGAAATATTTTCGACGTGCAGCATATTACATGGCCCCCTTTCTGCGTTGCTTGTAAAAGATAAGTGCGAATACCGGCGCACCAATAAACGCAGTAATGACACCGACTGGAAGTTCCGTTGGTGATATTATGGTCCGTGCGACTAAGTCACAAAGGATGAGAAGTGTTGCCCCGTTTAAAAAGGACAATGTGAGTAAATGACGATGATCGGAACCCCATAGAAGCCGAGTCATATGCGGGACAACGAGCCCTACAAAACCGATTGTACCAGAAACAGCGACTGCCGCCCCCGTAAGAATCGATCCACCGATTAAAATCATGAATTTACGTCTTCTTACATTGACCCCTAAATGATGCGCACGTTCTTCACCAAATAACATCGCATTCAGTTCCCTACGGTTCATCCAAAGAAGGAATGTACCAATGAAGACAAAAGGTAAAATCATATTGACGTATTTCCACCCTCGCATCGAGACACTTCCAAGAAGCCAACTTATAATTTGCCTCAACTCTTCACCCGTTAACGCAATCATAAGCGATAAAACCGAACCTAAGAAGGAACCGAAAATAATCCCTGTTAATATAATGGTTTCCATCTTCATCGATCGGTCCACTAAACGCGCAAAACCGATAACGAGAAACATCGTAAGTGCTGCTCCAATCATACTGAAAACGGGAAGCGTATAACTGCCTAAAATTGGAAGCGATATACTGAAAAAAAGTGTCATCACAGCACCTACAGAGGCACCGGACGACACTCCGAGGGTATATGGATCTGCAAGAGGATTTTTAAGTAATCCTTGAAATGCTGCTCCAGAAATTGCAAGTGATGCTCCGACAAGCCCAGCAAGAACAACGCGTGGCATTCGGATTTTCCACAATATATTTGCGGAGATTGGATCCGCTCCCGCATTCCAAAATGTTTCAATCGGAATTTTCACCGTACCGATTGAAGTCCCTAGCCAAACCGCCACAACAAGCGTGGCGATGGATACTAGGTAGGCAACGCTTGATTTACTCACCAAAAACCTCTGGGTAAACCGCTTTAGCAAACGCTTCAAGCCCATCCGCTAAACGTGGCCCTTGACGGCTCGTTATATTTTCATCCACTTGGACAACTTCTTTGTTCTTTATTGCAGTAATTGTATCGAAACCATCACGTGCATAAACGTCTTCGACTGCTGTTTCAATATAACTGTACATTACAAGAATAACGTCTGGATTTTGTTTCACAATTTCTTCCGGACTCATTACAAACCAACCGTCTTCTGTTGCAATATTGTCCGCGCCAATTAGGTCCATCATTTGTTGTGTAAATGTATTTTTTCCAGGTGTGTAAATGTCTGGAGCTGGTGATGTCTCAATGAAGACAGTTTTCTTTTCTTCAACTTTTGCTACTTTAGCTACAACTTCATCCACTTTCGCTTTCATTTCTGCGATGATTTTGTCTGCCTCTTCTGTTTTTCCTGTTGCTTTACCAATTATTTCAATTGTCGCATACGTTTCTTCAAAGTTCTTCGCGTCTTTTACAATAAATACTGGAATTCCAGCATCACGAATTTGTTGAATTCCTTCACCTGTTCCAACTGCAATTTCGTGTGCAAAGACCATTTCAGGATTCATCGAGATGATTTTTTCAATGTTTAATTCAAATCCACCGATGGATTCTTTTTCTGAAGCCTCGGCTGGAAAATCATCATTGTCTGTGACTGCAACAACTTCATTTGCAAGGCCAAGTTCGAATAGAATTTCTGTATTACTTGGTACTAAAGAAATGATTGTTGCGGGTGCTGTTTCAATCGTTATTTCATTATCCGCGGCGTCTGTAAGAGTTACTGGGAATGCTTCCTCAACAACGACTACTGGTGTTTCTTCTTTCGATGTATCGTCTACTGCTGGTTTTTCTGGTGCTGCCGTTGTTCCACATGCTGTTAGTAAAAATACAGCTAAGATGGATGTTAAAAGTAATTGCCATGTCTTCTTCATGTTTTTTTCCTCCTATTTTTTTCAAATCAAGTCCGCTTCACAAGGTATATTTTGTGATATCCGTCGGAGGTTTTGTCTTTATCCAGAAGGTGTTTATCAATCTGTTAAATGAAAACAAAAAACCTCCGTGTGAGTACGGAGGAATGTTCTAAGTAAAAATCTGGACGCACAAAAGTGCTGATTTTCACCAATCCTATCCTCGTAGGTTTACGGGCGATTTCATAAAGGCAGGTCTCCTGGCTTGTGCTCACAGCTTTTCGCATCTTCCCAGACGTTGTCCAGTGATTTTTCGCGATTGGCTAACACTTACAGTGGCGGGACCGCACCGGTGTTGAACCGGTTTCCCTTTTAACCCCTACCGTGAAGGCGGGGCACCTTTATGTATGATATGTAATTTGTGTACGTTTCTAATTATACTACATATTTTGTTCGTGTCGAGGGGGTTGGTTTTCGGGTATTGAACTGTCGGTGGGTTATATCCGACACTTTGGGTTCGATATCCGACAGTTCGAGTGTTATATCAGACACTCTCAGTCCCATATCCGACACTCCAAGCGTTATATCAGACACTCTCAGACTTATATCCGAATTTCATGACTTTTTACCCACAATAAAACAAATCACACAATTGAATGTGGCGCTCGTTGACTGCCTTCCTTGGTGTGACTTGTTTTCGGGGTTCGAGATTTATTGTGGTTTGTGATTCCCATATCCGCTTGGCGCTTGGCGATGGCCTTACGTAATGAGCTCGACAGAAGTGCACTGCCGATCTCCTTACTTCGGCTCACGCTTGTCGCTTCTTCACTGGAGTGGTTCATTTTCCTAGATTGAGTTTTCTAGGGTTCTATTGGAGTATTGGTTGGAGATTATGTTTGATTGTGGGATTGGGACTCTAATGGTTTGGTTGATTAATCTCGGGATTGTACAGTGTCGGGATTACGTTCAAAGTCTAGATTGAATGTGCGGAGTGCAAAAGTCATGATAGTCAACAACTACAGATAGAAAGAGATAATTACTTAAATGCATTCGGGCAATTAGGAAAAGCCAATAGTGATTTTATGGAACGTGTGCAATGAGTTAGTTAAAGAATGACTCAACAAAATGAAGTGTTGCGAAGTTTATTGAAAACGTTGTGAGGTTTGATCAAAACGTTGCGAAGTTTCCCGTAAATGTTGCGAGGTTTGTTCGAAACGTTGTGAAGTTCCTAAAACGTTGCAAGGTTTGGTGAAAACGTTGTGAAGTATTCGAAGAACGTTGCGAGGTTTGTTCAAAGCGTTGCGAAGTTTAAGGGAAAATAAGTCAAGTCCATAGTCTTGTGTACTTTTCCTTAATCGTGTTTTCAACTTTTCACTTTGTATATAGAATTCACACGAAGCTAGCTAACTCGCGACTTTACTTGGAGTGGTGGGCATGATAGCCTGTCTGGGCAGAGCCGACTTTTTTGAAAAAGCCGGCTCTTTAGGCTGGATGATTATGCCCGCAGAGGCTCCATGTCAAGTCGCTACTGGTCATACTTGTGCGTCCTGCTGTTTTTGGGAACCGGCAGATTGGCCGAAAACATTTCTTTCCCACCCTTTGTTTCCCTTTGTATAACTCATTAAAACTGCCCCAATTAAACGAAAAGCCGATTGGGTATTCGGGAAAATCCTGATAACTTGTTCACGTCGGCGCACCTCTTGATTAAGACGTTCCAAATGATTTGTAGAACGAATAAATTTACGATGTCTTAACGGGAAATTCAGGTTTTGTATCGCATCATCGAATCCATCATCTAGTATAGTTAGTGCTTTTTCAAATCGTTTTTCCTCTGAATATTTATCGAAAAATAGATCTTTCAGTCGGCGAATAGTGTCTACATCTTCTGCAGCAAAAATACTGTTTAGAAGACTTCTAGCTTCATCACAATCTTTTTTAGGAAAACAATCTACAATATTCCTTCTAAAATGAACAGTACAACGTTGCCAAGCCGTTCCTAAAAGCTTTTCTTGGATTGCTTTTTTTAAGCCTTTATGCGCATCCGAGGTGACCAGTTTTGGGGACTGTAAGCCTCTAGAAATAAGGCTTTGTAAGAAGTTAGCCCAACTTTCATAACTCTCGTTATGATCCACTTTCATACCTAGAATTTCCCTGTATCCAGTCTCACTTATCGCAATTGCGATATAAACTGCTTTCGATACAACACGATGGTGTTCACGTACTTTAATATACATTGCATCCACAAAAAGATAAGGATAATAAGTTGTATTTAAAGGTCTCTCAGCCCACTCTTTCACGATTGGATCCAACTTGGCAGTTAAGGATGAAACGAATGATTTAGAAACACTTTCTCCACAAAGCTGTTCCACAATGTTGGTCACCTTGCGAGTCGAGACGCCATTTACAACCATCTCAAGCATAGATACTACTAAAGCTTGTTCACACCGAGCGTAACGTTCAAAAACAGAAGGTGAGAACTCACCTTGTCTTGTGCGCGGTACCTTTAATGTGATTCGACCAACACTAATCGTATAATCCCTTTCGTAATAGCCGTTACGGTAGTCGACACGATCCTCAGATCTTTCATAGGATTCTGCTTTCAAATAGTCATCACGTTCTTTTTCCATGTACTCATTCAGCACTAAAACAATTGTTGATTTAACAACCGATTCCATATTTGAATTCATAACTGTATCTTTTAAATTATCTAGATCTATAGTAAAATTAAGTAAGGCCATTTTCCATTCCTCCTAAATGTTTATCGTCGTTGAAAACATTTTATCATAAGGAATGGAAAATGCCTTTTCCTATTTACACAATTATATGGACTCCATCGTGAAATATGCAGTGTGCAACAAAATCATAAACGTCAGATAGAAAAAGATAATTACCTAAATGCATTTGGCTAAGTTGACGGTTGTACTCAATAAAATACGCCACCACACATAATCGTGTGGTGGCGTATTTTAATATTTACGTGTCCTGACAGTTGCTACATTCTCTCAGGTGCAGATACCCCAATCAGATTCAGTGCATTCGCAATTGTTGTGCGTGCTGCTGTGATGAGTGCGATTCTTGCTTCGGAAAGTTCTTGATTGTTTGCGTCCAGTACTTTTTCTGCGTTGTAAAATGAGTGGAATGTCGCAGCGAGTTCTTGGATATATGTTGCTACGCGATGTGGTGCGCGCATGCGTGCAGAGTCTGATACAAGGGCTGGGAAATCGCCTATTTTCTTCAATAACTCGATTTCTTTTTCCGATGTTAACAATGCTGCACCGCCTGCGTTTGCAGTCATTTTCAATTCTTCCGCTTGGCGTAGAATTGATGAAATTCGTGCGTGTGCATATTGCGCGTAATATACAGGGTTTTCATTTGAATGGGAAACGGCCAAATCTAGGTCGAAGTCCATTTGCGCATCGCCGGAACGCATGACGAAGAAATAACGTACGGCATCTAGACCGACTTCATCCACCAATTCACGTAGTGTTACAGCTTTACCTGTACGTTTACTCATCATCATTCGCTCGCCGTCTTTATACAGATGAACCATTTGAGCAACGATTACTTCTAATTTGTCTTTACCGTATCCAAGTGCTTCGATTGCTGCTTTCATACGCGGAATGTAGCCGTGGTGATCCGCACCCCAAATGTTAATAAGTGTATCGAACCCACGTGAAATTTTATCTTCATGATACGCGATGTCCGGCAAGATGTATGTGAAAGATCCGTCTTTTTTAATCAACACACGATCTTTGTCGTCGCCAAATGTAGTCGAACGGAACCAAGTTGCACCGTCCTCTTCAAAGATATGACCGTTTGCTTTTAGTTTTTCCATTGCAATTTCAATTTTACCGCTGCCGTATAATGTTGTTTCTGAAAACCAGCTGTCGAACGGTACACGGAAGTCTTCTAAGTCTTGTTTTAATTTTGCAAGTTCGTATTTAAGACCGTAAGAACGGAAGAAATCAAAGCGTTCTTCTGCAGAGACTTCTTTGTATTTGTCACCGAACTCTTCGACTAATTTCTTACCAAGTTCGATAATGTCTTGTCCGTGGTATCCGTCCGCCGGCATTTCACATTCTTCGCCAAGAGCTTGGAAATAACGTGCTTCAACGGATTTTGCAAGATTGTCAATTTGATTTCCAGCGTCGTTAATGTAATATTCTCTTTCGACGTTGTATCCCGCCATGTCTAGTACATTACTAAGGGAATCTCCAACTGACGCTCCTCGTGCGTGCCCAAGATGAAGGTCACCTGTCGGATTTGCAGAAACGAATTCGACCTGGATCTTTTCTCCAGCGCCAGCAGTTGAACGACCATAATCAGCACCATTATCGAGTACTGTTTTAACAATTTCTTGGAGGTAGTCTTTATTTAAAGTGATGTTGATAAAACCCGGTCCTGCAATTTCGATTTTTTCGATTGAAGCACTTGCCTTGTCGATATGCTCTACAATCGCTTCTGCAACTGCACGGGGTGGTTTTTTCGCTAATTTAGTAATTTGCATTGCAAGGTTTGTTGCGTAGTCTCCGTTTTCTTTACTTCTTGGTGTTTCAAGTAATATTTCTGGAATCTCAGCTTCCTCTACAAGTTTTGCTTCAAGGACAGCTTTTCGAAGAGCGTTTTTCACTTCTTGTTGAATTTTTTCGACTGCGTTCATAATGTTCCCTCCGTATATGTAAATAGTAGTTTATATATCCCAAGCACAGATCCCTCTGCCATCAAATCATAATTCACAGTAAAGCTACCGCTGTTTCCATCCTCTTGTTCAATAAATTCAAGTAGGTTTGTTTTCACAATTAAGTTGAAATTTGCGGGTCCACTGCCGTATGTACCGTGTCGTTCTCCATCCAAATCAAAAGGAAGACGCATGTCCGTTGCGCCTTTACGCATAATAAGTGCATCTTCTTCTCCCATTTTAACGGTCGTTTGAATTGGTTCGCCGCTTTGGTCTTCAATGAACTTCAAATAGACTCTGTCGGATTTTTTAATGTATTGTCCTGCAGCACGGATTTCATGTGTTTCCTCGTCCTGTCCAGGATGACAGATTGTTGAACTCAGCCGTATTGTCACATCTTTCGTTTCCAAACAATCTCCGTCCTTATCCTTCGGGTGACAGAACTGGCATCCCGTTATTCGTATAATCTTTACTCAATAATGACTCGTGTTTTTCTTCGCTTATCAAACGGAAAGAAATTAAAAATATCTATTCATTATATCCTTGTTTGACAGTACTTTTCAATAATGTTGGCTAAATACATAGAAATGTTCCTCTTTTACCCGTTTAATCTCTTGATTTGGGTCGCATACTACAGTTAGTTGCAAAAAGGGGGAACAATTATATGCGACGAACAGTATATATAAAAAAGAAAAAGAAGCGTGTTTTTTTTCGCAGATTATCTTTATTAACTCTAACCTTACTAACTGCAGCACTTACCATATTTTTTTCACTTAGATTGTATGCACAAATTACAGGCGCACCTTCGTTAAGCGTACCTAAAGCATCAGTTTTTCTTGATAAAAACGGCAAAGAAATTGGCGACCATTTTTTGGCGGAGCGCCGTTATTGGGTAAACCTTGATGAAATGTCTCCTTTTTTGATTGACGCTGTTATCGCAACAGAAGATCGTAAATTTTACAGTCATAACGGATTCGACTACAAACGAATTGCAGGAGCTGTTTTGAAAGATGTAAAGACGATGAGAAAAGCCGAAGGTGCAAGTTCAATCACACAACAATATGCCCGAAATCTTTACTTAACGCATGCAAAAACATGGTCGCGAAAAATTAGCGAAGCACTGTATGCATATCGAATGGAACGCTTTTATGAAAAGGATGTCATTTTGGAAGGGTATTTAAATACTGTCTATTTCGGACATGGAATGTATGGGGTTGAAGCAGCAAGCAAGTTTTATTTCGGCAAGTCCGCAATTGACTTAACTCTGGAAGAGTCTGCGGTAATTACCGCAATTGCAAAGGGGCCATCTGTTTATTCGCCTGTTGAAAACCCAGAAAACTCCGAGGAAAGAAAGCTCCTTGTTTTATCCTTAATGGAAAAACAGAAATACATTACGGAAAGACAAAAGGAACGAGCACAGGCTCAGCCCATTATACTTAAAAACCGCGAATGGGTGGATGCTTCACGTGTTGCACCTTATTTTCTAGATGCCGTTTGGAAAGAAGCCGAAAAAGTGTTGAGCGAAAAAGGACGCCATCCCGCTGAAGGCGGTTGGACAATCCGTACGACTTTGAATCCCCATCATCAACTAATTGCGGAAGAAATGGTTTCCAAATGGATGCCTGACAATGAGTTGCAAGTCGGATTTATATCCATTGAACCTGGAACAGGAGCCATCACATCACTTGTGGGCGGGGTTAATTACACAGAAAGTCCATTCAACCGCGCCACACAAGCAAAAAGACAACCCGGTTCTGCAATGAAACCCGTGCTGTATGCGGCTGCGCTGGAAAACGGATACAATCCATTGACCTTTTTATCAACGAAGAAAACCATTTTCACTTACGATGAAGGACGATCCTCATACGAACCAAAAAACATTAACGGGAAATTTGCAGATCATCCCATTTCTCTTGCTCAAGCTCTGGCTATTTCAGATAACGTCTTTGCGGTAAAAACACTTGAAGAGATTGGATATAAAAATTTCGAAAATATGGCTTCGCGACTTGGGATAAAAGCGGAATTCCCAGCATCTCCAGCAATCGCGCTTGGTGCTCTAGACGTTACTTTATCTGATATGACAAATGCATATAACAGATTTGCATCTGGTGGCACCGAAGTAGTACCCGTAACCATTCTTTCAATTTCCGATTCTGAAGGAAAAACGGTGTACGAACAGTCCTCTAAAGATTTAAAACAAATTATGTCAAAAGAAGATGCTTTTATTCTCACACATCTTTTAACAGGTATGTTCGATCCGGTTTTCAATGACTACTCGTCCGCAACAGGTTTGTCGATGCGCCAAAAACAAACGAGACCTTATGCCGCAAAATCCGGAACGACAAACTCCGACCAATATTTGATTGGCTACACTCCCTCACTCACTGCAGGGATTTGGACGGGATACGACGTCGGCAAGCAATTAACAGACGCCCAAGATTTAGCCCCTTCGAAGAAAATTTGGATCGATTTCATGGAAAAAGTACATGAAGGAACTGCACCAGAACCGTTCATACCACCTAAAGGAGTAAGTGGAGTCATCGTCGACGTCGAAACAGGCGGTCTTGCCATCGAAGAATGCGAACGTCAACGATTGATTTATGTAAAAAACAAAGACCTGCCACAAAAACTATGCACGGACAAATCCCTACGCGAACAGCGGACATCTGATTCAAAAAAAGGAAAACTCTTTAACCTATTCCCATTTTCATTTTTCGAATAAATTATGGGCTTGGTTGGACTAACCACGGGCTTGGTTGGACGCACGGTTACGCTGGTTGGACTATCCACGACGTTGGTTGGACTATCCAGGTTTGGTTGGACTAACAGTGGCGTTGGTTGGACTATCCACGGACTTGGTTGGACAAACGGCGACGCAGGTTGGACTATCCCCATAAGAATCACTTCAATCAAAAAAGCTTTCTACTCCTAAATAAATTCAGGGGTAGAAAGCTTTTTTACCAGTATAAAGCAGTACTAACAAATTGACACCATGCTTGGGTTTGTCTGGGTCAATCTGAAAACTACACTATTCCGGTTGTCCTAGCTTATGTTCGCAAGCTATGAGTTCAGTGTACTTCGTTTTATGAAGAGATTCAACACTGTTCATTGAAGAATTCAAGATTTGTCATATTGTGTTCACAATTCAGTTGTTTTCAGGTCTAAGACTGCTGTGCAGTTCTGGTGTACTGCGGTCCCATAATTCCTTATTGTGGCCTTCTAAAAAGTCCGCAAGTATATGTTTTGATTTATCATCCATTTGCTCCACTATAATATGACGCTTCATCGATTTATCCATATAATTCATATGTTCAATAAAGTTTTTATAGCCACGACGTTTTTCACGATTAATAACCATTTCACAAGCTGCTACGCCCGCATAATACGGTCCGTCTTCTTTAAAATCAATTGTTACCCAAACGAGCCAGTATGGTTTTCCGCCTGCAGACGGCTCACGGTCTATAAGAAACTTAATGCCCCGCTCTAAAGTGCTTCTGGCATGCATCGCGCCTATTTCAATTGAAGCAACGCCTTCTTCAACATCAATAATTACCGGCGAGACATTTTCCAGTGATAATGAACCTATGCCAAATCCTTTATGACCATCTGTCGGATCATTTTTTATAATAGTGAAACCTAATTTTGGTTTAGACTTTTCTTCATTTGTCATGTGTTTTGTCCCCTCCCATTTTGGTATACTCTTTAGTATACTGGATTTATCCAGAAAGGGGGAAGAAGTATGCCGTACGTAACTGTAAAAATGTTAGAAGGCCGCACAGATGAACAGAAACAAGAACTTTGTAAACGTGTAACTGAAGCTGTTTCGGAAACAACGGGAGCACCTTTAGGAAACGTTCATGTCATTATTGAAGAAATGAAGAAAAGCGATCATTCCGTTGGAGGAATACGCTCAAGCGATAAATAATGCACTTATAACAAGCTGACCTAAATGAAAGTACGTCATTTCATTAAAGTCAGTTTTTTTAATGCGCAGATTGTCGTTCCAGTTGTTCTATGAAGTCATATGCCCCATCTATTTCCTCCGCAGAGAATTTTAATTTGTTTTTCACAATATGAAGTTTCTCAATTTGTTCTTCTTTTTCCAAATGATCGAAATATAGAAGTGTCGACACGAGTTCAAGAAATCTTGAGCTTTTATTCATCATCAAATCAATGCAGCCCTCAAGGTTTTCAGGTACAGCATCCATCGTTTCAAGAAAGCGGTCCCCTGCATTTGTTACTTGATAGGCATATTGAATATAGGAACCTTTATCCGTACAGCTTTCTTGTAAAAAACCCATTTCACAAAGCTCTTCAATTCTAAGTGTTAATTCTTCTGAATATGGACCGTAAATATGAAAATTATATTTTTCTGCAAAAGTATAATTTAGTTTTTTTGAAATAAAAATCATTTTTTGCAATTTCTTTCTACCCGTAATTTCATTCGCAAGCGAAATAAATTGAACGATTTTAGCGTGATTTTGGAACATGACGGCCATCCTTCCTATCTATTTAACATTTCTAAGATTTTTCTATACAGTGGATTCTGATCTTTCCCTTTTAATAAAACGTCTTCCGGAAAATAAAGTTTATGGTCTGTTCTGCGTTTTCCTGTAATGGCATCGACTATATTGGATTGCAGCGAGAGTTCGCTTAATTCCCCATTCGGCATTTCTAAAAAGATCGGCAATCGCTCATTTTCTTCACCAGGTCTGTAAAAATCATAAGGCAAGTCGGACGATGAATCCGATACTAAGTAATATTCAGGATCTAGACCAGCTTCTCTAAAGAGTTCGGAGAGTTGAAGGACCTTTTCATATTCCGTCGCGGGATTGAAGTCGACATACTGAAACAATTTACGGTTAATAAACCGAGAGCTTAAATCCGCTAGAATTGTATCCTCTTCGGTCATCCACCACTGAAAATATGTCGTCATAACGCCCTCATCCAGCGCAATGTATTCTTCCAATAAAAATGTTTTGTCGAAAAACGAACTGAAATGGGTAGGCTTGTGTTTAAAGACATACCCCGTATCGTTAAGATATTTTGCACGATGTAATATTTTAGTTAGGATGACTTCCGCACTTCTTGAAACGGGGTGGAAATAAACTTGCCAGTACATTTGGTAGCGGCTCATTATATAATCTTCAACGGCATGCATTCCACTATATGTAACGACGGCCTGCTCTTCTTTCGGGCGCATCACACGTAAAATACGTTCCATATCAAAATGTCCGTAAGATACTCCTGTAAAATAGGCGTCTCGCTGTAAATAATCCATTCGGTCGGCGTCGATTTGACTTGATATCAGACTTACTACAAGTTTGTCAGGATAGGTTTTACCAATGACATCGGCCACTTTTTGCGGAAAGTCTTCGGATACACGACTTAGTATTTCATTTACCTCTGTGTTTCCTAGCAATATTGCTTGAGTGAATTCTTCATGGTCGAGATCAAACACATTTTCAAATGCATGTGAAAACGGTCCGTGCCCCAAATCATGTAATAATGCGGCACATAAGGTTAGGAGACGCTCATCGTCATTCCACTCAGGTCTTCCTTGGAAGCCATCATCGATAATTCGGCGGACAATCTCATATACGCCTAGCGAGTGATGAAAACGACTGTGCTCAGCCCCGTGAAAAACTAGATACGTAGTACCCAACTGACGAATACGACGAAGACGCTGAAACTCCCGTGCCCCAATCACATCCCAAATCACTTTGTCGCGTACATGGATATATCGGTGCACCGGATCTTTGAACACTTTCTCCTCTTTTAATTTCTCGTTTTTATACTCCATTTGCACACCTCCACCAGTTCTTTATTCTATTGTACTGAAAGAATGACAGAACTAAAAGCTCGAAAAATGCGGTCTATCTTAAAAAAGGTATGGGAATGCTGTGCAGACAATGAATAAAATAGTTGTTTCATGTACACACTGACATTAGAACGAGACTATTAACATGGCAGGAGGCACGGCAATGGTGAAAGTTAGGCAGGATGCTTGGATGGAAGAAAATGATATTTTATTAGCTGAGACTGTTTTAAGACATGTTCGTGAAGGAAGTACTCAATTAAGTGCTTTTGAAGAGGTCGGAGATTCACTAAATCGAACGGCTGCGGCTTGCGGATTTAGGTGGAACGCGGTTGTTCGACGAGAATACGAGACAGAACTTGAGGGTGCTAAAAAAGAACGTAAGCAAGCAATGCGCGTTCTTGGTAAGGACTTTAAACGACGCGGAAGGCAATTATACAGCCCTACGCAAGGGAGCGAATCCGACAATCGGTCAGTAGTGCCGTTATCGGCTTTATCACTAGATACCGTTATCGCCTACCTCGTCCGTTTACATCATACAGGTGCTGGCGATAGTGAATCTCTACGATGGAGGCAAACAGCTAAAATCGCAAATGAACACATTGCAAAGTTGGAAAAAGAAGTTGAGAAATATCGTAAAGAAAATGAGACGCTCCGTACCGATTACGAACAGTTTGTTCAAATCATGAACCGAGCTCGTCGAATGGTAACACTCTCAGATGATGATGACCGAACAGCCCCAGTTTTCACAATGGAAAGCAACGGGAATCTAATCACTAAAGAACCGCCGAATCATCATTGATCGGCGGTTTTTCTTATGCCTGAGGAGTTTTCGTGATGTGTTGCGAAGTTTTGTGGAAACGTTGCGTTGTTTTCGAAAAGCGTTGCGTTGTTTACATAAAACGTTGTGAAGTTTGACCAAAGTGTTGCGAAGTTTCCAAAAATCCTCACCCCTATCTAGCAATCCCATCCAAAACACAAAAGGTTGCTTCCATGTTATTGGAAGCAACCTTTTTTCGAACCAATTACTTGTGTAACATCTTCTGATTTCGTTCCACTACACGGTTTAAATAAAACGTGTACAACTCTATCTCTTCTGCTTTGAAACCGCCCATGAACACCTCTTCTGCCAATGAACGCAGCAATTGTTGCGTTCGGATGACGACGTCACTTACGGTTAATGGAGTTTCTAGAAGTTCTGTTAGCGATGCCATCACTTCTGGTTTAATTTCAGGGTAAATGAATTTTGTCGCTTCACCGTTGAGCCCTACTCTATAAAGTTCTTTAATGATTTCAGCACGTTCTGCACCAGAGTCTTCAATACATAAATACACTTGGACTGCGATGCCTTGACGTAATCGGCGTTGTGAAACACCTGCAAACTTACGACCGTCAATGCTTAAATCATACGAACCTGGACAATACGAACCTACGATTTCATAAGCTTCAATTCGATTTCCTGCTTCAGGAAACAGCAAACGAACGAAGGCCAACATCACTTCGTATCCCGCTGGAATATCGATAGGTGTTTCTTTTTCCGATAAGAGAATTGAGATATTTAAAATACCTTTATCGAGAACGACTGCGAGACCGCCGGAGTTTCTGACGATTGGTTTGTAACCCGCGTCCTCAACCATTTGCATCGCCTCGGAAATGTAAGGCATTCGGTGATCTTGGATGCCAAGGACTATCGTATCGTCATGGACCCATGTGCGGACGGTCGGGATACTCATCCCTTGCCCAACTAGATGACATAATGTGTCGTCAGCCGCAAAGGATTCAAGAGCGGAACGATTTTGTGCACTTAGCGATTCATCAACAAATCGCCATGCAGGAATGCGTAAAAAAGATTCAAAGTTCACCATTTAATTATCTCCTGATCTTAGACTTTGCGCGAAATACCTTTCCGTTTACCACCTTTTCATTTAGCTTTTAGTCCACTAAAAAAATCAGTCCTGTACGGCTACTCTTCCCGCGTCTTTCATATACCTTCAGCATACACCAATTCAGGAGGCCTGAAAAGTTGTGTGGTTCTTGTCAATTTCATGACAACGCACTGTACCAGCAATGCTTTCTCACTGAATATGATACACTTGTGATGAATTCTAAATACAATTCGAAGGAGTGTCACCTTAAATGAATGAAGCAGCAATTACACTCGATGGATGGTACGCACTACACGATTTACGGTCGATGGACTGGACATCTTGGAAGATGGTTTCCAATGAAGAACGCCAAGCCGCGGTCGATGAATTTCATGTTTATTTAGAAAAGTTACAGAAAGCCGATGACGAAAAAACTGGAAGTCATGCTTTCTATACAATCGTTGGCCAAAAAGCAGATTTCATGCTTATGATTATGCGACCTACAATGGATGAGTTGCAAGAACTTGAATCAGAATTTAATAAATTAGCAATTGCGGATTTTACAATTCCTTCGTACTCATATGTCTCAGTCGTTGAATTGTCCAATTATCTTGCAGGTGAATCTACAGAAGATCCTTACCAAAATCCATATGTTCGGGCTCGTCTGTATCCTGAACTTCCGCGTCAACAATACATTTGTTTTTATCCCATGAATAAAAAGCGTGATGGTGAGGACAACTGGTTCATGCTCGATATGGACAAGCGTAAAGAATTAATGCGTGCGCACGGTTTAATTGGCCGTGGTTATGCAGGAAAAGTGAAGCAAATCATAACGGGGTCTGTCGGTTTCGATGATTTCGAATGGGGCGTCACACTTTTCTCTGAGGACATTCTTCAGTTTAAAAAACTCATTTATGAAATGCGTTTCGATGAAGTAAGTGCACGCTATGCTGAGTTCGGATCGTTTTTCGTAGGAACTCTTTTAGATGGCGATAAAAAAACAGCTTTTTTCAATATTTAATGCGTAACCGATCGACAGAAGTCACATACAACTGTGGCTTCTTTTTTTATTCAATCATACTTGCTTCATGAACTTCATATGTTGGGGTTAAGGGGGTTGTTCCGCAGCGTTGATAAAGTGTGTAGATAATGAAGTCCATTAAAGCGTATGGGATTTCAGATGACTGGTACAACCAATGGAAGATCGGTCGATTATTAGTCTCATTGTTTATTCTTCCAAGCGGAATACGACTACCCAGAACTATAAAACAGTTGAAGAAAGGATGATTGAATGGTCCAATATTATTGGAACCCTAATTACCAACAAAACATGACACCACCCCAAATACCAAGCTCTGGTGGAAGACCACCCGGAAGAGAAGAATCATACATTGAAAACATATTACGACTCAACCGAGGCAAACCCGGAACATTTCACTTTTCATTTGAACATGCAGTAAACAGCGGCAAAAACACAATGGCTGTAAAAGGCGTTGTAGAAGCTGCTGGACGTGATCACGTCATATTAAGCGACTCCAAAACAGGTCAGCGTTTTCTATTTCCAATGATCTATTTTGATTTCGCTGAGTTCGATCAAGAGGTTAGCTACTTCCCTCAACAACCTTAATCATTAAAAGATCTTCCGTCTGCCCAATGAGGCTGATGGAAGATCTTTTAATTTTTCATGAATATTGCTTATACTTCTTAACAATTGTATGATTTATAGTAAGACTTTTATAAAAGGAGGTTCTACTTATGGAAATCTTACTTGAATTGACACAGTTAAAAGAGAAATTAGATAAGCAGAGACCCTTGCCCACTATTACTATCCAAAAATTACAACAAGACTTCCTTATAAAAAGCACATATCATTCTAACGCTATCGAAGGAAATACTCTGACTGTTTATGAAACAAAGGCCATTTTAGAAGATGGAATTACGGTTAGCGGAAAATCTTTGCGAGAACATCTAGAAGCCATTAACCATAGGGACGCAATCCTTTTTGTAGAAGATATTCTACATGAATCCATTAATGAACGTTTAATTAAAGACATCCATCAACTTGTCTTAAGAGGTATCGATTTACAAAATGCCGGAATTTATCGTATGCACGAAGTAATTATTACTGGCGCCTCACATGATGTGACCCCAGCTTTTAAAATTAATGACCAAATGGAATCCTTGATTGATTGGCACAATACGGTAAATGATTTACACCCTATTGAAAAAGCATGTATGCTGCATAGTAAGTTTGTGAATATCCACCCATTCATTGATGGTAATGGTCGAACTGCAAGATTATTAATGAACTTGGAATTACTGCGAAACGGGTACTTACCAGCTATAATACACGTTGAAGAGCGACAAGCATATTATGAAGCACTCGATATTGCCGCCACGACAAAAGAATATACAAAACTCGTCAAACTTGTTGCGGAACGTGAAAAAGAACAGTTACTTCGATATTTGTCCCTAATTACAAAAGAATGATCTTCCGTCTGCCCAATGAGGCTGGTGGAAGATCTTTTAAATTCGAAGGGCTCACTTAGTCGTTATTTCCACTGTTCGGCCATGTTATATACCCTGTCTCAACCAATTCCTTAAGTCCCATAAACATTAAATCCCAACCCCATTCATTGTTCGCACGATGTTCACTTAGAGCTTTTTCGAGGCCCGACTCTGACCAATTCTCCTCTTGGGGAACATGAATGAGGTGCGTAAATGTCATCTCACAGCCTTGCTGAAGTTCTTTTAGCTCCACCGTAATCGTATCTTCTAATTCGTTGAATTGCGGCATCGTGAAAGTGAACGCAAGTTTATGAGAAGGAACAATTTCGAGATATTCCCCTGTCGCACGGTAATCTTTTCCCTCTCGATGGTCAACAATTTCCCATGTACCGCCTACTTGGGGTTTATTTTGTGTTACCTTATTCGTCTCTTCCAATGTAAATAACCATTTCCTCATCATTTCCGTGTTCAACCATGCATCAAAAACACTTTTAGGCGCTACATCAAAAGTTCTTGTCATTATTAAAGTAGTAGTTGAAACGTTGCTCATACGTACACTCCCCCGTAAATTATTTTGTATATGTATAGTTAAGATCCCATGTGATATCAAAAGCGTCCTTTACTTTTGCAAAGCGTGCATCCCAAAATGTGTCTTGCAATTCCATGATCACTGTTCCGTTTTTAGACAAGAGATTATAGATTGCATCCAGTTCTTTTTGCTCCTCAAATTCAAGAACTAATGAAAAATTATTGCCTGCTTGCACATCTTGTCAAGGAAAAGAATCGGATACCATGAAAAACAGCTCACCCTTTTTAAATTTCGCATGCATTATTCTGTTATCTGCTTCCGGCGGAGTTGGGTAATCAGCCTCGCCAAAAGTTTGGACGTCTAGTATTTGCCCACCAAAAACTTCCTTATAAAACTCTAATGCTTTCTGTGCATTTCCATCGAAAGTTAAATAAGGTGTTATTTGTTGCTTCATCTGTAAGCACTCCTTTCAATTTACCTGCCACGTTCGTTCTTAAATATCGCATTCTTTAGCATTTGCACTTAAAGACTTTTATTGCGTACTACTTTAAATCGAACAATATATGGAGTAAGCAAAGAACCGATTAAAAGCAGTACCAATCCTACTCCAAGTGTTGCCACAAAGTTCTTAAAAGGTGATAAGTAATTCACAAAAATCAGCATTGGTAAAATGGTTAGGGATACAAAGATAAAACGGCCGGGAATCGTTATTTTATGTTTTGCACCACAGTTCGTACACTCAATCGGTTTGTACATCCAACCCCACAACGTATTGTATATTTCTCTCCAACTAAATGACCGATTACAATTTTGACATTTTTGAATAATGAGGTTCACCTCTTCTGAATTTAGTGCGTACCTTTATACAAATTTACTGCGAATGGCTCTCGTCCATTTTGCTATATATTTCATATGCAACATATCCCAATAAGAAACCTATCCCTGGTCCCCAAGTCAGTGTAGACAGTAAGGGGATAGAGGTAAACAAATTTATAAGTACAGCAATAGCACATCCCACTATCATTCCGAAGGGTATTAAACTATCCAATACATTTTGAGCACTTTTAGACTGTTTCTTACCTAATGTACCTTGCTTAGATTTATACTTCATTCTTAGAATTACAAATACTCCAATTCCCCCCACTACTATAAGAGGCAACACAATACGCGCAATCTCCAAAGCTAAGCTCATAGTAAAAACTCCTATCTTCCGCTTATAAATTAATTCAACTAAATCGTTCACTAATAAAACCCGCTAACATTCCAAGTCATTAATTTGCCAATTAAAACACTACAACCTATTCCTTAACAGATTTAGATTTCAAAACATTTGTTATTTATTCATTCACTTCACTCACCTATATATTCTTCCTTACTTTTTACTTCCACCAATAATGGGTATGAAAACATGGCTATCCAAAATAAAATAAAATACAAGCTGAACAAGATAACTCCTGGAATGTCAAAGAATATTTGAAGTAGAAGTGGCAATAAAACAATTGGAGTTAGAAAGGCCATTTTCTTCTTTGATTTTAGCGTTTGAAATTGTTTTTCTCCGCAATGCGGGCACGTCAATGCAGGGTTCAATGTTGTTGTTTTTCTAAGTGTTTGTTTCCAACTCCACTTATTGTTGCAGTTTTCGCAAGTTGGCATTGAAATCCCTCCTTTTTAAGTACTACGAACGGTTCTACTACTGTTACGTTCTTACTGTAGGATAAGTTTCAATTTTCCGATACATCACGAAATGAAAATGCCCATGTTCAAAACCAGAATACAAAATTTCACTTCCCGAATAAAAATAAAAGCACCGCATAAATGCGATGCCAATGCCTATTTTAAACGAGGATTCTTACCTTACTTACCAAATTTAACAACGGCAATAATAAGCATGATCCAGCCGGTAATGAATGCAACGCCGCCAATTGGTGTAATCGCTCCGAGAATTCCGATTCCTGAAAGACTAAGTACATATAAACTTCCTGAAAAGATGATGATTCCAGCAAGTATTAAATAACCTGCCCAAGTCAGTTGTGTGGAAGGCCCTAAAATTGAACTGTTCATTAAAATTCCAATGAGTATTAAACCGATTGCGTGAAACATTTGGTATTGTACCGCAGTTTCCCAAACCGCTAAGTAATGTTCCGTCAATCGATCTTTTAACGCATGTGCACCGAACGCTCCGAATGCAACAGCAATTGCTGCGTTCACAGCCCCTGCAATAATAAAGAATGGCATTGTTTCTCCTACTTTCTATTTGAATTCAGTTATTTTATCAAGCTACGAATTTAAAAATCAAAGAGCGATCCACCGTTTGCGTCTTCCTCTTCCAGTACTTTTGATTCGAGAGAAACCGGTGATGTACTGTTTTCTGTTGAAAGCATTTTCGGGAAAACAGGAGACTCTTTTCTTTCATGACCACTGAGAGCCACTTCACAGAGCGACCGAATAGCCGAAAGGGCCTCACGCATTGCCTGTTCATCCCCTGCATGTTTCGCGGTAGATAGTTGACGCTCCATTTCCAACAGAATCCGATTGTATGGAATCATCTTTTCTTATCCCCTTTCTTTTGTTCAAATAGTAAGCAATCCATACCCGAAGATTGCTTAACAATTACCGATGGAAGAGGGCGCGACTTAAAACCATGTGCTCTACATCCACGCGGATTTTGCTGTTCCCACGTCACAAAGAAATGTTGACACTCAAAACAATTTACTGCCACAACTGCCCACTCCTTCTACATTACCTTACCATGCATACTTTATGATTTATACCGTTCAGTCGTTTCTACACCAATCTATTTCCGTATTGCCCCATGAGTTTAAAAGCTCATTTGTCTTTGAAAATGGACGGCTGCCAAAAAAACCTCGACTCGCACTAAGTGGACTTGGATGAAACGATTCAATAACCCCGTGCCGTGTTAAATCAATCAGCTGTTTCTTCTCCTGTGCCGGTCGACCCCATAAAACAAAAACGATGGGCTCTTCTCTTTCTGAGAGACTTCGAATAACTTCATCGGTAAACGTCTCCCACCCTTTTTTGCGATGCGAATGGGCCTCCGCGGCTCTCACTGTAAACACCGTATTCAATAGAAGCACACCTTGTTCAGCCCACCCCGTTAACATTCCATCTTTTGGAACTGGACAGCCTAAATCGGCATTTAGTTCTTTGTAGATATTCCGCAAACTGGGTGGAATTTTAACATCCTTCTTCACAGAAAAACTGAGCCCATGAGCTTGTCCCTCTCCGTGGTAAGGGTCTTGTCCTAAAATAACGACTTTTACATCCTGATACGCAGTTAATTTGAAAGCCGTCCATAATTCATCCTCTGACGGATAAATGACTTCTTCCATATATTCTTTTTTCAAAAAAATTTCAAGGTCTACATAATAAGGTTTCTTGAATTCATTTCCCAAAATCAAATCCCAATCATTATTAAATACTTTTCCGTCCATAAATAATCAGTCCTTAAATTCAATCGTTACGTCATATCCTGCGAATGAAAACATCTCTTTTAATGTTTTCGCAGCATTTTGTTCGGCCATACTGAGTACACCTTGTCCTGCAGTTTCTTCCAGTATAAGCTGCTTTGCTTCTTCAGCAAGTTCATACGCTTCTTCAATATTGGCTTTCTCACGGAAAAGTCCTTCATACGAATAAATTTCTACTTTATCAAAATAGATTTCGGCCCCACCAAGAAATTGAGCGGGAGACAATGTAAGTTTTGCCGTTTTCTTTTCATCATCAACAACAACATCTTTTTCTGTTAAACCAGATAAGTCAACGCCGGCTTTCACAGAACCCGGAATCACAACCAATAGCTGGCGTTTCGTTCCAGGAAGATTGAGCCCGATACTTTGTCCAAATATCGTGTTGTCTTCTCGCTGAATGACCACTTTTGTATAGGCTTCTGCAGTTGCAAGTTCATTTAACTCTTGGATTTGTTCTAGAAACGCACTTTTTTGTTCTGTATACGTACTTCCCGACTTTAAAAAATACATTGTTGCAAAAGGCAATGCGACAATTAGCAGGAATATTAAAAGTACAATTGCTATAAATGTCTTTCGCCATAATAAAAAGATGATTTTTCCAGCATTCCAAAAACCCGACGGACGCTTTCTAACTTCATCCACAGTAACCGCAGTTTCAGATTTTCCAGCTTTCAGTTCAGCTAGTAACCGCTCTATATCGTCACGTTTCTTATCGTCCGCCATAGGATCCCTCTTTTCTACTAGTATTCGATACTCTCTTATACGTTTAGACTATAGGAAAGTTTCCTTTTCAACAACTAGAATATCATGGTAGGATTAGATTGGGGGAATGCTAAGTGTCCGATATGCATATGCAAGAAAATATCCGAAAGGTAACAGAAGCCGCAAAAGAAGGTAAAAACGTTTCAGAGCGATCTAAAAATGTTGGCTTTATACTCTTTCTTCTATTTGTAAGTATCTTTGTTTTGGTACTATTCGCTTTAATCGCAGGATTTATTATTAACAAAAGCTTTGTTGCCGCTGCAATTACGACGCTTATCACATTCTATCTCATATTTTTTGTTTACAAATTAATTACAACCAAAAATATCACAAGTTTGTAATTCTAAATTCTTTTGCTTAAAATCATGTATGACTCAGCTAAAATAAAAGGAGACGTTCGATATGACTATGAAAAAGACGTTAACAATTGCAGGATCAGATACTTCCGGCGGTGCTGGAATTCAAGCTGATTTAAAAACATTTCAGGAACACGGGACATACGGCATGACTGCACTTACTGTAATCGTTACAATGGATCCTGAAAATAACTGGAACCATAATGTTTATTCACTTCCAATCGACGTGCTTCAAGCCCAACTCAACACCGCCCTATCCACTGGCGTTGATGCCATTAAAACAGGTATGCTCAGCACGGAAGAGGTCATACAAACAGCTGGAGAAGCAATTACAGCCTCAGGTCTAGACCATGTTGTAATCGATCCCGTGATGGTTTGTAAAGGCGAAGACGAAGTACTAAACCCTGGGAATGTAGGAGCAATGGTTCAATATTTACTTCCAAAAGCTGAAATTGTGACTCCAAACTTATTTGAAGCGGGACAACTCGCGGGAATTAAAACACCTAAGACAGTCGCCGATATGAAAGTTGCCGCGGAAAAAATTCACGCCCACGGTGCTCGAAATGTTGTCATTAAAGGCGGAAAACAGCTCGAACACGATAAAGCTGCGGACCTATTTTACGACGGAAAATCATTCATCCTTCTTGAAGCAGAAAAAACAGCAACCTATCACAATCACGGCGCGGGATGTACCTTTGCCGCCGCAATCACTGCAAACCTGGCGAATGGTCTTCCTGTTAAAGAAGCCGTCATTGAGGCGAAAAAGTTTGTGAGTGCAGCAATCGCCAACGGCTGGAAGCTAAATGAATACGTCGGTCCTGTTATGCACGGAGCAAAAAACCGTTTTGAAGGAACAACAGAAATTACTTTAACAGAAGTCTAATTATGGATTAAAGCCGTCAAAGAATCATTTGAGATTCTTTTGACGGCTTTTTGGTTGTTATTTTTTGTAGACACGACTTACTTGACGGAAACCTCGCAACGTTCAGATCAAACTTCGCAACGCTTTCGGAGAACCTCGCAACACTTCGAACAAACTTCGCAACGCTTTCCAAACCTCGCAACACTTCGATCAAACTTCACAACGTTTTCGGAGAACTTCTCAACGTTTCGAACAAACTTCGCAACGCTTCATTACACACCCACTCAGCAAGACTCGCGAAAACCAATTTACGAAACAGACAAATCGCATTTAATATCTATTTTCTATATACTAGAACAAGGCAATGCCAAAGGTTTAAGGAGGATTCATTATGGAAATTGTACAACCCGAACACCTACAACAATTAATTACTTCGTTCGAAAATAAAGATGTTTACATTCATCTTGAAACGACGAATGGTTCATATGCGGGTCATCTCAGAGGGAACACTTTAAATGCAGGAGCGTTTATCCGAAACGTCGTTATTAATTTTGAACTCGGAAAAGTTGCTGGCGATGCACCACATCGAATCGGATTGAAACTCCCATCTGGTTGGATTTATGCACAAGGAATTACACATTACGAACTCGACGAACACGGTCGTCTACTTATGGCGGGTCTTGACGAAGAGGGAAAACTTGCGGTCGCACTTGAAATAAGTGAAACACCGTTCACATATTAATACACGCTTAAGGAGGAAAATTGTATGATAAAAAAAGAACGCCATGTACTCATCGTACTCCCCCATCCAGATGATGAAGCTTTTGGAATTGCGGGCACGATTTCAACGTATCGTGAAATGGGTGTACCTGTTACATACGCATGCTTAACGCTTGGTGAAATGGGACGGAACCTAGGTAATCCACCTTTTGCAAATAGAGAAACATTACCACAAATCCGTAAAGCAGAACTACAAAAAGCATGTGATGCAATGGGACTTGATGACTTAAGATTTATGGGATTAAGAGATAAAACAATAGAATTTGAAGACGATGAAAAAATGGTGAAACTCGTAACAGATTTAATAGATGAAACGAATCCATCATTAGTGATATCCTTCTACCCGGGACTCTCAGTTCACCCTGACCACGATGCATCTGCGCGCGCAGTTGTTCGAGCAGTCAGAAGAATGCCTGAGGAAGATCGACCGGCACTTTACACAATTGCCTTCGCAAATAATACTGTTGAAGTACTCGGACAACCCGATATCATTCATGATATTCAACATGCTCAAGCGAAAAAAATTGCAACATTAACTGCACACGCTTCCCAAACGGTTTGGATGATGCAAGGGATGGAACAAAAACTTGCAGACAAGGACCCCGAGGCACTCAAATGGTTCCAATACGAACGTTTCTATTCGTATAATTGGGATCAAGATTTTGAAGACTCGTTTTAAATCACGCCCAAGCAAAACACATATTCTATAAAACCAATGCAACTCCCTATAAAACTGAGGGGGTTGTATTTTTCACATATTTACATCCGAGATGTAAAACATTAAAAACCACACAGGAAGGGTTAGAGCCCTATCTAAAAACAGTTCTATCAATGGTCTAGCATTGCCCTTTTCGCCATCTACCTGCTCTCTCCCTACAAATCTCACGCACAGTGGACGTCCATTGTGATTGCGCAATAAAAAAAGCCCTGCGGCCATTTTTCTGATCGCAGGGCTTTACTTTTTATTTTATTAGTCTTCTATGAGCGCGTAAACACCATTTTCATCATGTGTTTCCGTTCCCACAATCGGAGGGTTAAAGACGCAAATCATCCGCATGTCTTCTTTTCCGCCGCGCAAGTAATGCTCGTCATTTTCATCGAGCGCGTACATCGTTCCATCTTTAATAGGATAAATCTTACCATCTGAAACAGTTTCAATTTCACCGTCACCACCAACACAAAAAACCGCTTCTAAATGGTTTTTGTAGTGAATATGTGTTTCAGTTCCTGCATAAATAATTGTTTCATGAAACGAAAACCCCATGCCGTCCTTCTTTAAAAGATAGCGACGGCTTGCCCATGTTTCTGATTTTGTTTCATTTTCTGTACCAATAATTTCATCAAGTGTACGTACAATCATTATTATATCTCTCCTTATATTTTGCGATTAATTGTTAAGAACTTCTTCAATTGCTTCTTCTAAAATATCTAACCCTTTATTGAGACCTTCATTGTCAATTGTTAGAGGACCTAGAAATTTAACAACTTCCCCACTCGGTCCTGCCGTTTCAATGATAAGTCCTTTTTCAAAAGCTTTTTCACATATTTTGCCCGCATAATCTTCTTTTCCTTCACCACATGCAATACCACGCATAAACCCACGTCCACGTGTAGTTGCATTTAGTTCAGGATAATCTTTTACGATTTTTTCGAAGCGAGTTTTGATTACTTTTGATTTCTCTTGAATGGAATTCGCTAGCTTATCATTTTCCCAATACGTTAGCGCTTCTGTTGCAGCAACAATCGCCATGTTATTTCCACGGAAAGTACCATTATGCTCGCCTGGCTCCCAAATATCATGTTCGGGTTTTATCAGTGTGATTGCCATCGGTAAACCATATCCACCAATCGATTTCGACAAACAGACGATGTCTGGCTTAACACCCGCTGGTTCAAAGCTAAAGAACGTACCTGTACGTCCACAACCCGCTTGAACATCATCAACAATAAGCAACATATCGTAACGACGACATAATTTTTCAATTTCCTGTAACCATTCAAAACTTGCGGCATTAATGCCACCTTCACCTTGTACAGTTTCTAAAATAATCGCAGCCGGCAAATCCAGACCACTTCCTGTATCCGAAAGGTAACTTTTCAAAAAGTCTAATGAGTTATCATCATCCATGAACGTTTCATAAGGCATCGGCACTGTATTATTTAGTGGCACACCTGCACCATCACGGTTAAATGAATTACCCGTTACAGACAGTGATCCCAATGTCATTCCGTGGAAAGCATTTGTAAAACTAATAATATTCGTCCGTCCCGTAACTTTTCTAGCAATTTTTAAAGCGCTCTCAACAGTGTTGGTACCTGTTGGTCCAGGGAACATTACTTTGTAATCAAGTTTTCTTGGTTTCAAAATAACTTCACTGAATTTCTCAAGAAACTTTGCACGGACGACAGTTCCCATATCTAAACTATGAGAAATACCATCTTCCATAATGTATTCGACGATTTTCTCTTTCATCTTGTCATCATTATGGCCGTAATTTAAAGCGCCTGCACCTGCAAAGAAGTCAATATACTCTTTTCCATCCGTATCCCAAATTTTATGCCCTTTTGCTTTGTTGAACATTTTTGGAAAACTACGACTATAACTTCTTACTTGTGACTCATGCTTTTCAAATGTTTCCATCGAATTTTTTTCTTTTGTTGTAACCATTGGTTTTACATTCCTCCATTACTTTTCGTTCAATTTTTAATTCATTAAAATAGATCTCGACATATGTTATCCCGGTTAAAACGGACCGATTGTGAATAATAATTCATCTTCGTGCCCACTACCTGGGAACTGGTTTTCCGTGAAACACTCTGTTACTTTGCAAGTTGTTTTCAAATCACGCGCTAATTTCAAAAATAGTGCTTGGGATGCTTCGTTTGAAGGACCAATCGTAGCTTCTAAATAACGAATATTCCGACAGGCATCACTATGCAAATTCTCATGAAGCATTCGTGAGGCAAGGCCTTTACCTCGTGCCGATTCATCGACTGCCACTTGCCATACAAATAACGTATCAGCAGATTTTGGTTGTATAAATCCTGATATAAAACCGACAATTTGTTTGTTCGTTTCTACTACAATACTGGTTTCATCAAAAAACTTAGACCACATTAAATAGCTATAAGAAGAATTTAAATCGAGCACACCAGTATTTTTAATTAGCTGCCATACATCTTTTCCATCTTCTTCTGTCGGAGTTCTAAATAGAAGTTCCTCTTTTCGTTCTAAGACTGCTACTTGACTCTTTTTCTCCATTGACAAAAGTATTTCCTCCAAGTCTTTTCATTTATCAATAAAATAAATGATTTTTCTTGATCACCATTGTTGAGGATTCTTAAAAGTTGGCAGAGAAATGCCTTTTCTAACTAGCGAGTTGTTTTTTGGTTGTGTAATTATATTGAGGTAGTGCATACCAAGTCACGTCGACCCGAAGCATCCTTGGTTTGCATAGCGTAGTATTTCTAGTGGATATAACAAGGTATTAAAGGTACACATATCGCCAAATTGGGATGAAACAGGCAATACGGTCAAAACGGGCTGATTTTTTGCCTTGCAGTATGAAGTGCAAAAAAGAGCGCCTTTTCAAAAATTTAAAAACAGCTTTATATAGTGATGATTCGCTGACATGAAAGACACTTTCATTATCTCGAAACCTACTAACATACTTAAATCCATCCACCCACTCAACTAGTTTCAGATAGCCTGAACAATGGGTAATCTCTTTAAAATGTAACAAACGCGAATGCATTTGACATTGTCTTCATAGTAAAGTTGTCAAGTAGCAGTGTCAACCGGTAATCCATTTTCATTCTTACATAGGCTCTTTTATCTAACTAGAGTTAATTGCTTTCTAAATAATAAAACACGCTCCAGATGTTACTCATACAACCTTCCCAATACTCTTATTATTGCGACACCTCAGATAATCAACTATGAAACTAAATTCAATAGTTTTTGATTTTCACAGTAAATCCCAGTAAATACAGTTCTTTTACCATTAAAATGATTAGGTTAGGATTTTATGATAATTTCTCGAAAAAGTAATCAATACCATGCTTGAACCATACTGTTTCTCTTTTTCTCGAACGACTTGACTATATTTTCTGAATACTATATAATTTCGGTAGTACCAAGAGTATATCTGGTCTTACCAAAAGTGGATTTGATTGAACTGTTTCATGGAAAATTAATATAGGGGGGAATTTTATTGAACAGAACGTATTTTAAGGAGTTTATTACATTTCCAGATATCGCAATCATGCTTCTCTTATTTGTTCCACTCATGATCTACACTACTTTAAATATGCTACATATTGGAACCTGGATTGCTTTCATCATAGGAATGGGAACATATGCGATGAGTGAGTATTTATTCCACAGATTTTTGTTTCATATGAAGACACCCACAAATCCCTTTTTACTAAAAACGATTAAACGCTTACACTTTGATCATCATCTCGACCCTAATAATTTAAAACTCTTATTCCTACCGCTTTGGTTCAGCCTTCCAAACGGGTTAATCGCAGCAGGAGTTTTCTATTTGATAACAGGAAGTACACAATTGACGATTGCTTTCCTCTCCGGATTAATCGCCTACTTTATGTATTATGAATGGAAGCACTATATTGCTCATAAACCTATTCAACCACGAACGGAAATGGGAAAGAAAATGAAGAAAGCGCATCTTTGGCATCACTTTAAAAATGAAAACTATTGGTTTGGTGTAACGCATACGTCTATTGATAAAACGTTTGGTACGTATAAGGATCAGAATTCCGTAGAGAAAAGTGAGACTGCGCGGAATTTGGAGAAGCGTGCTTGAATGCGACAACTGACTGTTTGAAAGGTTTATCGAGAGGGGATATTGCAATGAATCGAACTGCGGTCATTGAAAAAGAAATGATCAAAGCAATTCTTCAGGGAGACTATTTAGCAGGAAGCCAAATACAAACAGAAAGAGAGTTAGCGTCTATACATCAAGTAGGCCGACCTGCAATTAGGGAAGTATTGCAAAGATTAAGCCATGGTGGTTGGCTCACATTAAGAAAAGGTCAGTCGGCGATTGTGAATGATTATTGGTACGGGGGAAATATCACTACAATCGTAGATATTGTTCAATACTTTGACCAAGTACCCGATGCTTTTGTACTTTACTTTTTAGAAATGCGTATTGCGATGACGCCACAATATGTAAAAAAGGCCGTACTGCTCAATCATCCTAAAGTTGTCGGCTTACTTTCGCAAATGGATGAATTAGTAGATAGTAAGGAAAGTTTTGCGATATACGATTGGAAGATCCAGAAAGAGTTGGCAATATTATCGGAGAATCCTATTTTTTCATTAGTGCTCAATAGCTTTGAACCCGCCTATGTTAAAATGGCTATCAAATACTTTGACCATTCTTTCCGTCGTGAAGAGTCATTAAATTATTACAAAGAATTGATGGCAGTTGCATTAACTGGTGATCATCAACAAGCAGAAGAACTGGCACGCTCGATGATGGAAAAGAGTTATGTTTTATGGGATAGTCAGTTGTCCCCTGATGAAAAAATCGGTGTGAAATTTAGTTTATAAGAATTTACGCGTACCCGTTCTGAACAGGTACGCTTTTTAGAATGTTGAAGAGTCTTGACTTACTTATTTAACAGGCAGACAATCAGGCTCGTTTTACTGATTTCAATTTCCATTATATACTATGAATTGTTAGAATAAATAAACAACCATACTTTGAAAGGATGAGAAATCATGAGTATTGTAGTTCTATACGGCGGTGGCCGTCCAAATGGTAACACCGAGATATTAACGAAGAAAGTAATAGAAGGTATTGAAGTTGAAGAAATCCATCTGAAGGATTTTTTAATTGAACCTATAATCGATATGCGTCATGCAGAGGAAGGATTTCCGGAAGTTAATGACGAGTACAACTCAATTATTGATCGAATTCTAAAGCACGATGTCATTATATTTTCCACTCCGGTTTATTGGTACAGTATGACTGGAATAATGAAAAACTTTGTGGATCGATTTTCTCAAACATTAAGAGACTCAAATTATCAAGATTTCAAACAGCAATTGGCATCCAAAAAGGCATATGTAATTGCGGTGGGTGGAGATAATCCTTATATGAAGGCATTGCCTATGATTCAGCAGTTTCAACATATTTTCAACTTTATAGGACTACCTTTTGAAGGATATATTATTGGAGAAGCTAACAAACCTGATGAAATTTTTCAAGACTTAAAAGCACTTTCAGCAGCTGAACTGCTCCGAAAAGATCTACAATAAATCTTCTAGCGCAAGGATAGAAAATGAATGTATTAGAATAAACACAAGTTCAAATCATGGTGGTAGAGATTACGGGACATTACTAGTTGATGTACTCTTATTTGGACTTTAGGCCGTCTGAGTCTTATACTTAAACTATAGAGGTACTTGTTACAAACTGAACATGCTCGTTTCAAAATCAAGTTTTTAAGGTAAACACACTATAACACCTTACGAATAGGAGGATTAACAATGACAAAAGATAAAAGAGTAAAAGTTAAAGTAGAATCTGAAATGCGGACAGAAGAAATTTCAGACATGATTGACGAAGGTGGACTGGGTGCCGAAAAGTATTACAAAATCAAAAAGGACCCCACTTCTACTCAAAACAACACTGAAGAAGATACGCCTGAAAAAGAAGATAAAAAATAATTATTTTATAAAAATGCCCGTCACACAACTTTTCATAGTTGTGTGACGGGCATTTCCTTCTTTGTAGGCAAACTCATTTCTTCAATTTAATTTTGCGGAACGTACCCTAATTACATAAAAGGCATTGGCCCCCTATTTCAGTCTTGCTTTGTGTTCTTTATTATGTTCTTCATCGTAAAGGTGACACGCTACCCAATGTTCAGGCTTATGCTCTTTGAATTCAGGTCGGATCTCACTGCAAACATCCATCACATGAGGGCATCTCGTCCTAAAACGACACCCGCTAGGCGGATTAATTGGACTTGGTAAGTCGCCTTCAATGAGAATTCTTTCACGGCTTCGTTCTACTTCTGGGTCTGATATCGGTATTGCGCTCAGCAATGCTTGTGTGTATGGGTGCATGGGATCTTCATATAAATCATCACTGGTTGCGATTTCGGCCATATTCCCCAAATACATAACGCCTACACGATCACTAATATGTTTTACCATCGATAAATCATGGGCGATAAATAAATAGGTCAATCCCCGTTCTTTCTGTAATCTCCCCAGCAAGTTTACAACTTGCGCTTGAATAGAAACATCCAATGCAGAAATCGGTTCGTCCGCTACAATGAATTCTGGGTCTACGGCTAAGGCACGAGCAATCCCAATTCGCTGTCGCTGACCACCACTGAATTCATGTGGGTATCTGTTTCCATGTTCACTATTCAATCCAACCGTTTCCAATAATTCATTAACACGAGCTGTCCGTTCCGCTTTCGTATTTACGAGTTTATGAATATCTAGACCTTCTGCAACAATATCTTTTACCGTCATTCTAGGGTTTAATGAAGCATAAGGATCCTGGAAAATCATTTGCATACTGCGATTAAACTTAATGAGATCTTTTTTCGATTTTTTCGCATGTACATCCTCGCCCTTAAATACTACTTCTCCCTCAGTTGCTTCATAAAGCCGCATAATCGTTCGTCCCGCAGTAGACTTTCCACACCCCGACTCTCCGACCAAACCGAACGTTTCGCCTTTATATATGTCAAATGTGATCCCGTCAACGGCCTTCAGGACACTTCCACGGTCGATTTGAAAATGTTTTTTCAGCTGTTTAATTTCCAGTAACTTTTCCCGACCTTTATCCATGTCCTCTTACACCTCCAACAAATGCCGATTCAGGTTTTTCTACTTTCGGCGAACGTTCATCTAATAGCCAACAAGCTGTTTGTTGTGTCTTTGACAAATGTGTGTGCTCAGGCATGTGAGCTTCACAAACTTTCATAGCATATGGGCATCTTGTCACAAACGGACATCCGGTTGGTGGATCCGCTAAATCTGGTGGTGATCCTGGAATCGCTTGTAACTCTTTGCCTCTACTGTCCAACTTCGGCATTGAGCCCAAAAGTCCCCAAGTGTAGGGGTGTTTCGGATTATAGAAAATTTCATCCACATTGCCTGTTTCAACAATTTTCCCACCGTACATTACTGCAACTCGGTCAGCAGCATTCGCTACAACCCCTAAATCATGGGTAATTAAAATGATTGCAGTTCCTGTTCGCTCTTGTATCTCACGCATGAGTTCAAGAATTTGAGCCTGAATTGTTACATCAAGGGCAGTTGTGGGTTCATCAGCAATAAGTATTTTAGGATTACAGGCCAATGCAATCGCTATCATTGCCCGCTGTCGCATTCCTCCCGAGTATTGATGCGGGAACTGCCTAATACGGGTCTCAGGATTTGGAATTCCTACCAATTTCAGCAGTTCAATCCCGCGCATATGTGCTTGTTTTTTCGACAATTTCTGGTGCTTAATAAGACCCTCAGCAATTTGTGTCCCGATTCGCATCGTCGGGTTAATAGATGTCATTGGGTCCTGGAAAATCATGCTTATATCTTTACCACGAATATTTTGCATCTGCTTCTCCGATTTCTGCGTTAAATCTTCCCCTTCGAATAAAATCGTTCCTCCAGAATATTTACCTGGAGGAGTAGGAATCAGACGCATTATAGAATTGGCAGTTACAGTTTTCCCAGATCCTGATTCACCGACAATTGCCAACGTTTCTTTTTCATGTAAATGAAAGGAAACGCCACGGACAGCCTGTACATCGGCTCCATATGTTTCAAATGAGATGGAAAGATCCTTTACCTCTAGTACTTTTTTCATTTTTAGTCCTCCCTTTATTTACGATCTTTCGGATCCAGTGCATCTCTTAACCCATCACCGATGACATTAAATGCCAGAATCGTCAAACAGATGAAGAATGCTGGAAAAAAGAGCTGGTGCGGATAATACTCAAAGGAAGATAAAGCATCATTCGACATCGTACCCCAACTAGCTTGAGGTGCAGGGACACCTAAACCAAGATAACTCAAAAACGCCTCCGTAAATATTGCTGTTGGTATCGTTAATGTTAAAGTCACGAGAATTGGGCCAAGTGTATTAGGTATGAGATGCTTCACTAGCAATCTAGTGCTACTTGCACCGAGCGAGCTGGATGCGAGTATATACTCAGATGACCTCAATTGCATTACCTGGCCACGCACAATTCTAGCCATACTAATCCACCCTGTTATCGTCATCGCAAGAATCATAGTCCATAAACCTTTCGGCATAATAACCATTAATAAAATAACAACAAGTAAATAGGGCACGCCATACAAAATATCAGCAATACGCATAAGATATTCATCTACTTTGCCGCCATAAAATCCTGCAAGAGCACCCCAAATAACACCGATAATTAAATCGATTAAAGAGGCCATCAGGGCGATAAACAAAGAAATTTTCGCACCATACCACGTTCTCGCAAATACATCTCTCCCAAGATTATCTGTTCCAAACCAGTGATCGCCATTTGGTGATTTATTTGCATTCATTAAATTTGTTGTTTGATACGTGTGTCCCGAGATCATCTCGCCAATAAGTGCCATAATTGCTAATAAGATAATTACACCAACACCGAAAAGTGCAAGTTTGTTTTTCTTGAAACGACGCCAAGCATCCTTCCAAAATGAAGTACTTTTACCTACAATTCTTTCAGCTTCTGCAAAGTTCACGTCTAATCTATCGAAATCAGAGTTTTTAATTTGGTTTTGCGTCATGAGTGATTGGCCCCCTTTCCAGTTACTTTGATTCGTGGATCAATCAATCCGTAAATCAGATCCACAATCAGTATGGAAACGAGTAAAATCATACTAAAAAACACTGTAGTTCCCATAATTACGGTATAGTCTCGGTTTGTAATACTTACTACAAACTCACTTCCTAAACCAGGGATAGCAAATATCTTTTCTATGATAAAACTACCAGTTAATATGCCCGCAACTAATGGTCCTAAATAGGACACTACTGGTAATATCGCATTTCGTAATGCATGTCTATAAATAACAACTTGCTCACTTAATCCTTTTGACTTTGCAGTTTTAATATAATCTGCACTAAGTACATCTAACATGCTTGAACGCATGAGTCTTGCGATAAAAGCAAGAGGTGTTGTCGCTAGAGCAAATGCCGGTAAAATCGTATGTGCAAAGGACTCAAATCGAGCTATTGGTAGCAATTCCAATTTAATTGAAAATATATATTGAAGAATAGTTGCCATAATAAAGCTAGGTACTGAAATGCCAAGTATTGCAATGATCATTACGGTATAGTCACCCATTCGGTTATGCCTAATTGCGGCTATCGCACCAAATAATACCCCAAAACCTAAAGCTATAAAAATGGACTCCAACCCCAAAATCAAAGAGTATGGGAAACTTCTCTTGATAATATCCATAACTTCCTGTCCTTCGTACTTAAAAGAAGGTCCAAAATCTAATTGAGCGGCATTAATAAGATACTTAAAATACTGTTCGTGAATCGGATCGTTTAGACCATAAGCTTCTTTCATTTGCTCTTCAATTGCTGGAGAGGTTTTCCGTTCGGAAGTAAAAGGACCCCCAGGAGCTAATTTCATCAAAGCAAACGTAATGGACACAATAAAAAAGAGTGAAAGTAATATGTATCCAATCCTTTTCAGTAAATATCTAACCAAACGATAACACCTCCGTAATTCTAAGAAGTCTAATCTCATTTCTCATTTATCTATTTAGACAAAAAATTGGAGGTGAGAATAGATCACCTCCTATTGATTACCTATACAAATATGCTAGATTTTATTACTTTCCGTCGATATATCCCCATTTGTACTGAACTTGTCCAAGCGGTGATACTTCAACATCTTTAACGTATTCCTTGTTCGTCCACACGTTTGTGTAGAAGTAAACTGGTGAGATTGGAAGCTCATCCATGAAGATTGCTTCAGCTTTACGTAAGAGAACGTCTCGAGCTTCTGGATCAATTTCAACTCGTGATTGCTTCAATAATTCTTGATACTCAGCACTTTCCCAATTGGTATAGTTGTTTCCACCAATAGTTTCAAAGATTTCTAGGAAGTTAATCGAATCGTTAAAGTCTGCTAACCAACCCATACGACCAATTTGGAAATCTCCTGCGCCCATTGAGTCAAGATATACAGCCCACTCTGCGTTTGTAAGCTCGATATCTACTCCAAGATTTTCTTTCCACATGTCTTGTACCGCTTGTGCGATAGAACCATGTGCTTCACTTGTATTATATGAAAGTTTAACAGGTGGTAATTTATCTAGCCCTAATTCTTCTAAGCCTTTAGCTAGATACTCTTTTGCTTTTTCAACATCATTATCGTTAAAGTAACCTTTTGAATTCTCTTCGAAAATAGAAGGTGGTACTAACGCCATAGCTGGTTGTTGCTCAGCTTGTGTGATGTTTGTAACAATACCTTCACGATTAATTGCTAAAGCAAATGCTTTACGAATATTCACGTTTGTAAATGGCTCTTCTTCTACGTTAAATGCGTAGTAGTAAACGCCAGCTAGTGGAGATATGTTTAAAATATCTTCCTTTTTGTATGCCGGAATCGCTGCCAATGGGATTGAGTCCGTTGGCGAACCTAACCAATCTAATTCTCCCGCATCATACATTTGTTTTGCAGTGTTTTCATCTTCAATCATCAACATGTTAATCGTTTCTAGTTTTACTGTATCAGCATCCCAATACTCTGGGTTTTTTGTAAGAACAACTTTATCTTTATGCTTCCATTCGGACATAAGGAATGGACCATTCGTCACATAGTCATCAGACATGTCATTAGCCCAACCTGCATTTCCTGCAGTAACCTGATGGTTAACTGGGAAATATGTGTAGAATGCTGTTAATTCAAGGAAATAAGCAGTTGGTTGTGCCAACTGAACAACTAGTGTTTGATCATCTTCTACTGTAATACCTACATCATCTAATGACCCACCATTTTCCTTAGCATCTTGAGCACCTTTAATCATATACAATTGGTAGGCGTAGTCTGTATCAGCATTTGCTGGATCTAACACCCATTTCCAAGCATATTCGAAGTCTTTAGCCGTTACAGCATCTCCATTTGACCATTTTGCATTTTCACGAATTTTGAACGTATAAGTCATTCCATCTTCAGACATTTCAGCACTCTCTGCCATCGCTTCTTCGATTACACCTTCTTGGTTAATACGCATTAACCCCTCAAATGTTTGATACAATACTGCACCAGAAGTAGTGTCTGTTGCTGAACCGGGATTTAGTGATGGTGGTTCTGATTTAATGTTCAAGTTTAGAACCTGTTCTGAAGTTCCTTCTGCTGTACCTTCATCTTTTTCTTTATCGTCCTCTTTTTCTGTTTCTACCGTTTTGTCGGGTTCGTCCGTTTTCCCCTCTTCCTTTTCATCTCCACCGCAAGCAGCTAAAAATAGACTCATTACCAAAACCAGAGCTAGGAAAAACGACCATTTTTTCAACTTCATACATTTAAAACCTCCCCATTTTTTTTCCTTGCAAAGACATTATTCGTCTTAAGTTTTATCATACTATTGTTTCACCAATATTCCAACACTTTTTAATACTTAGTATATTAGTAATTGTCCATCTTCTTAGAGTTATGCTGATTAAATGTTTCCTAGAGCTTCAAACTCAATACACATCACCTTTCATCAATCCTTGCTCTAGTGCTGTTTGACGGCTTAGGTCATTCGTTGTTTTCTTGGCATAAGCCTTATGACACAAACTATTGTTGGCTAGTAAATAATTCTAGTGGCAGGACTGTTCTCGCACATAACAAGAATTAATAAGCAAAGAGTAGACCGAACTTTATGGAATAGTCTAAAGAAATGGAATATACCCGATGCTATTTGCAAAGTCGCTTCTTGCGGTTATTATAAATATCTACGTACTATAAAAACGCTTACAAAGGAGCAGTGTAATGAAAAAGTTTAGTTTATCAACATGGTTACTTTTCCTAGTTCCATCTATTCTCGGTATTCTTTTGTTCATGATACCCATGAAACTTGGTGAGGAATGGAAAGTGCTCATTGCAACATTCGCATTTTATTTAGCGGAAGCAATTTCACCGGTAATGCCATGGATTGCAACCATAATTCTCATCATTGCTGCACTCGGATCAATACTCTTTTTACCGATTAAAAAGAATGAAGCTCATCCATCCTTTTTAAAAAACCTATTCAAAGTTTCTCTTTTTTGGACTCTTACTCGTGTTGCCGGTGCAGTATTTGCATTAATGGTAGTGCTTCAATTAGGACCCGAAGCGATTTGGGGAGAAAATACGGGTGGTTTATTACTTAGCGAAGATGGACTTGTCACATTTTTATTCACAATTTTCTTATTTGCTGGCCTATTATTGCCGCTCCTTTTAAATTTTGGATTACTTGAATTTTTTGGGACACTAATGGTGAAAGTAATGCGTCCTTTATTCAAAATACCGGGTCGTTCATCAGTTGACGCTTTAACTTCATGGGTTGGTGACGGAACAATTGGAGTACTTCTCACAAGCAAGCAGTATGAAGAAGGCTTTTATACAAAAAAGGAAGCCGCAATCATCGGGACAACCTTTTCCGTTGTATCCATTACGTTCTCCATTGTCATCATTGAAACGGTTGGACTTAGTGCGTACTTCCTTCCATTTTACGGAACCGTCGTTTTTGCAGGTTTAGTTCTAGCGTTTATCATGCCAAGAATTTTTCCGTTGGTTGGCAAAAAAGAAGAATACATTGATGGAAGACCGTTTACGGGGGATGAAGAAAAATTACCTGAAGGATATAATTCATTTTCACATGGGCTCGAAAATGCATTACTGAAAGCAGAGTCAAGCCGCTCGTTCGCTAAAAATGCTTCAGAAGGTGTTAAAAACGTCCTAGATATGTGGATTGGTGTCATACCTGTTGTTATGGCTTTCGGAACAACCGCATTAATCGTCGTAGAAAATACTTCATTCTTTACTATATTAGGTAAACCATTTGAACCGATTTTGGCACTCCTGCAAATACCACAAGCTGCGGATGCCGCTCAATTAATGGTCGTAGGTTTTACAGATATGTTTTTACCCGTTATTTTGGCAGAGGGCTTAATAACATCTGATTTGACATTATTTGTTGTTGCGGCAATATCCGTAACACAACTAATTTTCTTAGCTGAAGTCGGTGGGCTTCTACTAGGTTCAAAAATCCCGGTCAACTTTATGGACTTGGTTTTCATTTTCTTATTGCGCACGCTTATCGCACTTCCAATTGTTGCAGGTGTGGCACATCTATTGTTTTAAAAGACGACATCAAAAAAGCTTCGCGGACAATACACCGCGAAGCTTTTTCATGTTTATTTATCCATTTTAAGTTTTAAGTTTTCTAACATATCGATGGTCATTGAATCAAGATCGTAAATTGATTTGAATCCCCATTCTTCACACGCAACAGATATATCAATTGAATCTGGCCAACTATCGGCAATGGATTGAAGTTCTGAATTCACATCATAGGACATCTCAAATGACGGTATATGCTTTTGAATTGATGCAGCAATTTCAGACGGTTCAAAACTCATCCCTTTTACATTAAATGCATTCCTGTGAATCAATTTCTCCGGGTTCGCTTCTAGTAAATCAGTAATCGCTTGCAATGCATCCGGCATATACATCATGTCCATATACGTTCCCTTTGCAATTGGAGAGGTGTATCTCCCTGTTTCTAATGCTTTATAGTAAATTTCAACTGCATAATCTGTTGTTCCCCCACCAGGTTTTGAAACGTGGGAGATGAGCCCTGGAAAGCGGACGCTGCGCGTATCCAGTCCAAACTTTTTATGATAGTAATCACATAATAATTCACCAGCCACTTTATTGACACCGTACATCGTTGTAGGACGTTGCAATGTATCTTGCGGAGTACCCTTTTTAGGTGTAGACGGTCCGAACGCACCGATTGAACTTGGTGTGAAAAATTGCATTTCCAGCTCTCTGGAAACTTCAAGGGCATTCATAAGTCCACCCATATTCAAATTCCATGCAAGCAATGGATTTTCTTCAGCTTTAGCAGATAATAATGCAGCCATATGCATCATCGTATCCGCTCCGAAACTTTTCGTAAGTGCATGCATTTTTTTCACGTCTGTAACGTCTAAAACTTCAAATGGACCTTCCATTACGGAGTCCGTTTGTTTAATATCCGTCGCTAAAACATTTTCAGTTCCATACATAGTTCGCAGCTTTATTATCAATTCAGAACCAATTTGACCAAGAGCACCCGTTACGATAATTTTCTTCATCTGAAAATCCCCCACTTTCACAAAAAACGTACTTACTAGTAGTACACGAGTTTTCAACTATTCCAAAAACACATATTTACAGCGTATAAATCATTATAAAATGTTCTTCTCAAAAACACAACTAAGATTAATGAATTTTAATCTTGCTATCTGTTATACTAAAGAAAACTTGAGGTGGATCTACTTGCAAAACAAAACGCTCATTTTCTCAAAGGTATTTCGATTTGTTCTTCTAATTGTTATTGGTGTTCTCTTGTCAATCACACTCATTTCATATGGTGTGCCACGTTCGCTTGTTTTCATACTTATTATTGTTCTGTATCTTGCAATTTCTATACTGAAACCACTACATATTATTTATAAATCTAAGTCTATAAAAACTCTCGATCGGTACGTCACATTAAATAATAAGAGACCTATCTTCAATTATTCCTATGCACTGGGTCATGGAAATGATCAGGATATTGAAGATTCATTAAAACGTATTGTAAATGTCTATTCACAAGATAGTATGCGTCCCATCTACAGCGCAAATCTAGCCATTCATCAGAATAAGCCGAATGAGGTTTTAGAGTTTGTTGAACAAATTAGTGAATCCGATTATAAATACTACTATTCCGGTATTTCTTTTGCGATGCGCAAACAATATGATAAGGCCGAAGAATTTTCAAAAAAAACACGTACGCCTTGGATGAATCATGGATTGAAAGCATTTATATTTAAAGAAAAGAAAGAGTATGAGGGCTTTAAAAAAGAGGCTGCTTTATCCATCTCAAATGCAGTTGGGATGCAGCGCTATGTAATGCATCATATGATGAGACGCATGGAAATTGAGGCTTTTCCTGATATGATAAAAGGGTCTAGTAAATAAAAAAGGAGCTCCTCCGTTATTTCAACGGATGTGAGCTCCTTCTTTTTAGTTCTTTGACATATGATGTTGGTGAAGAATTTTAGCCTGCTACAATCGATTTTTTTATTTGCTGTAGAACTGTCCTGAAAGTCTACGAACATTAACTTTTGGGGCTATCTTTTTTACATAGGTTTCCAAGTACCCCCGTCGCTTTCCGTTCCAGTCGGACGCATTCCGGAGGGCGTGGCTTGAGCCGCTTCCTTCGCTTCGCTCCGTCCAGGGTCTCAAGGCGCACGCTAATCCTCTCGGAGTCATCTTTAGCCGAAGGCCCACACGAAGTGGGTCATGCAGTCGTTACGACAGGACGTCGTGATTTTAGACTGCCTTGCACTCCAAGCAACTAAGATTGCACATTGAAATAGATGGGGATCACCCAAAACGGGATTACATTGCTTTAGGGAATAATTGTTTTTGCTCACTTTTTTAATGAGTGGTTTTACCTTAAAGTATAAAAAAGCATCATTTTATTATTCTGCAGGGAACCTCACTTGTTTTCTATTATACTGAACTTATATTCCCCACACTTTCCAGCTGATCGGAGTGCAGATCGGCGACTCCTATGGGATTAGCGTGACTTGGAAGACCCCGCAGGAGTGCGCTTTTCGCGACGAGGAGGCTCACAGCACGCCCCATGGAACGCGTCCGATCGGAACGGAAATCAGCGAGTAGCAACATGAATCTTTAGTTCAGTATATATATATTTTTTTATACTTCACCAACGCCATAAATTGTACAACACTCTTTATTTATTACGAAATAATTCCGAGTTCCTTCCCAACCTTTTCATATACAGAAAGCGCTTCGTCGAGCATTTCTTTCGTATGTGATGCAGTTGGCATGTTACGCACTCGGCCTTTTCCTTTTGCGACTGTTGGGAAAACGATTGCTTTAGCATACACGCCTTCTTCCATAAGTCGTTTTGAAAATTGCTGAGACAGCTTTTCTTCGCCAATGATACATGGTGTAATTGGCGTTTCTGAAGCACCGATATCAAAACCAAGTTTTTGGAGTCCGGCTTTCAAATAATCGCCGTTTTCCCAAAGTTTGTCGTGAAGTTCAGTAGAATCCATAATGATTTGCAATGCACCGATTGTTGCGGCGACATCTCCTGGAGTAACTGCTGTTGAAAAGAGAAATGGACGTGAACGAACTTTTAACCAATCGATGAGTTCTTGTGTACCGGCAACATATCCACCAACAACACCAATCGCTTTGGAAAGGGTTCCCATTTGAAAATCAATTTCCTTTTCGAGTCCAAAATGCTTAACGGTTCCCTTCCCTTTTCCAGTAACACCTGAACCATGCGCATCGTCAACGTATGTGATCAAATCAAATTCTTTCGCGATTTTCACAACATCTGGAAGGTTCGCTATGTTGCCATCCATCGAAAAAACACCATCCGTAATGTACATGACTTTTTCATATAGCCCGGATTCCGTAGCTTCTTTCGCTTTTGCACGAAGGTCGTCCATGTCTTGGTGATTGACACGAATGACTTTAGCACCTGACAAACGGCACCCATCAATGATGGATGCGTGGTTTAATTCATCCGAAAGGATTGCATCTTTTTTATTCATCACAGCTGAAATTGCGGCCATATTACAGTTAAACCCTGATTGAAACGATATTGCTGCTTCTGTACCTTTGAACTGGGCAAGTTTTTCTTCCAAGAGTACGTGTAAATCGAGTGTACCGTTTATTGTACGTACAGCACCCGCGCCTACTCCATATTTATCGATTGCGTCTTTTGCAAGTTCCTTTAAACTTTCATCTGTTGCAAGTCCAAGATAGTTATTTGAGGATAAATTTATAAGTTGTTTTCCACCTATTGTAATTTCCGCACCATTTGGACCTTCAAGGGGATTAATTTCATTATAAAGTCCTTGTTCACGAAGCTCCTTTAAGTTTTCCGTTAAAAATGCATTTAATACTTTTGACAAGGTCATCTTCCTTTCAGACGTTTTCTATGTTTACTTTACCATATCCATTCACGTCAGTAGTAGGATGACCTTTTATAAATAGAACTAATCAAACCGATTTCCATAATATATATGCGCGCATTTTTAGTCAGTAGTTGTTAAAACATTTCCATTAGCAGCCTGGATTTTTCCTCGAAAACACTTTGCTTTATAGCGGAATCCATGGCTGTTTTCAGTTTATTGTTCGCTTGAGCATAGGCTTGCATGTAACCCGTACTATCCAACATTTTCTCTGAATACTGCTCACTGATTTCACGTACCTTTTCCTCTGCGACTTCATTTTCCGCACACATATGAACAAGGTCTAAAATTTCATCACCAGGACGTTCTGGATTATAAGCATGCGGTTTCGTTGCATCGATCAGACAAACCGATAATTCAGGAAAGAGAATGAGATCCACTCCGTTCGGATCTAGTCCACACCATCCATAAAGAACATCAATGCCGCGTTTTTTTGCTTCTAAAGCCAACGCTTTCATTAAAGTGGATTTCCCCGTTCCTGGAAGTCCTTTAATAAGAATACGACGTTCCACTTTTTGAGTAATGGAAGGAATGAAATCACAAGCTCCACCAGACGTTAACGACCCAATGAGTCGATGCGCTTCCGTTGATTTTTTATTTAAGGATATCTTATTAAACAATTCATCCTTAAGAGCAAGAATTGTATTTTCATGGAGTTCCCACATCATTCGCTCAATGTTGAAGGTCTCCCACTCATCGTGAATTATTTTAGCTTCAGAAAGTGATTTCAAGGCTTTCTTTAGAAATCTTTCTGCTTCTGCGAGATTTTTTACAATACATTGATTTTTTTCTTTCAACTTATTTTCATCATACATATCGTAAAAACTTATCACTTTATGTTTTACTCCAATATCTGTAGGTTCAAGTGCAACTGGGTGGGAGGCCTGAACAAATAGTAAGTTGGGCCCTTTTACAAATATTGCATCTGTTTGGTCAGGATTTGTCGGATCCATAAATCGATCGATGTTGAATCCCAGTTTCAAGTAATGTGAACCGGTTTCATTCAACAATTTTGAAATCGAATTTGTCGGGGGGCATTTTATAAAAACTGTTTTTGAAGCAAATGCAATCAGCTCGTCGTATTTATGAGAGATTCCTTGCCCTGTATAAGCCGTCCCCATGTATTGTGTTATTACTCCATACATATAGTCGCCATCCTTTCTATACCTATGAATAGCGTATGCTTGGACAATAAAAAAAAGAAGACTTCTCGTTAATTTCAACGGGAAATCTCCTTGATTTTATAACGTTGCAGTTGTATGAATCATAGTTTTGTCCATTATTTAATATTCGCTTCTTCACTTGTTAGTGGCCGAGGACTTCGCAGGGATAAAATTATACAATACCGAGTCATCCTCTTCGCCAATTACTCTCAACAGCAACTTACGGGAAAGTGGTAGTGAGTAGTGTACGATTTGACCTATGAATAGTGCGATAAACACTGTTCCAATACCTACTGGGCCGCCTAACAACCATCCTAAAATCGCGACAACCACCTCGATTGTAGTTCGCACAGTTTTGATGCCGATGCCAAACTTTTCAACAAATATGAGCATCAGACTGTCTCTTGGACCCGCTCCCATATTCGGTGATACGTAGACGCCAATACCAAAACTTAAAATAATGATGCCGACTATGAATACTATTAGTTGTGCGCTGAACGACTCAAAATCGGGAAGTATCCAGTTGAATAAATCGATAAAAAAACCAAGTAAAATCATATTGAGCCATGTGCCTAGTTTCGGCCACTCTTTGAGCACTAGAGCAGTGCAAAGCACAATGAATAAACCTGTAATAATACTCCATGTTCCTATTGTTAACCCAAAGTTTTTATAAAGGCCAACATGAAATACATCCCAAGGACCTATTCCGAATCGTTGCCCCTTTATTGTCATTGAAATTCCAAGTGCACAGATCATTAATCCCGTCAGGAAAAATGTCCATCTCCATCTTAATATCCTACTCATATGTATCCTTCTTTCTAGTAACGCATTCGTGAAAATTTGCATGCTTATTCATTATAACATGAAGAATGTGTTCGGGAGTCTTGGTCTTATTCTTTTACAATATCATGAAAACTTGCCTTTGAGACTAGCGCAAGTGCTTCCGGTGAGAGTCGCATCTGCAAGCCTGGTAATCCAGCACTTACAATGATTTCGGCATGTAGTTGAGCAGAGTTGTGGATAAATGTTGGATACGTTTTTTTCATCCCGACTGCCGAACAGCCTCCCCGCACATAGCCAGTTTCTTTTGTTAGTTCACTAAGTGGGAGCATTTCGATTTTTTTAATTCCTGCTGCTTTTGCGGCTTTTTTCAAGTCGAGTTCGAGAGCGACTGGTACTAAAAAAACAAATAATTCTTTAGCGTTTGCCCTCGTTACAAGCGTTTTGAATACGATGTCTATAGATTGCCCAGTTTTTTCTGCGACAGAAACACCGTCTACGAGTCCATCGTTTACGTCGTATTCCATGAGTTCATATGCGATGTTTTCACGTTCTAATATGCGTACTGCGTTTGTTTTTTGTTTTCGGTTTTGTTTGCCCATTTTTCGTCTCTCCCTTTTCGTATATTTTCGGGATGTCCCCGCAATCTCGAATGATCTACGCTCTAATCATGATGATGTCCTCTCTTGAAACGAGGATGTCCTCTCAAATCCGGTTTTTGTACCCTCTCGACTGGGATGTCCCCGCAATCTCGGATGATCTACGCTCTAAACATGAGGATGTCCTCTCAAATCCGGTTTTTGTACCCTCTAAAGAGGGATGTCCCCGCAATCCCGAATGATCTACGCTCTAAACATGATGATGTCCCCTCTTGAAACGAGGATGTCCTCTCAAATCCGGTTTTTGTACCCTTTAAAGAGGGATGTCCCCGCAATCTCGGATGATCTACGCTCTAAACATGATGATGTCCTCTCTTTAAACGAGGATGTCCTCTCAAATCCGGTTTTTGTACCCTCTAAAGAGGGATGTCCCCGCAATCTCGAATGATCTACGCTCTAATCATGATGATGTCCTCTCTTTAAACGAGGATGTCCTCTCAAATCCGGTTTTTGTACCCTCTCGAGAGGGATGTCCCCGCAATCTCGGATGATCTACGCTCTAATCATGATGATGTCCTCTCTTTAAACGAGGATGTCCTCTCAAATCCGGTTTTTGTACCCTCTGGAGAGGGATGTCCCCGCAATCCCGAATGATCTACGATCTAATCACATGATGTCACCTCAATCCAAGTTTTTGTCCCCCCAATCGGTTGCGCGCTTGGCCGTGGAAAGTTAAAAGACCACCTTTTGAAAGGCGGTCTTTTGACTTTTATTAGGCCGTTTGTGAGAATTCAGGCATCGTCATTTTAAAGCCGTTTTGTTTCATTTGAGATTGAATAGAGTAGGTTGTGACCGCCTTTTCAAATCGTTCTAAATGAGATGTATCGCGCGCATCATTGTATGTGGATGCGCTAATTTTAGTTTCAATTGCGCTCATGTCTTTAAACTTTTTCGCCATATTGTGAAGAGCAATTTTGGCTTCTGTATACATAATTTCCGCTGATGCTTTTGCGGCAATTTGATAATTTTCTAGTGTTGGCTCTGGTGTTGATATCGCTTCCGATCGCAAGCCTCGCCAAATGTTGATTGTTTCTTCCAACGTTTTTCCAACGGGTAAGGATGCCTGTTTTAATTGCCCCGCGCCGAGTGGTTGGAATGCCTGGTTCTCCGGTTGATTGGGTTGGACTGATTGTTCTTTTCGGTTTGTTTGAACAGTTTCAGTCTCGTTTTTACCGGTGAGTAAAGCCTCCAAATCTTCTACAGTTTTACGATTCTGCCCATTATATTGTATCGTTCGATTGTATGCGTCGTCCGCATTTCTTCGTCGAATAGCATCATAACGTTGCAGTTGATCGTTCATTGAAGCATTGGTCAAAACGGCATTCATGTCACTCCACCTCCCGCACTATAGTTTTCTGAACTATTGAATAACTATACTATACCTAAATTCAGCATGTAAATCAATCATACCTTCACATGATTACATCCACCCGATGGAGGTTTTATATTTATTTTTACTTTTCAAATAGCTTTTTTAAAGCATCTGCCATAGCTGTATTCTCTGGTTCCTCTTGCTTTTTCATAAATTTTTGAACATCGCGTTTATCTGCTTTTTTACCGCCGGAGTTCTCTCTGCGCTTTTCAAATGCCGATAACTTTTCACGATGTCCACATTTACAAACAAAGATCTTCCCGTCGCCTTCACCGCGCAACTCTAACTTCTTTTTACAAACAGGACATCTGGCATTCGTTAGCGTGGAAACATTTTTTCGATGACCACATTCTCGATCTTGACAGACGAGCATTTTACCGCGTTTTCCCGTTACCTCTAAAAGAAGTTTACCGCAATCTGGACATGCTTTACCTGTTACATTATCATGTTTGTATTTTTTTTCATCTGTTTTTATTTCAGTTACAGTCTTTTTCGAAAAAAGAATCATTTCTTTCATAAATGCCGCTTTCTTCATTTGACCGCTTGCGATTTTGGATAATCCTTGTTCCCATTCTGCAGTTAAAGCTGGTGATTTTAAATCTTCCGGAACGAGTTCCAACAATTGTCTACCTTTGGATGTTGTATAGATATCATTCCCTTTTTTCTCCATGACAAATGAACCAAATAAACGCTCAATAACGTCTGCACGAGTAGCAACAGTTCCAAGTCCACCTGTTTCACCTATTGTTTTAATCAGGTCTTTGGATTCGCCTTGCATGAACTGTGAAGGGTTCTCCATCGCACCAAGCAATGTTCCTTCGTTGAATCGTGCAGGCGGCTTCGTTTTTCCATCTGTCATTACAATTGCACGAATTTTTACTTCTTCGCCCTTTGTGAATGCTGGAAGCGTATCGGATTCAACTTCAACATCCTCATCCTGATATACTTTTTTCCACCCGACATCTGTAATCGTCCGGCCTTTTGCATTGAATAGTTCACTTCCAACAGTCAGTTCTGCAATTACTTGATCATAACGAAACGGCCCAAAGAACACAGCAAGAAAACGTTTAACAATCAAGTCATATAAGCGCTTTTCTTTATCCGATAAATCTTGCAGAATCGGAGTTTCCTCTGTCGGTATGATTGCATGGTGATCCGTAACTTTTTTATCGTCAATTACGCCGCGTTGAGGTTTAATCGTTCCTGACCGCAGTAGCATGTTGACTGACTTGCGATAAGGTCCAAGGTCAACTGCCTTTATCCGCTCTTTCAATGTACTTTCCATATCCGAAGTTAGATGCTTGGAATCTGTGCGGGGATACGTAACCGCTTTATGACGCTCATAAAGCCCCTGCAATGTGGATAATGTTTCTTTTGCGGACCATGACCAAAGACGATGTGCTTCTTTTTGCAACTCTGTTAAATCAAATAAGTGAGGTGCTGGTTGTGTTTTCGGTGTTATTTTCACTTCTTTAATCGTTCCAATTTGAACGTTATTTAGGGCCGCCATCCGCTTCTCAATTAATTCTTTATCAAAGGATTGCGTTTGACCTGCTTTGTCTTGCCATGTGAATTTCGCAGTTTCCGTTAATGCTTGCATGCCGTAAAACGGTTTTGGCTTAAAATCACGAATTTGGTTTTCACGCTCTGCAATCATCGCTAGTGTCGGCGTTTGAACTCTACCCGTTGAAAGTTGAGCATTGTACTTCACCGTTAGTGCACGGGTTGCATTTATACCAACGACCCAGTCCGCTTCCGCACGTGCAACTGCAGCTTCATATAAATTTTCATAGGCACGGCCGTCTTTCAGATTGTTGAAACCGTCTTTAATCGCCTTATCTGTGACAGATGAGATCCATAAACGCTTTACAGGTTTTTTGACTTTCGCCATTTCAAGAATCCAACGAGCAACGAGTTCCCCTTCGCGTCCTGCGTCTGTTGCAATTATAATATCTTTTACATCATTTCTTCGAAGTTGCGCTTTTACCGCATTGAATTGCTTCATTGTTTGACGAATCGGCACGAGCTTAAACGGTTCTGGAACAATCGGTAAATGCTCGAGCTTCCATTCTTTAAATTCATTGCCGTACCCTTCCGGATCAGCATGCGTTACGAGGTGACCGAGTGCCCATGTCACTATATAGTTTGTTCCTTCAAGAAAGCCATTTCCTTTTTTGTTACACCCTAAAACTCGCGCAATATCTCGAGCGACTGAGGGTTTTTCAGCTAATACAAGTGATTTAGACATAAGTTAAATAAATCCCCTTTCTACATACATCAATTATACGGGAGATTTAGATGCAATGCATGTCACGCAACTGGTTTTATCACGGGAGCATACAAAATGCGCAATAAAAAATCACCCAACAATTGTTTCATTGGGTGACATCAAAACTATTTCTTAGTATTTGGAACTTCTCTAAGAACCTTGCTCATCTCTGCATATTGAACAAAAACACGTGCCAGTTCCCGAAAACGATCATGGACATCGTTACTACTAATCCGGTTATCGTGATCGAAATCTCCAGCCTGTGTATAAACGTAATTTGGCGTTACCATACATCTAAAGTAATCCAATATAGGTTTTAACTGATATTCCATTACAAGATGATGTTGGTAAGTACCCCCGGTTGCGACAATTGTAACAGGCTTGTATCGCATCGTACTTGGATCTAACATATCCAATACATTTTTCAAAACACCGGGTATAGAACCTTGGAAAATTGGCGACGCAATGACATAGCCATCCGCCTCCTTAAACTTTTGAACGATTTCTTGCATATCTGTATTATATTCGATAAGCGGACGTCCATCGACAATTTGGTGTTCATAATCCTTCAAATTCATGATTTCTAAACTATATCCACAATTTGTTTTCTCTATATAGTTTCGAATAATTTCAAGCATTACTCCTGTTTTCTTTCCAATCACTGTACCGTTAACGAATAATACTTTCATTTAAAAAACCTCCTACTACACAATACCCCTTTTCATTTTGCTGAAATAGGTGCATCACCCGGAATAAAAGATTTCTCTGCTTTTATTTCAGTCGAAAATAACCCCTCTATTTTCTGATGCGGAATCTCAGCTTCTTCGTTCACATCTTTCAATCGTTCTTTCACCCGTTCAATTGTTTTCGTTGGATAAACCAATGCAATAACTGTATCTTCAGCTTCTGCTTTCAGTTCAACTTTTGGTGAATAAAATTCAATGGAGCCGTCTGTGCGGAGTATATAAAGCAAGATTGATGTGTCATCTCTCTCACGCAAGTATTGTGTATAACTATACTGTTTCGTAATAAGTGTTTTACGAATTACATGCCCCTCGTTCATTCTTTCCTCTAAATCATAAATCGATACTGCTGGAGAAAAAAGTAACCGCCCTCCAGTAATTTTATAATTCTTTTCAACATTCGTCTCAAGAGCCGCTGTTTGAAACAAAAATTCACGACCTAGATCAGGTACGAAATCCTCGCAAACATGTGCATTATACGTATCTAAATTCGTCATTGCTAGTATGAATCGATACGGTGTCAAGTCCAAATGATAATCCAGTTGCTCTGAAAGAATATCTCCCACAAACCCGTTAAGCCCAACTTTACGGCTATGCGATAGGCCAGTCCAAGTCTGATCTACGATGAGTACTTCGTTGCCAGTACTCTTAATAGATGCAGCTAAGTCTGCAGCAAAACGGGAACCACCGACTATGAGTACACCCGATTCGTCAGTTATTTGTAAGTTCAATTTTTTAGCAAGAGGTCCTATGGAAAAGCCATGTACAAGAACCGTTGTAAAAACAAGTGCAAACGTCAATGCTGTCAGAATTTCGGCATCTTCGTAACCATGATCTAATAAAATCGTAGCAAAATATCCAGAAACAGTTAACGCTACAATTCCACGTGGCGCGATCCAACCAATAAGTAATTTCTCCCGATTCGTCAGTTCTGTTCCTATTGTTGAAACCCATATCGACAGAGGTCGAACAATAAAGAGCATTACAAGTACATACCACATGATATTCACGTTAAATATTTCGATTAGCACACCTGGATCGAGTGAAGCAGTGAGCATCACAAATATACCCGAAATGAGCAATACCGATATATTTTCTTTAAAGTGTCGAATGTCTTGAATCGACGACAAACGCATATTTGCCATCTTCATTCCCATCGCAGTTACAGCTAAAAGACCTGTCTGCAGCATGATTTCATCTGATAATACAAATGTGAATAGTACAACTGCGAATAATACAGGAGACTTTAAAAACTCAGGCACATTGCCCCGTTCAAACGCAGTACCAAGTATTTTCCCCGAACCCCAACCAAGGAGGACGGCGAAAAAAGATGCAGCAAAGAAAAGTAAGAATGAATTCAATGTAACTTCACTATTTAAGAACTTGAAAAACTCGAAAGCAAATACCGCAAGCAATGCACCAAAGGGATCTACAACAATCCCTTCCCACTTCAGTATCGCCGCGGGACGTGGCTTTAACTTCGCCTGCCTAAGGAGCGGTAAGATAACAGTTGGTCCTGTGACAATGAACAAGCCCCCCATTATAAATGCAACAGCCCATGAAAGCCCCGCGAAATAGTGCGCTGCTAGAGACCCTGCAATCCAAGCAATTACTGCACCTACGGTAACAATTCTAAAAACAGGCTTTCTAAATTCCTTGATTTCGCGGAAATCTAAATTCAAACTTCCTTCAAATAAGATGATTGCAACTGCAAATGTAATAATTGGTTCAAAAAACTCTCCCATACTTTCCTGGGGATTAATAACGCCGAAGATAGGCCCTACAAGAAGCCCAACAACTGACATCACAACAATCGCTGGCATACGGAATCGCCACGCAACCCATTGCGATAATATACCAATTAACACAACAAGCATGAGATTAAATAACAATGACTCAAACAATAAAAGGTCCTCCCTCAGTTGTAAATAATATAAGTTTATCATATAGACAATCTTATTCCATATTTAAATACATATAAACTTTTTTCAGACCATACGATTAAGAGATGTATAAATCGATGGTATGAGGAAGGATGATTCTAATAGACAACAATCATAAGAAAAAAGCAGTCATTCACATTAGTCACTCGGATGGAAAAGGGACATACCCTGAAAGAAGAGCTGAAACAATCGCCCGAGCACTTGAAGGTGTCGAAATCATATTTCTCCGTGGGAATCACTCTCCAGTAGCACCCACCGATTTTAAAACAGTGACAATTGCTCCAAGTTCAACACTGTTAAAGACAATTTCGGAAATAAAACCCGATATTCTTCTGCGTGATACCGGTTCCACTTTACAAGAAGAAGTTGAGAAAATATGTGAAATTGTGCCAACAGTAATCCATTTTGATGACTTTGGGGAGGGTGGAAAGTTTGCGGACATTGTCTTCCAAACACTTTACTCTGAAACAAATGATCAAGTTCCCGATCATTACATCCAGGGAATCAAAAACTTTATTGTTGATGAACAACTTGCATCTTATAAAAATATTGGTCTGAAAAGAAAATTAAGTCAGCCACTTCCACATCTCGTTATTTCATTTGGTGAGGAAGATACAGGTAATCTGTCTTACCGCGCTTTGCGTCATATGCTTCAATTACAAATCCCGCTAAAAGTAACCGTTTTAGTCGGCGAAAACTATAGCCATGACGTAAGCGAACTTCAAATGATGGCCCTTGGTAGAAGAAATACGTTCATTCAAACTTTTCCATTCGATTTACACGAAGCATTCTCTTCCGCTGACATCGTTCTATGCGCATCAGGATATATGCCATTTGAAATAGCTGTAATGGGGATTCCATGTGTCGTTGTCGCGCAAAATGATTTCGAATTGTCTCTCGCCTTCCCAAAAGAACAGCATGGTTTTATTCATCTCGGGACCGGTCGGAAAATAAAACAATCGAGCTTACTAAATGCAATTATGGAGCCTCTTTTACATGAATCACTTAGAAAAAAGGCAATCGCAAGACAAACCGCGCTTGGGCTCGGCAGCGGAAAAGACTCGATTGTAGAAGCAATTTATTACTACCTGGAATACCCCAAACGAAAAACCGGGGGTGAATCCACAGGAAAAAAGACGTCCAACATGCTACAATGAGGAAAAGAGATAGGGGTTTTCTTCATGAATCAAAGACAAGTAGAAAATGCAATCGCTGAACTAAAAATGGACTATATCAATTTACAGGGCGATATCGAAAAACTAGAATCGACCGGAAACGACAGCTTCGTTCATAAGGCCGAACTGCGACTCGCTAAATTAGAAGCAGAACTCGCGGAACTCAATAAAAAACGTGCCGAATTCGAATAATCCAAAGACTGCCCTTCGGCAGTCTTTTTTGAATCCTTTTTTAACTAATGAATCCTGTTACCCGCTACTTTACCATTAAAAATTCCAAACAAAAAAGCATAGCCATAAACCGGCTACACTCTTATGCAATAACATATTCTCTTACACTATTATCCTGCATCATGATTTCCTTCAAATACTTCTTCGCGCGGAACAACCGAGACTTAACAGTACCAATTGAAACCTTCATAAGCTCCGAAATCTCAATCAAGGAATACTGATACACATAGAAATATTCAATCGTTTTTCTATAAATCACATCAAGCTCGCCAATCTTTTGTTGAACAAGAAACTCAATATCATTCTTCTCAAGAAGCTCACCAGGCGTTAAATCTTCACTTGCAACCAAATCTAGAAGCGGAACGTCTAATGTATCAGGCTGATTCATAACATGCTTGCTTCGTCTGACATCTTTCCGATAACGATCCCGAAACGTATTCATACAAATCGTAGTTAGCCATGCTTTCATATGATCCACATCGGTAATTCGGTCCTCATAGCGAACAACTTTAACCCAGACGTCTTGCATGACATCTTCTGCCTCTTCTTTATTACGTGTCAATTTTAAACACAAATGATAAATATAGCGACCATATTCCTCATACAAGCCATCTAGATTTTGTTCCATTGCTAACTCCCCCGTCTCTTACTGTTAATTAACATTATCAGCAATTAACGGGTTTACAGCCATCGTATTCTCTTTCAGCTTACTTACAAATGTGTAAGGAACCTTAACTTCGCAGAAAGCTTCTAGGTAAATCTCTCAAGACAAGGTCTTTTATACTTGCGGCTCCAAGTTTGTAATGGTCATTCGCACAATTCGATTACGTTCCATTTCTTCAATCTCGATACGAAGCTGTTCGTAAGAGAACTTATCACCAGACTCTGGTAAATGTCCAAGCTCCTGCAATACAAAGCCGCCAATTGTCTCATGATCTGTTGGTAACTCAACACCTAACAGCTCCATCGCATCTACAATTTCAAGCCTACCGTGACATGTAAGTACATTTTCGGTTTTTTCATAAATGAGAGCTTCGTCTTCACTGTCTGTTTCATCTTCTATATCTTGTCCAATCATCTCTTCAATAATATCTTCCTGAGTTACAATACCAAGCGTTCCACCGTATTCATCCAATACAATTGCCATATGTTTCTTTTTCGAGAGCATTCTTTTAAAAACCGTCTCGACACTTGCAGACTGAACAACATATAACAAATCGCGGTCGATTAGCTCTCCAAGTGTTTTCTCTGGCGTCATCGACCATTCAATAATCATTTTCGAATAAAATACCCCAATAATGGTGTCCATACTTTCCTCATATACAGGATATCGAGTATAAAAATATTCAAGAATTGTATCACGAGCTTCTTCGTACGTAGCTTCAATCGGCAAACCTATAATATCTGTTCGGTGTGTTTCCAGAACATCTGAAACATCTTTATCTGGAAAATCGAGTATTCCCTTTAGCCGAAGCGATTCAGCTTGCTCAAATGTACCTTCAATAGATGCAATATCCACCATCGATCTTAGGTCATCCTTTGTTAAAGTTGCTTGTGTCACTGTACCTTTTGATATAATCCGTATAAAAATATTTGTAAATGCCGAAAGTAACGATGTGAGTGGTGTTAACACTTTAACGAGAACTGCAATGACAGGAGCTACGACATAAGACACTCTATCTGAAAAAGTTGCAGCTATTGTTTTAGGTAAAACTTCTCCGAAGATAATAATGACTACAGTCAAAACACCAGTAGAAATCCCAACTTTCCAACCACGTTCCAATCCAATCATCGTAACGATTGTCGGCATCATTATATTTGAGATGTTATTTCCGATTAATATTGCAGTAATCATGCGATCTGGCTTCGATATTAATTCCAGCAGCTTTACAGATTGTACATCTCCTTGCTCCGCTCGAAATTGGACTTTCATCCTGTTTACTGCTGTAAGTGCCGTTTCACTTCCAGAAAGAAAAAACGACATTATTAAAAAGAAGCCTAGTGCGATAAACAAGTGCAGTTCCTCCCAGAATAATTGATCATTTCACGTTATTAATTCGCCATATGAGTTTTAAATATCATACCATATCGTTCTATTTCGCGTCTGTAATTCTAACTTAAATTCAAACAAGTCTGCTATACTATTTCCATACAAAAACTTTTTGAAATGAGGGATTGAGTTGGATCATTTACAAGCACTTGATGGTTATTTCAAAGAAAACCGTGACGCACATATTGAACAATTGAAGGACTTTTTAAAAATACCTAGTATTAGTGCATTATCTGAACACAAAAAGGATATGCAACTTGCAGCAGAGTGGCTATTAAAATCTCTCCAAGACGCAGGAATCGAAAATTTAAGTATCGATAAAACGGATGGACATCCAGTCATCTATGGAGATTGGCTTCATGCAGAAGGAAAACCTACAATTCTTGTTTACGGTCATTATGATGTACAACCTGTAGATCCAATTGAACTCTGGGAAAGCGGTCCATTCGACCCTGAAATTCGTGACAACAAATTATTTGCACGCGGAGCAAGTGATGATAAAGGACAAGTATTTATGCACGTAAAAGCGGTTGAAGCGCTTATTAAAGAAACCGGAAGCCTACCTGTAAACGTTAAGTTTTTAATCGAAGGCGAAGAAGAAGTGGGCAGCCCTAGTCTTGAAAAATACATCGAAGAAAATAAAGAAAAACTATCTGCTGATCTCATTGTCATTTCAGATACAGGAATGTACGGACCTGGCAAACCTGCTGTATGTTACGGACTTCGTGGACTTTGCGGCGTTCAAATCGATGTCAAAGGAGCAAAAGGCGATCTTCACTCTGGACTATACGGAGGTGGTGTTCAAAACCCACTCCATGCCCTAGTTGAAGTCCTCGCTTCATTCCGTGATAAAGATGGAACAATAACTGTAGAAGGTTTTTATGACAATGTTCAAGCACTATCGGATGAAGAACGTGCAGCCTATGATGCACTCGGTTTTGACGAAGAAGCGTTAAAAAATGAATTGGAAGTACCAGAGTTGTTCGGTGAAAAAGGATATACACATCTTGAACAGACATGGGTTCGACCAACACTTGAGCTCAACGGTATTTTCGGCGGATTTTCAGGTGAAGGCATTAAAACGGTGTTACCAGCTGAAGCCGGAGCAAAAATAACATGTCGCCTCGTTCCAAACCAAGATCCTGAAGAAATTGTTGAAAAACTTAAAGCACATATCGAAAAACATAAACCCGTCGGAGTCACTGTTACTGTAACCGAATTTGACAAAGGTAAACCATATATCACACCATTCGAACATCCTGCAATTCAAGCAGCCGGTCGATCGTATGAAAAAGTATACAATGTACCAACAGCTTACATACGTGGTGGAGGATCGATTCCAATTGTAGCTGCTTTTGATGAAATCCTGGACCTTCCTGTCGTTCTAATGGGCTTCGGTCTCGCATCGGAAAACTTCCATGCTCCAAATGAACACTTCCACTTGGAAAACTTTGACCAAGGTTTGCGCGTCATTGGCGATTATTACTACGAAATTGCTCATTTTACGCGGGATGAACTTAAAAAATAAGATGAAAGCCGAATCCTTTTGAGGATTCGGCTTTTTTATGGCGGTCTTAAGTCCCGTTTTGCGGATATTATGTTTAAACTGTCGGATATATCGTTGGATGTGTCGGATATAACCCTTTACTTGTCAGATATCCGCATGCGTTTGTCGGATATCACGTCCCAAGTGTCGGATATATTTTTTTACAACAATAAAACCGGATTGCATGTACTAAACGCAATCCGGTTTTTTGTTTATTCTATTTCACGACCGAAATATGTAATGAGTTCAGTCATATCAACTCGTGGACGCGCTTTCGGAGCATTATCAAAATAACCGAATTGCAACATACTAATGATTCTTTCACCCTGTTTTACTCCAAGGTCTGCCCTGAATTTCGGGTTATCCAAAAACGGAGGAGTTTTCCAGCAAGTGCCGATTCCTTTATCCAACGCAAGCAGTTGTGCGTTTTGGATAAACATACTTGCTGCCGCGTAATCTTCTAGTCTTTCTTTCTGACGTGCGTCTTCCGGAACAATTACAAAAACTGCTGCACCGGGACCCGTAAACTTCTTCATTTGTTGCTCTAGCGCATCTTCATCTAGCTCTTTCCATTTAGGCACGCCGTACTCACGAAGTACATCTAAAAACGCAGTGTATTCCCCGCTCGCAGCGACGACAAAACGCCAAGGATTACGGTTTCCATGATTCGGTGCCCATGAAGCATCTTCTAGGATTTCCGCAATATTTTCGGTATCCACTGGCTGTACGTTGAAATTTTTTATTGAACGACGTGTAAGGATTGCATCTCTTACTGATAAGGCTTGTTCATTCATTAACCATTTCCCCTTTTGATGTTCTTTTTTCCATTATACCTTAACTTGTTTTTATTTGCCGATTCCTTGAATTTGAACGAACCAATCATTATTTACAATACTTTCTGATTACTTTTCATGGTATAATATTAATAGTGTGTAAAAACAACTAAAAAGGGGGATTTTATTTTGGCAAAAAAACCAATAGCCTGGATTGTAGATAGTACTGCCTATATCCCAAAAGAACTTCAAGAAAATCCAGACTTCTTTTCGATACCTCTAAATATCCATTTTGGAGAAGACCAATATATAGATGGTATCGATTTAACAGCTGAGGAACTCTATACAAAAATTAGAAACGCTGACCAATTTCCTAAAACTTCGCAACCTTCAGCTGGAGAGTTTGGAGAAAAATATAAAATAATTGCTGAAGACTATGAAGAAGCATTTGCTGTTCATTTATCGTCAAAAATGAGTGGAACGCTCGACTCTTCAATGGGTGGCGCCGAAATTGCTGGGTTCCCTATTACATTTGTCGATTCCCTTCAATTGTCTTACGGAATTACAGGACTCCTCCAACACGGCATGGAAATGCATAAAAATGGTGCAACCGTAGCGGAAATTAAAGTTGAACTTGACCAGATGGTTGGCAGTTGTAACACCTATATTTTAATGGGTAATTTAGAACAGTTATATAAAGGCGGTCGCATGAGTGCTGCACAGTTTTATCTCGGCAGTCTATTAAAAGTGAAACCTATCGTTCACATCAATGCCTCTGGCGAACTAGAACCAATCGCTAAAGTCCGTTCCGAAAAACGTGCTATGCAATATTTGATTGATAAAGTAATTGAGGCACATAAAAATGGCATTCATAAAATCTATCTTATGCAAGGCAATGTTATAGAACAAGCCAATCAATTGAAAAAACTTATTCAAGAACAAGTTCCTGGAATGGAAGTTGAAATTGGTGAAATGAGTTCCGTTCTAGCTGTACATGCCGGAGAAGGTACACTTGCAGTTTTATGGTATGAAAAATAATTCAAAAAGACAGTTCATCTATTTAAAGATGAACTGTCTTTTTCATGTCTAGTTACCAGATGCCTTACATCTTCATCATGAAAAATGGTCGTTAATTTTAAAAAATACATACCTAGCATCTGGTGTGCTTGCATAGGAATCTTTGTACGCCCAATCCCGCTGCCGAACGTTATACGTATGTGCATTGACAAGTGGAACCCCACCCACTTTTGCAGTAACAATTGTTGAATGGTCGTATCTTCCATCGTTTTGAAAATCATAAGAGATCACATCACCCGGTTCAAGTAAATCTGCGGATGCTACCCGTGTCGCAGTCAATCCTTTTTTCGATGTGCCTAAATACCATCTAAGTGAATGAGATGTTGACCAACTTAAACTCCAAGTTCCCCCTTGAACCCACCAACCCTTTTCACGATTTGGATATCCCCACATCGGTGCCCCACCCGCACGTAAACATTGTGATACATAGTTTGTGCAATCTACATCAAATTTCGGATATGCAGGGTTGTAGTCGTTCCACCACTTATTCGCATATTGAACTGCCGCTTCCCTATCGTACATTAAACACAGCCTCCTTTTGACAACTTATGAATGAAAGACGATAGGAATGCAATTTCGGTTGAATAAAAGAAAGAAGTACTTAAATGCAATCGCAATCAACTTCTCAATATTAAACCACAAAAAAGTGCCTCGGAAAAATCCCGAAACACTTTCATCTTACCTATGGAGACTATCGGGCTCGAACCGACGACCTCTTCACTGCCAGCGAAGCGCTCTCCCAGCTGAGCTAAGCCCCCGTTAATTTGGTACAATAAGAAGTATAGCAATAAGTCATTATAAAAACAATAGTCAGGGGGAAGTCGGCATGCAGCACGTTGAAAGAGAAATCACAGCACCCGTTACACTTTGCGACAGCAAGGGATTGCTTAATCCAGAAGCAATCGGCTTTGCTCGGCATCCTTTAATCCAAAGTAATTTAGCGAAAAACTTCATGAAAAAAAAGAAGTGGAATTACTGGTGTGTATACGGAGAAAATCTCATGTTTTCTGCAACAATTAGTCATATTGACTATGCCGTCGTCTGTTTTGTTTATATTTTAGATTATGAAACTCAGCGCTTTTTTGAAAAACAAATAACAATTCCAATGGGGCGATCCGTAAAAATGCCCGAAAATGTTCTTGAAAGCGTTAAATTTACAAATGATAATCTCACCGTTCAAATGTTTCACATTCAGGGAGAGACTCATCTTTCCGTAACAATTCCTGATTTTGATAATGAAATACTACACGCCGATTTACACATCACTCATCCACCAAATGATGAGTCTTTGAATGTTGTAATCCCAAAAAGTCGAAACGTTTTTCAATTCACAGCCAAACACCATACACTTCCAACTTCCGGTTTTGTAAAGATTGGCGATAAAAGATATGATTTTAATCCAGATTATAGTTTTGCTGTGCTTGATTATGGACGTGGTATTTGGCCACGAAATGCAGAGTGGAATTGGGCTATGGCTTCTCAACGACTTGGCGGTCGCAGAATCGGGCTAAACTTCGGAGGAAAATGGACTGATGGTACTGGTATGACTGAAAATGCAGTATTCATCAATGGAGCTATGACAAAAATTCATGAGGATGTTATATTCACTTATGATTCATCTAACTTTATGAACCAATGGAAAATACAAACGAAATTTTCCGATACGGTGAATCTAACATTCACACCTTTTTTTGAACGTGTTTCTGCGACAAACATTAAAATCGTTCGAACTGAGGTACATCAACTAGTGGGGTATTTTGATGGAGAAATACTATTAGAAAACCACTCCAAACTAAAGATTCGGCAAATGCTTGGTTGTTCAGAAGAACACATCGCAAAATGGTGATCTTTTGACTGACAATTCTTTTTTGTTTAATTTCCTTACAAAGAGGTAAAAATAAGAATAGGGAAATTAAATTTGAAAGGCCGTGGAAAACTTGAAAAAGTTTATATTCTTAGGATTTGTTTTGTTGCTCGGAGCTTTAATTGTTGGTGGTTGTGGTAATTTAGGCAAGAATGCAGATAAAGAGAACACAGAAGAGGCTCTTGTTATTCCTGAAAGAGACAAAGTCGGCGGCTCTATAGAGACTGGCGATGGATATGGTTTTAATAAATTCGATCTTGATATTGAAATCGATGGTAAGGATGCAATTGACGCCGAATATGATGTATCGAAAAGTAAGATTGAGGCTGAATTCGAAAATAAGCTTGAAAACGTAAAGCTAAAAGATGAGGAAGCTTTTAATGAACTGAACAAACTTTTCGTCGACATTTTCATAACAAAAGACACTTCTAAACAAGATGTGATCGACAAGATATTAGAGTATTACGGAATTGATATGTATTCAAAGTTTGATTTAGAAATAGATTTCGACGACGGTACAAAACTCGATATTGAAGAAGAACAGTAACTTTTATTTAATGTAAGAAAAACTTTCCCAATAAGTACTAGAGTGTCTATTCGTTATAGATACCCTAGTGCTTTTTAATTTACTTTTTCACCGGAACTTCACAACGTTTTAACCAAACCTCGCAACGCTTCACAAACTTCACAACGTTTCCACAGAACTTCGCAACACTCCATCAAAACCTTGCAACGTTTACACTAAACATCTCAACACTCCACCAAAACTTCACAACGTTTGTTCAAAATCAAAAAAGCTGCAAGAAGATATCATCCTCTTGCAGCTTTTTCTTTTGAATTCTTATATTTCAGATTCGCGCAACATGTTGTAGAAAACACCTTGTTGCTCGATGAGTTCTTCTTGGTTCCCCGATTCAATGAGCTGCCCTTGTTCCATTACGTGAACAGTATTTGCTTTTCGAACGGTATTCAGTCTGTGTGCGATGACGAAACTCGTTCGTCCTTCCATAAGGCGATCGAGTGCTTCTTGAATTTCCAACTCTGTCACCGTGTCGATACTGCTTGTCGCTTCGTCAAGAAGTAGAAGTACAGGATCTGCCACAAGCGCCCTTGCAATGGACAGCAATTGCTTTTGACCTTGTGAAATTTCTTCACCGTCCGCAGTAAGAACTGTGTCATAGCCTTCATCTAGTTTTTCAATAAAATTATGTGCATTCGCCTTTTTAGCTGCCGCAATGACTTCATCATCTGTCGCGTCTAGTTTTCCATACCGAATGTTTTCGAAAACAGTCGCTTCGAATAGAAATGGATCTTGTAAAACAAACGCTGTTTGACTGCGAAGTGTTTTTCTCGGCAACTTATGAATTGGAATGCCATCTATTAATATCTCACCTTTATTAATTTCATAAAATCGCGCTAGAAGTTGCATAATTGTTGTCTTTCCAGCTCCTGTTGCACCAACAAAAGCCGCTGTTTCACCAGCTTTTACATGAAATGAAACATTTTCAATCGTATAGCCATCCGTTTCTACCGCATAACCGAAAGATACATCACGGAATTCAACATCGCCTTTCAGCAACATATCTTCATACTCCGTCGCATCATCTTTCTCAATCGGTTCGTCCATAATGCCGAAAACACGCTCCGCTCCAGCAAGGGCAGATAGAACTGTGTTGAACTGGTTCGCTAAATCATTGAGCGGACGTGTAAACTGACGTGCGAGTTCCGTAAATATCACGATCGTTCCAACCGTCACGGCACCGTCACCTCTAAGTGCAAGCAACCCACCCACACCTGCAACGATAGCAAAACTCGCATTATTTAACGTATTCATTACTTTGGGAATAAAACCCGAATACGTCAGTGCCCAAAAACCTGTTCGACGAAGACGATCGCTTTTTTCTCTAAACTCTTCCATAACACGTGCTTCCTGAGAAAAAGCCTTCACAATGCGTTGTCCCGAAATGGTTTCTTCAATCATTCCGTTTAATTCCCCAACTGCAATTTGTTGTTCTTTAAACAGTTTACTTGTTCGACGCGTAATCCACCGCATCGCTATGAACATAAGCGGTATAATACTCATCGTCAATAAAGTTAAAAGTGGACTGAGATACAACATAACCGCGGTCGTTCCAACGAGCGTCAAGACACTTGAAAACACCTGTATAAATGAAGTGTTCAAGGTCTGGCTGACGTTTTCAATATCGTTCGTCATCCGACTCATAAGCTCTCCATGCTGTCTTTTATCAAAAAAGGTCACGGGTAGTTTTTGCAGATGGGCAAATAAACTTGTACGCAGTCGATAAACTGTCTGCTGAGCAATCCCTACCATCCAATAGTTTTGTAAGTACAGCGCGGTGGATAAACCAATATAAACTGCGATAAGCCAACCGATTTTACTTCCAAGATTGGTGAATTCACCTTTTATAATATTATTGTCCAAAATGTTCCCAACAAGGATTGGTCCAAGAAGTGCTAGGACCGAACTGACAAAAACGAGTGCTAAAACCGTAATTAAAAGCGCTCGTTGTTCGTCTACAAGTAGCCAAATTCGGTGTAGGACCGATTTCCAGTTTCTTGCACGCTCTGTTTTCTTTTTCGCGGGACCTTTAATATCTTCTTTCGTTAGAATCGGTTCATAACCAAATGGTTTACGAAGGATGCGTAACATCGGTTATCACCTCCTCTTCCGACTGCGATTCCGCAATTCTTCTGTATAAACGAGACTGTTTCATTAAATCTTGATGCGTCCCGTAACCAACAACGATTCCTTCATCCAATAACAGAATTTTGTCTGCCCCTTTTGCAGTTTGAATTTTCTGCGTGACGACAAGCATTGTTGCATTTTCTCCTTCTAACGCATCCCATAATGCCGTTTCCGTCTTAACGTCAAGTGCACTTGTACTGTCGTCTAAAATAAGTATTGAAGGTTTCCGCACGAGTGCTCTTGCAATGGACAATCGTTGTTTTTGTCCACCAGATAAATTGACACCTTTTTGCCCCACACGCGTAGCATACTTTTGTGGGAATGAATCGATGGATTCGTGAATTTGAGCTTTCTTTGCAGCCTCTTCAAGTTCATCAATATGTACTTCAGTATCCGAGGTAGTTACAGAAGGTGCTCCCCATGATAAGTTTTCTAAAATCGATCCCGTAAATAAAATGGATTGTTGAGGAACGAGACCTATCGAGTCGCGTAAATCCTTTAATGGCCACTCACGGACTTCCATTCCACTGACCAATATTTCTCCTGACGATGCTTCAAAAATTCGTGGAATTAAATTCAGTAATGTAGACTTTCCTGACCCGGTTGCTCCCATAATCGCGAGCTTTTCACCCTGCGAAACTTTAAAAGATATATTATCCAGAATTGGTTTTTCGCTTCTTGGATAATTAAAAGATACATTTCTAAATTCAAGTTCACCTTCCAAAGGTCTAACTTGTGCTTCTTCTGAATCTTGAATTTCTAGATTTTCATTGGCCAGAAGAACTTCTTCCATTCGTTCTGAAGACGCCTTTGCTCTAGAAAATGCGACAATAATAAATGCAAACATTGAAAATGCACCTGTCATTCGCATCGCATAGTTCACAACCGCAACAAGTTCTCCAACTTGCGCGCCACCATCACGAACCTCAAATGCACCGAACCACAATACCGCCATTAAACTCACGTTCATAACGAGTAACAAGACCGGTAAAATAAGCTCCATTAAACGCATTGCTCGTACCGTATCGCTTCTAAGATAATTTGCCACTTTAGAGAAGCGAGTCGTTTCATATATACCGCGTAAATAAGCCTTTACAAGACGAACCGCTTGTAGGTTTTCTTGGATTACACCATTCACTCGGTCTAAGCGAGTTTGGATCCCCGAAAAATATCCGACACCCTTTTTAGCCATTAAATAAAGAAATACCAATAGGAACGGAGCCCCAATTAATAAAAACAACGCCAGTTTCACATTGACGATTAAAGCCATGATTACGCTTCCGATTACTAGGAGCGGTGCGCGCAACATGATTCGAAGCCCCATAAATAGAACGTTTTGCACCATTGTAACGTCGCTCGTTAAACGTGTAATGAGTCCAGACGTTGGAAATCGTAAAAATGTAGACATTGTAAATGCTTGTATTTTACCAAATAACGCTTGGCGCAAATCAAAAGCAAAAGCTTGTGCTGCATGTGCCGCGAAATAGGAATTGATAACTCCTGATAAAAAAGCTACAAGCGCGAGCCCCATCATCGCGCTTCCCCACAGCCATATCACATCTTCGTTTCCTGCAATAATTCCATCATCAATGATTTTTGCAATAAACAAAGGCTGAATAAGCTCTACACTTAACTCCAATAGCATTAAAATTAACGCAATCGCCATTGGTAATTTATACGCTTTTGCAAAAGAAAATACCGTTTTCATATTAATCCCCCAAAACTCTTTCGTATTACGAATTGTTTATAGATAATCACTATTATGCCACAGCTTTTCAGGTCTGTACACTGTTCAAACAGAATTGCCCAAAACTTCTGAATGGCTTATTTCTTTATTGACTTTTATTCATAATTAACCTATAGTACATTACAAGAGTAATGCACTATAGAAGTAGGAGGTGATGCTAGTGCTTGACATGGACGGTTCAAAACCAATCTATATCCAAATTGCGGAGTGGATTGAAACAAGTATTATCGACTCCACCCTTTTACCAGACGCAAAAGTGTATTCACAATACCAGCTTGCAGAGATTTTCAATATTAATCCCGCGACTGCCGGGAAGGGTTTGACGCTGTTGGTGGATGCTGAACTTATTTACAAACGCCGCGGACTCGGCATGTTCGTCTCACCTGATGCCCGTGAAAAGTTACTTACAAAACGAAAAGAAGAGACGCTAAAACGGCTCGTAGTGGAATTACTTAAAGAGGCAGATCTTCTTGGGGTAGATGAAAAGCACTTACTAGCGATTATTTCAAAAGAACGAAACAAGAAAAAGGAGGGTTCTTCATGAACGTGATTGAGTTTAACAATGTAACCAAATCATATCGTAATCGTTCTGTGCTCAATCAAATGAACTTTACAATTACGGAAGGTGTTTTAACAGGAATCATCGGTCGAAACGGAGTTGGAAAGACCACATTAATGAAAATCATTTCCGGACATATTAAAGAAACTTCAGGTGATGTGCATGTCTTTTCAGAAAATCCATTTAACAGTATAAAAGTCTCCGCAAACTCAATTTACGTCGACGATACGATGAGCTTCTCCGACAAACTTTCTCTCGAAGAAATATTGAAAGAAGCGAAACGATTCTATGTCAATTGGGATGCCATACTCGCACAAAGGCTCTTTGAGTACTTCGGATTTCATTCCAATATGCGTCATAAGCATCTTTCAAAAGGAAAGATGAACACATTCAATGCAATCATCGGCATTGCATCACGCTGTCCCCTAACCATCTTTGACGAACCGACAACCGGGATGGATAGTGCTGTTCGAAAAGACTTTTACCGCGCACTTTTGAAAGATTATATTGCCCATCCGCGAACGATATTGCTGTCCAGCCATCATCTTGATGAAATCGAAGACTTGCTCGAAGATATTCTTCTTGTGAAAGACGGCATTGTGCGTTTTCACGGTCCAATTACCGATCTTCAGGAAATGTTTATTCGATTGATTGGACCTGAACAAAGTGTTCGTGTTCAAATCGCAGAAAAAAATGTGTTCAACAGACAATTGAACGAAATCTATTATGAAGTTCTCGTTGAAAACACATTTACTTCTGATGAATTGATTCACATGCAGGATCTTGGAATAAAGATCCTTCCCGTTTCCGCAAACGATGCATATGTTGCCCTTACTTCTAGTTTGAAAGGAGGAATTGATGATGTATTTGACGGAGCCACGACTCGCTGATATCGTAAAAAAACAAATTCAATATAAGTTTAATGGCTACACTGGGGTCTTTACTTCTTTACTCGTCATGCAGTTACTTGGAATCTTTACGTCCTTTGGAAATGGTGGTCATTTCTCAAGTTATGGTGAGACACTTGAAATTGCACAGATGCAACTTACCAATGATACGCTCGTTATATTTACACTTGTCTGGGCAGTTATACAAGGGATTCTATTAACAACAATGGCTTATCGCAACGATGCATTCACGTTCGTTTCGAATCGATTCTCCCATCATATATCCAGTTATTTATTCTTAATGATTGCTGCAATAATCGGGGGCCTTACAGCAGCACTTGCAGGTTCCACTATCAAACTCTTCGCCATCATGAAATACGATTCTGTTGCAATTGAAACCGCTGGATTTTTCAGTTCACCTTATGATTTCGCCTTGCGGGTTATCGCTTCAATCTTTTATACTCTTTTATTTGCAAGCATAGGGTATGCAATCGGATCGCTCATACAACGAAGCAAACTTGTCATCCCAATTATCTTTATCGCAGTATTCGTTGGGCCTTGGTTTCTACTTGGAGTGAGTGGCTTTAATATTAACCAAATCGCCTTGTTTTATGGAAACGAAACATCAATCGTACTGTTCATCCTAAAAGTTCTAGTTACCGTTGTTTTACTATTTGTCATTTCAGTTGCCATCACAAATAAAACGGAGGTGAGAAAATAATGTCATTACTCATTCCTATGATTCTAATTTTACTAATCTCCGCGTACTTCTTACGCACTAAAAAGTCTTTCACCTTTCAGGTAAATAAAAAGTGGACGTATATTTCATTTGGACTGTATATAGGCGTTCTTCTAATCGCACTGATCGCTGCTGAGGTACTGAGTAAAAATACAGTAAATCCATCTATGGAAGCATTTTCTGAGAATGAGTTTTATCTTATTGATGAACTGATTCGTGAAGGGGATTTGGAGTCCATTGACAGATCCCAGATCATTGACAAACGCACACATGATATAGGTAATACGTTGTCTTTAAAGTGGCAAAGTAACGAAATGAATTTTCAATCGTCGATACTTATAGAACGGAAAACCCAAAATGATGGAATCATCGAAGAAACACTTCTAAAGCCAAGATTAATGGTCAACGAATTGGACTACTCAGACCAAATGAAATACACACTACCAAAATGGAATGATAATGAAGTAACTTTTACAACGCCCCCGCCTACAAAAGTAGAAGTTATTTCTTATGGAGACGCCTTTCTATTGAATCAATTTAGTGAAAGAGTACCTTTGGGGAATCGGTTTCAAAGTTCAACTTCTTCTCAAGTAACTGTTCATCTGCTTGTTCCGAAAGACTTAATCATTAAAACAGATGACAATCTCTACATCGAGTACATTAACGAATAAAGGAGCTGAAGTTACTCATGAATGAAAAGCACAAGTCGACAAAAAAAGGGGTTATCATCATAGGCTTCGCAGCTATTTTAGCAGTTTTCATTCTCATTGCAACGGAATCCTATTTTAATAGCAAAGAACTAAAACTTGCCCGTGAAGGCTGTCTCGAGAAAAACGGTATTATAGTAGAAGAAAGAACATTCTTAAATCTAGACTACACTTTTACTTGTGAGTAACGAAATCACATAAAAAGAACCAGCCCCCATTACGTGTGACCCGTTCAGTTCACTGGTACAATAATGCAATTAAACAACCAAAATGATACCTAATTCGCATATGAATTAGGTATCTTTGTTTTGTTCCATATATTAACCTTTTGTTAAAAAGAAACAGTGTTAGGAAGCTTATGAGCAGACCTACAATAATTATTGTAGGTCTGCTCATTTATACGTTAAAGTCTCTTCAAATTTCTTATGCTAAAATCGCGCCCAGAGAGTGTAAAATATCTTGTGTAAATGAATAAATACAAAAAGGAAGACCTTTTCTTGGTAGAATTAAGTCACCACAACCAATCCTAGAAAAGAGGCCTTCCCT